>NZ_AUEX01000011.1:0-140205 GCF_000426205.1 Acidovorax sp. JHL-9
AAGAATTGAAGTGAACTTCACTTCTCTCTCATGAGCGTTTGTAGTGCTAAGCACTAGTTCCAAAGAACTTGGCACTCGCCATCAAACGCCCACGCTTATCGGCTGTATGTTTTTAATGAACCAGATCACAAAGCGCCTAAGCCGCCTCATCATCTTCAACCCGCTGCGATCAGCGAAGCCTTAAATTCTAGCACAGTTTTTGAAGAACCGTCAAACTTTCGAAAACTTTCACTCTCCAGATCCCAGCCACTCACAGCAACCAGACCCACCGAGCGAAGCCTTGAATTATATACCGGGTTTTTACCCAGACCAACCCAAAACCATCTTCTTTTTTTCCTCCGCCGCCTACAACCTACCAAAGAGGAGGGCTCAAGGCAGCGAAGCCATAGATTTTAGCACGGGAAAACCAGGAAAAAGACGAGACTCCAGCGCGTCCCATCACCTGCTTCACCCCGAGTGACAAGACGGATGGGCCAAGCCCGCCACTCCGGCGTGCATTGCCTTGACAACATTACAGCAGCACGATGTCGTACTGCTCTTGACCCATGGCACTCTCGGCTTGCAGTGAGATGGGTTTGCCAATGAAATCGCTCAAGCCCGCGAGATGCTGGCTCTCTTCATCCAGAAAAAGCTCCACAACGCGCGGCGACGCCACTACGCGAAACTCCCGCGGGTTGAATTGGCGAGCCTCGCGCAGAATTTCGCGCAGTACGTCGTAGCAAACGCTGCGTGCGGTTTTCACCTGACCGGCCCCCCTGCAGACACTGCAAGGTTCGCACAACATGTGTGCAAGCGATTCGCGGGTGCGCTTGCGTGTCATCTCCACCAGACCCAATTGAGAAAAGCCGCCCGACATGGTTTTGACCCGGTCGCGCGCAAGCTGTTTCTTGTACTCTGAAAGAACGGCTTCCTGATGGTCCTCACGGGCCATATCAATGAAGTCCACGATGATGATGCCACCCAGGTTGCGCAGGCGCAGCTGGCGCGCAATGGCCTGCGCGGCTTCCAGGTTGGTCTTGAAGATGGTGTCGTCGAAATTGCGCGCGCCCACATAGCCACCTGTATTCACATCAATGGTGGTGAGCGCCTCGGTCTGGTCCACGATAAGGTAGCCACCCGACTTCAGATCCACACGACGGCCCAAGGCCTTGGCCACTTCTTCGTCGATGGAGTACAGGTCAAAGATGGGCCTCTCGCCCTTGTAGTGCTGCAGCTTGCCGGCGGCTGCGGGCATGAATTCCTGTCCGAACGCACGCAGGCGCTGGAACTGCTCCATCGAATCAAGCCGGATGGTCTGCGTGTGGTCACCCACCAGGTCGCGCAGCACGCGCTGCAGCAGGTCCAGGTCCTGGTGCAGCAGCGACATGGCGGGCAGCTTGAGCGAGGCTTCCTTGATGCGCGCCCAGGTCTTGCGCAGATAGGCAATGTCCTCGGCCAGCTCTGCGTCGGTGGAATCCTCACCATTGGTGCGCAGGATGAAGCCACCGCCACCGCCCGTGGACTTGTCGCCCACCAGTGCCTGCAGGCGCGCGCGCAGCGCATCGCGCTCGGCAGGTGGAATCTTCTGCGACACGCCCACATGGTCGTCCTGCGGCAGAAACACCAGCAGGCGGCCCGCAATGCTGATCTGCGTGGACAGGCGCGCGCCCTTGGTGCCGATGGGGTCCTTGATGACCTGCACCATGAGCGCCTGGCCCTCGAACACCTGCTTTTCGATCGGCACCTGCGGCTCGCTCTTGCGCGCAAATGCCGGCGGCTCGCCATCCGGCTGGCGCTGCCACACGTCAGCCACATGCAGAAAGGCCGCGCGTTCCAGCCCGATGTCGATGAAGGCCGACTGCATGCCCGGCAGCACGCGTGAGACCTTGCCCAGATAAACATTGCCCACCAGACCCCGCTCCAGCGTGCGCTCGATGTGCAGCTCCTGCACTGCGCCGTGCTCCACCACGGCCACGCGAGTTTCCTGGGGGGACCAGTTGATCAGGATGTCTTGTTGCATGTTGTTCTCAGATAGCAAACCCGGCGGCGCGCAGCAGTTGCGCCGTTTCGTACAAGGGCAGGCCCATGATGCCCGAATAACTGCCCGCCAGGTGTTCCACATACGCCGCCGCCCGGCCCTGGATGCCGTAGGCCCCAGCCTTGCCCAGCGGCTCGCCGGTGGCCACGTAGGCGTTGATCTGTGCGGTCGTCATGGCGGCAAAGGTGACGCGCGACACGGACAGTGCCGAAATGCGTTTGGTGCCCACCTGCAGCGCCACGGCGGTGAGCACCCGGTGCTCGTGGCCCGCCAGCTTGGCCAGCATGCGCGCTGCGTGCTCCGCATCGTCGGGCTTGCCATAGATGGTGCGGCCCAAGGCCACGGTGGTGTCAGAGCAAAGGACAGGGGCATCGGGCAAACCACGGCGTGCGCGCCGTGCCACGGCGGAGTCAAGCTTCAGCCCCGTCACACGCTCCACATAGGCCGTGGGGGATTCGCCGGGCAATACCACCTCGATGGCCTCAGCGTCCTCCGGCTCGTCGCCCTCCACATTGGGCAGCAGCAGCTCGTGGCGCACGCCCAGTTGTTCGAGCAGCTGGCGCCTGCGGGGGCTCTGGGAGGCAAGATAGATGAAGTCGGGCATGGTCAGATTTATGGTAAAAATTCACTCTATAGCTTATAAATAAAGCGCTAGAAGCTACCAATAGAATAGCAATTCATACACCACCCCGCCGTCCCGGTATCTCATTCGCGGTGGTAGGGATGTCCTGCGTTCACCGACCACGCGCGGTAAAGCTGCTCGATCAGCAGCACGCGCACCATGGCATGGGGCAGGGTGAGATCCGACAAGCGGATGCGTTCGTGTGCGGCCTGGCGGAAGGCTGGATCCAGCCCGTCAGGGCCGCCGATGACCAGCGCCACATCGTCGCCCCCCAGTTGCCAGCCCTTGAGGCGTTCGGCCAGGGCCTTGGTGGTGAGGTTGGCGCCGCGTTCGTCCAGGGCTACCACGCGTGTGCCGCGCGGGATGGCGGCTTCGATGCGCTCGCGCTCGGCGGCGTAGAGCGTCTCCAGGGTCTTGGAGCCGCGCGGTTCGGTCTTGACAGCCTTGAGCTCGACCTTGAGTTCGGGTGGAAAGCGTTTGGCGTAATCGTCGTAGGCCGTTTGCGCCCAATCAGGCACCCGCTGCCCCACCGCCACGATAAGCAGCTTCATGTATGCGCCTTGGTGTGAAAACCGGGCCCCTGGCGCAGGTCAGGCGACGCGCGCAAAGAACCCTGCGGCAAAGCCTCAGCCCTTGCGGGCAGGCGCCTTTTTGGCTGCGGGCTTTGTGGCTGCAGCGGGCTTGGAAGCGGCGCGCGGGGCAGATTTCTTCGCAGCAGGCTTTTTGGCTGCGGGCTTGACGACCACCGTCTTTACGGGGGCCTTCTTGGCGACTGAGGGCTTCTTGGCTGCGGCACCTGCCGCGGCCGTGGCAGGGGTCTTGCGGGCCGGTGCCTTCTTGGCTGCCGCTTTGGGCTTGGCCTCTGTCACGGCGGCGCTGGCCGCCTTGGGCTTGCCGGGCTTGCGGGCGGGGACCTCTGCCGCAACGGTAGCGGCCTTTTTCTTGGCGGGTGCCTTCTTGGCCGCCGCAGCCACGGGCTTGGCTGCGCCCAGCTTCAGGCGCACCGGCGTGTCGCCCCACAGCTCTTCCAGGCGGTAGTACTGGCGGATGGTGGGCTGCATGATGTGCGCCACGGCGGCACCGCAGTCCACGATGATCCATTCGCCGTTGTCTTCGCCTTCGATGCGCGGCTTGGAAAAACCGGCTTCTTTCACCGCATCGCGCACGCTGGCAGCCAGTGCCTTGGTCTGGCGGTTGGAGGTGCCCGATGCCACGATCACCCGTTCAAACAGCGGCGAGAGATGCTCGGTGTTGAAGACCTGGATGTCTTGCGCCTTGACGTCCTCCAGTCCATCGACGATGGCACGCTGGAGTTTGGTGACGTCTTTTTTGGCGGCGGTTTCCGGTTTGGTGGAGGTGGTCATCAGGCGGTGGTTAGAAAGGGAATGGAATCAATATAGCGTGCAACGCGGCGCACAGCCAGCGGGCTGCGCCTTGGGTGTTGCGCTCGGGTACTGCGGCAGTTTGAGGCATTTTTACCTCCAGTGCCTGTGTAAAAAGCGCTGACAGCTATTGAAATTATAGCTTTTGCGCTTTTCACGGCCTTTAGGATGTCGTGTCAGCGCCATCGGCAAGCCAGTCGCGCCGCACCAGAAAGCGCTGCACAAGCTGGGCTTCGGCCGACTCGGCCACGTCTGAGCGCTGATACGACCATGCCACCAGCGGCGGCATGGACAGCAGGATGGATTCAGTGCGCCCGCCCGACTGCAGACCAAAGTGCGTGCCCCGATCCCACACCAGATTGAACTCGACATAGCGGCCCCGGCGGTAGAGCTGGAAGTCGCGCTCGCGCTCGCCAAACGGCAGGTTCTGGCGCCTTTCCACGATGGGCAGATAGGCGCCGAGGAAGGCATCGCCTACCGACTGCGTCATGGCCAGGCTTTGCTCGAAGCCCAGCTCCGAGAAGTCGTCATAGAACACCCCGCCAACCCCGCGCTGCTCGCTGCGGTGCTTGAGGCAGAAGTATTCGTCGCACCACTGCTTGAAACGCGGGTACTTGTCGTCACCAAACGGTGCCAGCGCATCGCGGCAGGTACGGTGGAAGTGCACCGCGTCTTCTTCGAAGCCGTAGTACGGAGTCAGGTCCATGCCGCCGCCAAACCAGCAGGTGGGTATTTGCCCCGGATGGCCAGCGGCGATCATGCGCACGTTCATGTGCACCGTGGGCACGTAGGGGTTGCGCGGGTGGAACACCAGCGACACACCCATGGCCTCGAACGGCGCGCCCGCCAGCTCGGGCCGGTGCTGCGTGGCCGAGGGCGGCAGCTGCGGTCCGCGCACATGGCTGAAGCCGCAGCCCGCGCGCTCGAACACCCGCCCACCTTCCATGATCTTGGTGATGCCATCGCCCTGCAGCGGCTCGCCGGGGGCTTTGCGCCAGGCGTCGGCCAGAAAGCGCGCACCGCCCTCGCCTTCCAGGGCTCCCAGTGCATCGGTGATGCGCGCCTGCAGGCCCACCAGGTAGCCGCGCACGCGGGCCACCGTGTCGGCAGGGTTCAAGGCCTGAGCGTCTGCCATCAGTTTTTCAGGGCCCGGAAGCCGATGTCGTGGCGGTACTGCGCGCCGTCAAAGTGAATGCCGCGCGCCACGTCATAGGCGCGCTGCTGCGCCTGCTTGACACTGTCGGCCAGCACGGTGACGCACAGCACACGGCCGCCGGTGACGCTGACCACGCCGTCTTTCAACTGCGTACCTGCATGGAACACCACTGCATCGTCCGCCTCGGCAGGCAGGCCGGTGATCGCATCGCCCTTGCGCGGATCCTCGGGGTAGCCGTGGGCGGCCATGACCACGCCCAGGGCGGTACGGCGGTCCCACTGCAGTTCGATCTGGTCGAGCTTGCCGTCGGCTGCCGCGGCCATCACATCGTAAAAATCGCTTTTCAGGCGCATGAGGATGGGTTGCGTCTCCGGGTCGCCCATGCGGCAGTTGAATTCGAGCGTCTTGGGGTGGCCCTTGGCGTCGATCATCAGGCCCGCATACAAAAAGCCCGTGTACGGAATGCCGTCCTTTTCCATGCCCCGGATGGTGGGCAGGATGATCTCGCGCATGGCACGGGCATGCACATCGGCCGTGACCACGGGCGCGGGCGAATAAGCGCCCATGCCACCGGTGTTGGGGCCTTCATCGCCGTCTTTGAGGCGCTTGTGGTCCTGGCTGGTGGCCAGCGCCAGCACGTTCTTGCCGTCGCACAGCACGATGAAACTGGCTTCCTCGCCGTCGAGGAATTCTTCGATGACGACGCGCGCGCCACCCTCGTTGTGCGCCACGCCGTATTTGTTGTCCACCAGCATGAAATCGACGGCGTCGTGGGCCTCTTGCAGCGTCGTGGCCACCACCACGCCCTTGCCGGCGGCCAGGCCGTCGGCCTTGATGACGATGGGCGCACCCAGGCGATCCACAAAGGCGTGGGCCGCAGCCGGGTCGGTGAAGGTGTCGTAGTCGGCCGTGGGAATGCCGTGGCGGCGCATGAAGGCCTTGCTGAACGCCTTGGAGCTTTCCAGCTGCGCAGCCGCCTTGGTAGGGCCGAAGATGCGCAGGCCGTTGGCACGGAACTCATCGACCACGCCCGCTGCCAGCGGGGCCTCGGGGCCAACGACGGTGAGCGCGATCTTCTCGGCCTGGGCCCACAAGCGCAGTTCACGCACGTCGGTGATGGCGATGTTTTCAAGGTGGCTGGAGAGCGCCGTGCCACCATTGCCAGGCGCCACATACACCTTGGTCACCTTGGGGGACTGGCTCAGTTTCCACGCCATCGCGTGTTCACGGCCGCCGCCACCAATCACAAGTACTTTCATAGGAGCCTTTGGTGAACCCGGCGCGCAGCACTCGACCGCTGGGCGGGGGTTCGGGGAATATCAGTGGGAAAACAGGTCAGTGCAAGAAAAAATGGCGAGAGCGCAGCGCTGTGTCACAAAGCAGCGTTGTGATAGACCTCCTGGGTGTCGTCCAGGTCTTCCAGCACGTCCAGCAGCTTTTGCATCTTGGCGGCGTCGTCGCCGGTCAGCTCAATCGTGTTCTCGGGCCGCATGGTCACGCCGGCCACCTCGGGCGCCAGGCCTGCGGCCTCCAGCGCGTTTTTTACGGTTTCAAAGTCGGCTGGGGCGGTCAACACCTCCACCGCACCATCGTCATCGGTCAGCACGTCTTCGGCGCCCGCCTCCAGCGCCACCTCCATCACCTTGTCTTCACTCGTGCCAGGGGCAAAAATCAGCTGGCCACAGTGCTTGAACTGGAACACCACCGAGCCTTCGGTGCCCATGTTGCCACCGTGTTTGCTGAACGCGTGGCGCACTTCGGCCACGGTGCGCACGCGGTTGTCGGTCATGGTGTCGATCATGATGGCGGCGCCACCGATGCCATAGCCTTCGTAGCGGATTTCTTCGTAGGTCAGGCCTTCGGCGTTGCCTGTGGCCTTGTCGATGTTGTATTTGATGCGGTCAGCGGGCATGTTGGCCGCCTTGGCCTTGTCCACCGCCAGGCGCAGGCGGGGGTTGGCAGACAGGTCGCCGCCACCGGCACGGGCGGCCACAGTGATTTCACGAATGATGCGGGTCCAGATCTTGCCGCGTTTTTCATCCTGGCGCCCCTTGCGGTGCTGGATATTCGCCCATTTGCTGTGTCCTGCCACGGGAAGTCCTTTGGTATTGATTTAATCTAGTGGCCGCGATTTTACTTTTGCCTGCCACCGATCTCCGAGGAAACCCTAAATGGCCGAACCCCTGCTGATTGCCAAACATGGCACGATTGAATGCCACCTGCTGCCCGGCCTGGCCAACCGCCACGGACTCATCACCGGCGCCACCGGCACCGGCAAGACCGTGACCCTGCAGACCCTGGCCGAGAACTTTTCGCGCATCGGCGTGCCCGTGTTCATGGCCGACGTGAAGGGTGACCTCACGGGCGCCAGCCAAAGCGGAAAGATCGGCGACAAGCTGGCCGCCACCCTCAAGGATCGCGGGCTGGAACTGCCCACTGCCCAGTCCTGCCCCACCACGCTGTGGGACGTGTTCGGCGAACAGGGTCACCCGGTGCGCGCCACCATCTCCGACATGGGCCCGCTGCTGCTGGGACGCATGCTCAACCTCAACGAGACCCAGCTCGGCGTGCTCAACCTGGTCTTCAAGATCGCCGACGACAACGGCATGCTGCTGCTGGACCTGAAGGACCTGCGTGCCATGCTGCAGTACGTGGGCGACAACGCCAAGGAATTCACCACCGAATACGGCAACGTGAGCGCCGCCAGCGTGGGTGCCATCCAGCGCGGGCTGCTGCAGATCGAGCAGCAAGGCGGCGACAAGTTCTTCGGCGAGCCCATGCTGGACATCGCGGACTTCATGCAGACGGTGGACGGCAAAGGGGTACTCAACATCCTGGCGGCCGATAAGCTCATGAACTCGCCACGCCTGTATGCCACCTTCCTCTTGTGGATGCTGTCCGAGCTGTTCGAACAACTGCCCGAGATCGGCGACCCCGAGATTCCGAAGCTGGTGTTCTTCTTCGACGAGGCCCACCTGCTGTTCAACGAAGCGCCCAAGGTGCTGGTCGAGCGCATCGAGCTGGTGGTGCGCCTGGTACGCTCCAAGGGCGTGGGCGTGTACTTCGTCACCCAGAACCCGCTGGACATCCCCGACAGCGTGCTCGCCCAGCTGGGCAACCGGGTGCAGCATGCGCTGCGCGCCTTCACACCTCGTGACCAGAAGGCAGTGAAAGCCACGGCCACCACCATGCGCCAGAAGCCGGGCCTGGACATCGAAACCGCCATCACCGAGCTGGCCGTGGGCGAAGCGCTGGTGAGCTTTCTGGACGCCAAGGGCCGCCCCAGCGTGACCGAACGGGTGTTTGTGCTGCCGCCCGGCAGCCAGCTCGGTCCCATCACACCGCAACAGCGCCAGGCGTTGATGGCCAGCTCGCTGGTAGCCGGGGTGTACGAAAAGGTGGTGGACCGTGAATCGGCCTACGAAAAACTCAAGGGCCGCGCCGAGGAGGCCGCGACGCAGACGCCCAATGGCCATGGCAGAAGCGCCAGCGGAACACCCGCCGAAGAAGGCGGCGGCCTGATGGGCGGACTCAACGACGTGCTGTTTGGCAGCACGGGGCCGCGCGGCGGAAGGCGCGACGGACTGGCCCAGACCATGGCCAAGTCGGCAGTTCGCACCATGGGTACCTCGCTGGGCAGGGAGATCCTGCGCGGCGTGCTGGGCGGAATCTTCGGGGGCAGCAAGCGGCGTTGATGCGGCAGGTCGCCCGGGCTCTGCGGCGCTCTGGCACAGCACATTACTCCTGATTTAATAGCTTCCAGCGTTTTATTTACAAGCGTCAACGGCATATTTCATGGGAAGTCGCCCACGCGACGGTGTGCAGCAGCACCGCGGGCCTACATTCCTCGTCCATGACCCCTCCCACCTGTTTTTCCCTGAGCACCACCGACCACGTGGCCCATCTGGTACTGAACCAACCCGAGGCCATGAACACCATGCACCCCACCTTCTGGCGCGAGCTCGATGGGGTGTTGGCCCAGTTGCACCAGACGGGCGAGGCGCGGGCGCTGGTCATCAGCAGCACCGGCAAGCATTTCAGCGCGGGCATGGCGCTCGAAACCTTCAGCGGCGCCATTGCCATGGACGACCAGAGCCCCGAGGGCCGCGCCGCCATCTTCGACCTGCTGACCGACATGCAAGCCACCTTCACCCGCGTCGAAAGCCTGCGCATCCCCGTGATCATGGCCATCCAGGGCGGCTGCATCGGCGGCGCGGTGGACATGGTGACGGCCGGCTGCATCCGCTACGCCACGCAGGATGCGTTCTTCTGCATCCAGGAGATCAACATCGGCATGGTGGCCGACGTGGGCACGCTGCAGCGCCTGCCCAAACTGATCCCGCTGGGCGTTGTCAAGGAGCTGGCCTACACCGGCCGCCGCCTGGGCGCGCAAAAAGCCCTGGCTTACGGCCTGGTCAACGAAGTGTTCGACACACAGGACGCCATGCTGGCCGCCGCCCTGCAATGCGCGCGCGAGATCGCCAGCAAGCCCCCCGTGGCCATCTGGGGCACCAAGCAGGCGGTGAACTATGCCCGCGACCATTCCGTGGAGGACAGCCTGCGCCAGATGGGCTGGCTGCAGGGCGCCATCTGGAGCAACCAGCATTTGCGCGAATCGGTCAAGGCCATGAAGCAAAAGCGGGCGGGCGACTTCCCGGCGCTGGCCCCGCTGCAGCGCTTCAGCGAACAGGACCGACCCCAGATTCATCAAAATAGATAGCTGCAAGTACATACAGAATAAGCGCTGTAGCGTTGATTTGCTTCAAAATGCACCGCAACGGGCTATGATGCGGCAGCGTGGTTGCCGCATCCCTGCGCCCCACCTGCCCAAGGATGCCGCCATGACCCAGACACCCGTTTCCGTGCCCATGTCTGCGCCCACCTACGCCGATGTGGCCGATGCAGCGCATCGCTTGCATGGCATGGCGCACCGCACGCCAGTGCTGCGCTCCACCACCGCCGATGAGCGGCTGGGCGCGCAGCTTTTCTTCAAGTGCGAAAACCTGCAGCGTACGGGCGCCTTCAAGTTCCGCGGCGCCTTCAACACCCTGGCCCAGTTCACCGACGAGCAGCGCAAGGGCGGTGTGCTGGCTTTCTCGGCCGGCAACCATGCCCAGGCCATCGCCATTTCGGCCCGGCTGCTGGACATGCCCGCCGTGATCGTCATGCCCGAAGACGCCCCCGCCGCCAAGATGGCCGCCACGCGCAGATATGGCGCACAGGTCGTCACCTACAACCGCTACACCGAAGACCGCGAGGCCATCAGCCGGCGCATGGCGCAGGAGCGCGGCATGACGCTGGTGCCGCCCTATGACCACCCGCACGTCATCGCGGGCCAAGGCACCGCGGCCAAGGAGCTGCTGGAAGAAGTGCCCCACCTCGACTACCTCTTCGTCTGCGTGGGCGGCGGCGGCCTGCTGGCGGGTAGCCTGCTGGCCGCCGAGGCACTGGCGCCACACTGCCGCGTGGTGGGCGTGGAGCCCGAGACGGGCAACGACGGGCAACAGTCCTACCGAGCGGGCCATATCGTGCAGATCACCACGCCCCACACCATTGCCGACGGCGCGCAAACCCAGGCGCTGGGCCAGCTCACCTTCCCCATCATCCAGCGCTTGGCGGACGACATGGTCACCGCCACCGACGAACAACTGGTGCAGGCCCTGCGTTTTTTTGCCGAGCGCATGAAGATCGTGGTCGAACCCACCGGAGCCCTGGCCTTTGCCGGCGCAGGAAACGGCAGCGTGGACGTGCGCGGCGCCCGGGTGGGCATCGTGATCAGCGGTGGCAACGTCGATATGGCGCGCTATTCGCGCTTTCTGGCAGACTGACTGCGTTTTACCGATCATCCATAACCATAAAAAAGGCCTCCGCCCTATGAGCAACGTCACCGTCATCACCCATCCCCTGGTCCAGCACAAGCTCACGTTGATGCGCAAGAAGGAAGCCAGCACCAACAGCTTTCGCCGCCTGCTGGGCGAACTCTCCACGCTGATGGCCTATGAAGTCACGCGCGACATGCCGCTGCAGGACGTGCAGATCGAAACCCCCCTGGAGACCATGACCGGCAAGGTCATCGATGGCAAGAAGCTGGTGCTGGTGTCCATCCTGCGCGCCGGCAACGGCTTTCTGGACGGCATGCTCAACGTGGTGCCCGGTGCCCGCGTGGGCCACATCGGCCTGTACCGCGACCCGACCACGCTGCAGCCCGTGGAGTACTACTTCAAGATGCCGTCCGAGATGGAAGAACGCGACATCATCGTGGTGGACCCCATGCTGGCCACCGGCAACTCGGCTGCTGCCGCCGTGGAACGCCTGAAGAAGCTCCACCCCCGTTCCATCAAGTTCGTGTGCCTGCTGGCCGCGCCCGAAGGCATTGCCACGCTGCAAAAAGCCCATCCCGACGTGCAGATCTTCACTGCCGCCATCGACCGGGAACTGAGCGAGCATGGCTATATCCTGCCCGGCCTGGGCGATGCGGGTGACCGCATTTTTGGCACCAAATAGTCCGCCAACGCCATAAAAAAACCGCCGGCAGGAAATGCTCCTGCCGGCGGTTTTTTTGTAGCCACCACCGCGAAGCCCGAGGGGGCTGCGCGGCGGCGCCGTCACATCAATACACGTCGTGCTGCGTGTTGTACACGTTGAAGTGGCCGGTCGGCGTGATCAGGCGAGGGTCCTTGATGACCTTCTTGAGCTTGAGTGTCTTGTCGTCGACCACCACCATGGCGCTGATCTTGTCCTTGGCACTCCACACCGAGAACCAGACTTCGTCGCCGGCCTTGTTGAATTCCGGCTGCACGACGCGCTTGGCACCATCGTCCTTGATACCAGCCCACTCGGCGATCGGCAGCGTGACATAGCCCTTGTCCAGGTTCTTCATGTCATACACCACCACCGACTGCGAGATCTTCGGATCGGGGTTCAGCGGCGCATCCGAATACAGGTGGTTGGACTTGGGGTGGCTCTTGATGAACAGAGCGCCGCCGCCTGGGCCCTTGAGCTTGGCCACTTCCTTGAAGGCGTATTGCTTGTGCTTCTTGGGGTCGGTGCCGATCAGGGAGATGGTTTCGTCGCCCAGGTGACCGGTAGCCCAGACAGGACCGTATTTCGGGTGGTTGAAGTTCGCGCCGCGGCCGGGGTGGGGAATCTTGCCCACATCGACGATGGCCGCAAGCTTGCTGTCCTTGAGGTCGAACACCGAAATCTTGTTGCTGTTGTTGGCAGCCACCATGAAGTAGCGCTTGGTAGCATCCAGGCCGCCGTCATGCAGGAAAGGTGCCGAGCCAATCTCGGTCATCTTCAGTGCGTTCAGGTTGGAATAGTCCACCATCAGGGTCTTGCCGGTCTCCTTGACGTTCACGACAAACTCGGGCTTGAAGTGGCTGCCCACGATGGAGGCCACGCGCGGCTCGGGGTGGTATTCCTGCGTGCCCACCACGTTGCCACGGGTGGAGACGATCTTCAGGGGTTCCAGCGTGTCGCCATCCATGATGACGAACTGTGGCGGCCAGTAGGTGCCGGCAATCGCGTACTTGTCTTCGAAGCCCTTGAACTTGCTGCTCTCAACCGAGCGCGCTTCCAGGCCGGTGCGGATTTCGGCCACCGTGTCGGGTTTTTCCATCCACAAATCGATCATGTTGACCTTGGCGTCACGACCGATCACGAACAGGTAGCGGCCCGAAGCCGACATGCGCGAGATATGCACCGCATAGCCGGTCTTGATGATGCTGATGATTTCCTTGGTGTCACCGTCGATCAGCGCGATCTCGCCCGCATCGCGCAGCGTGGTCGAGAAGATGTTGGTGATGTTGTAGTTGTTCATCTTCTTCTTCGGACGCTGGTCCGCAGGAATGACGACCTTCCACGTTTTCTTCATGTCCGCCAGGCCGTACTCTGGCGGGACTGGAGGATCCTGCTGGATGTAGCGGGCCATCAGGTCCACGTCGGCCTCGGACATCTCACCCGAGGTCTGCCAATTGGGCATGCCGGCGGGCGAGCCGTAAGCGATGAACACCTTGAGGTAGTCCGTGCCCTTGGGCAACGTGACGTCAGGCGTCAGTGGCTTGCCGGTGGCACCCTTGCGCAGCACGCCGTGGCAGCCAGCGCAACGCTCAAAGTAAATCTGGCGGGCCCGATCGAACTCGGCCTGCGTCATCTTGGGCGCCTTGGGATTCGAACTTTGGTACATGGCCACATCGGCCAGAGGTGAAGTACCTGCCTGGTAATTCACCTCGGGTGCCGATGCACCCTCCTTGTGTTGTGCCGCAGCGGCCAGAGCCAGAGTGGACAGTGCCAGGGCCGCAAGGCGCGCCAGCTTTCGGGTTGTCATGGGAACTCCTTTTTTTTCACAGCCCATACGCTCATTCCATCCTGAAAGATCGCCCGCCGAGGGCTGCGACGATATGGTTTCGGCAGACATGGTGGCCATTCTTCGACGGGTGTCCTGGGCCCACTTTGATGCGCGTCAAACAACCATTTAACTTGCATCATTCACCCCGAGACACACCAATAATCCAACAACCGATACAAGAAACCAACCCATGAAACCGCAGCTTTTCTGCCCTTCCCCGTTTCGCGCCAAAGCCACACCGTGGGCACCCTCCACGCCTTGGCGCTGGCCACGTTCGCGGCCGGCCTGTCCGGGGAGCCTGTTTACGATCTCCCAGGGTTGCCAGCCATCGTTGCCTCGCCCGTGATCAACTCACGCATGCCCTCAAAGAGCCCTTGCCTCCACCCTGTTGCGCCCATGCTCCTTGGCCAGGTACATGGCCTCGTCCGCGCGCTGCAAAAGGGCATCTGACGAATCGCCGGGCAGGTATTGCGTAGCCCCGATGCTCACCGTCAAGGCAATGGGGCCACGATCGGTGAGCACAGGCTGGCTGGCCACCATGGCACGAAGGCGCTCGGCCACGGCACGGGTGCCCTCGCTGCTGGCGTTGGGCAGAAAAATGGCAAACTCCTCACCGCCCAGCCGCCCCATCACGTCCTCCTTGCGCAGGCAGCCGGTCGCCAGGCGGACAAAGTGGCGCAGCACGTCGTCGCCACTTTTGTGCCCCCAGGTGTCGTTGACCTTTTTGAAATGGTCCAGATCCATCGCCAGCACAGAAAGACCAGACGGCGTGCGCTGTGCGCTGCTGATGGCCTTGTCCATCAGCGTGAGAAACGCACGCCGGTTGAACACATTGGTCAGCGGGTCCATCTCGGCCAGGTGGCGCAACTCGCTGGTAATGTATTCATTGGTGAGCATCAGCGTGCCAAATGCCATCATCACCAAGGCCAACGTGGCTTCCAGCACCACGAACTGCGACAGCAGCGCCACCATGTCGGCGCCAGCACCCCCACCCACTTCAGGCGTGGCCAGCCTGAACAGCAGCGGACGCAAGAACAGGAAAAGCCCATGCAGGCCCGCCACGAGGGCAAACAGATAGCGTGCCGGCACATTGCGAAAGCCACCCCGCGCCAGGGTGTGGGCTGTCAGCAAAAAGCATGCGCCAGAAACCGATCCCGCCAACGCAAACCGGACTCCCAGGTGCGGCTGCACCACCGTGAAATACGCCGCCAACGCCATTACGGCAGCAATGACCGTCACCGCATACCCATGCGGCAAGGGGTGCCGCCCCATGTAGGCACGGCTTGCCAGAAGGCAGAGGTAAGCGGCCACGGAGATGGACGCCTGCGTCAGCACCACTGACAGCACCTCCGGCGTGTAGTCGCGCACCAGCAAAATGGCGCAAAACACCGAGGCGCTCAGAAAAGACAGCGTCCACAGCCGCAAGCCTGGAATGCCCTTGTTGAAATGCCACACGGCATAAAGCACCGTGGTAACCAGCACCGCGAGGATGCCTGCGACGATGACGAGCGTGGGACTGTGCACGGAGGATGGGAAGGGCTGAGGGCTGTGCGCAAAACGGTCTGAGGAATCCGCCGTGTGTTGCGAGCCGGAGAGAAAAGCACGCCAGGAAATGCGTATGCAATTGTAAACACACCCTAATGACTCAGCAGATGCATGAACGCTAGGTGCCCGAGCGGGTTGCGCCCACGTGCGCCATGGCGCGGGCGATGGTGCGCATTGGTCACGCGCAGGCGCTGGCCTCAAGCGCCCGGGTCGCTCCGGCACGCCGCGTCACCCCGCCACATGGCACTCACGGCGCAGCAAGGCCAGCGCGTCGCGCATCTGGTAATCCATGTCGCTGCCCAGCGTTTTGGTCGATTCCTGCACAAAGCTGTTCCACAGGTCGATGTAGTCGGACTGGTGAGCACCAGGCGCATGGCTGCGGATGAACGCGGTGGCCAGCCCGGGCTGCAGGCCGCTCTTGCGGATCTTGCGCACCAGGCTGGCAGCGGTTTTTTCGGTCAGCAAGGTCTTTTTGGGAGCGCCTGCTGCCACGCACAGGAACAGCGTCAGCAGCGAATGTTCGTCTTCGTTGCCCTGGGTGGTCTTCATCCATGTCTTGCTGGCAGGCTGGGGCGGCTCGCCGCCCTCTTGCAGCGCATCCAGGCTGCGGTGGTAATGGTCCACCTCGGCCAGTGGGTCGTCCAGCAGAAAATAGCGGGCACGAAACACGCTGGTGGGGCGCAGCAGCGCGCGCAGCGGCACAGCCGCATCGAGCAGTTTGGGCAGGTCGGCCAGCACGGCAGCGCACTGCGCCTGCATCACCGCGCGCAGATCCACAGGCACGCCAGCGGGCAACCGCAGCTGCGTGGGTGCTGTCAGTTGCTTCTTGCGCAGCGCCGTCACCAGCTTCTCCAGGGCGACGGCGTTGGGCCACTCGCCCAGGTGCATGGCTTTGGGCGCCAGGGCCTGCATGAGCAGGCCGGTGCGGATGACGGCCTCGGCATCGGCACCGGCGGCTTCCAGCTCGTCGGTATCCAGGTCGTATTGTTCGGCCAGCCACTGCGCGGCACCGATGGCACTGGCAATCTGGCTGCGGCGCGCCAGCTCGGCCCGGTAGTCGGCATGGCTGCGCAGCGACCACAGCGCCAGCAGCGGCGTTTGGGCATCGGCATAACCCGCCATGCCGAAATTGCTGCTCTCGGGCAGAGCGATCAGGCGCTTGAGCATGTCCGAGCCGCCCTTGGAGCGCGACAGGAACGAGTGGTCGCGCAGCGAGAGGGCGGCTTGGTCCAGATCACCGCCCGTGGTTTCCAGCAAATACAGGCTGATGAGGTTGACCATGCGGTCACGTGCCTTTTCCAGCTCGGGCCGCAAAAACTCGCTGCCGAAATAGCGGGCGATCTGCACCATGCCCTTGGGGGCATCAGTGCGGATGGCGTCGAGCCGGGCGGCATCCAGGATGCCGTGCTGCACGCCATGCACCAGCGCTTTTTCAAAGAACGGGCGGGCGTCGTGCAGCTGCAGAGCATGGGTTGCGGCAGGCAGATCAGTGTTTGGAGTGTCAGGCAATGTCATTCAGCTCTCCATCGCGCTGCGCGTCGTCGCGGCCTCACGAAACTGGCACGGACCAGGCCAGGGCCGCCGCGCTGGCGGCGCCCCCCTGCCCGCCTCGCACAGCGCGGCGAGAGAAGGGGGAAGGCGCAAAGCGCCTCAGGGGGGTTGTTATCTATATAGCGGATTCTTCGTCGGATGTGCGCGCCGCAGGGGTGGCCTTGCCGCGGTCGGTGTCGCTGGTCTCGAACTTGCCGTCGTCTTCCTCGGCCGGCTCGTCACCCTCGTCCAGGCCCATGTCGTGGGCACGCGCCTTGGCACGCAGCACCAGCAGGGTTTCAATGAAGAGATCACGGCATTCATAGCGCAGCAGCCAGGCCAGCTGCATCCAGTCGCGGTCGGCCACTTCGTCCTGGTCGATGCGGGGCTGCACATAGCCTGACGCCAGCAGCTCGTCATCGGTCAGGGTGAGCCCGTAATCTTCGGTGGCGTCGAAGGTGCCGGTGCGGGCAAAAGCCTCGATGCGGCTCCATTTTTCGGCAAAGTAGTTGGCCAGGGCCTCGGCGCCGCCTTCCAGGTCGCCAATGGCGGTCAAGAACTCCACCGGGTCGGCATCGTCCCGAAAGATGACGGCGTTGACCATGTTGCGCAGGTGCGTGTGGGTCAGGTCCTTGTATTGCTTTTCCAGCACCATGGCGCGCGCAAACTGCTCGGGCGTGACCAGCAGGTTGACGACCGAGGCCTTGGAGTCGTCGTACTCGCGCATCACGGCCAGCACATCTTTCGGTGCCAGCTGGTCCAGCACGACCATCAGGGCGTTGTCGCCTTCGGTATCGGCCAGCTCGGCCAGCGCCGATTCGGCACCCACGATGTCGCCCGCGGCAATCAGGCTGGTGGTTTTGGTGATGAGGGCCAGGTGGTTCATGGGCGGAAAATCTCGGTCTTGTCAGTCTTTGCGGTCAAAGCCGGCCTCGGCCAGCCAGTGGGAGCTGGCCTCTTCGCGGGTGCGGCTGTTGTGCGGGTCGGTGGCATCGTCGGCGCTGAGTGCGTTGTAGTCATCGTCGTGCTCGGCGGCCTCTTCGTCGCCATCGTGCTCGGCCTCGCCCTGCGCCGGTGCCGGGGCCAGGCGCGCATGCTGGTGCAGATACTCCAACCCCGCCGCCACGACCATGAAGGCCGGGCCACCGGGCTCGCGCAGCACGGTTTGAGCCAGGCTGGCGGCCCAGGGTTCCAGCGCAACGGCGCCCGTCAGCGCGCCCCACTCGGGTAGCTTGTCCGCCCCCTGGCCAAGCAAATGCTCCATCACCGCTGGCTTGGCAAAACGGAAACCCTGGTGAAAGACCACCGCCACCATCTCGGGGGCCAGTTCCATCATCTTCACCAGGAAACCGATCTCGGAACGCTTTTCGGCCAGCCGCTTACGCAGCACATCCTTGCCCTCCGAATCCGAAACCAGGTCATCCAGCTCGGCCTGGTAGGCCGAACGCAAGTCATAAAAGTAAGGGGAAAGTTTCACGAAGGAAGAATGCTCTTGAAATAGGTTTGCCAGATCTCTTGTGCGGTCTGCAGCGGGTCGTCCAGCAGGTTGCGGCGGCGGTTGTCGTCGTAGGCCTGGCGGGCCTCGTCGTCAGCCAGCACCTCGTAGGCCTTTTGCACGGCCTGGAAGCGCTGCGCGGCATCGGGTGCGTCGTTCCGGTCGGGGTGATAGAACGACGCCTTCTGGCGAAAAGCCTTCTTGATGTCGGACAGCGACGCGTTGGCGCCCAGCCCGAGGGCGGCGTAATGGTCAGCGGTCATGGAATGGTTGCCAAAAAAAGCCCAGCGCGGGCCGGGGTGGTGGCCAGCCCCCGGGCGATCAGCTGCCCAGGCTCACATAGACGTTCTGCACGTCGTCGTTGGCGTCAATGGCGGCCAGAAAGCTTTCCACCTCTTCCAGCTGCTCTGGCGTCAGGTTGGCAGGGTTCACCGGGTTCTTGGGCTTGTAGCCCAGCTTGGCCGACAGCACGGTGAAGCCGTGCGCCGGCAGCGCACGGCTGACCAGGTCGAGTTCAGCGGGATCGGTCCAGAAGGTGGTCGTGCCCGCCTCGTCGCCCGCTTCGCAGTCTTGCGCACCCGCCTCGATGGCGGCTTCTTCGGGGTCGGCACCGGCAACCGTGGGCTCGGCTTCGATCATGCCGACATGATCAAAATCCCAGGCGACCGAACCCGAGGTGCCCAGCTGGCCCTTGCGAAACAGCACGCGCATTTCGGGCGCCGTGCGTTTCACGTTGTCGGTCAGGCACTCGACCATCACGGCCACCTGGTGCGGGGCATAGCCTTCGTAGATCACATGCTCGAAGTGAACGGCCTCACTGCCAATGCCGGCGCCCTTCTTGATGGCGCGCTCCAGCGTGTCCTTGGGCATGGAGACCTTGCGGGCCTGCTCGACAACGAGGCGCAGGCGCGAGTTGCCGGCCGGGTCAGCCCCGCCGCGCGCAGCCACCATGATTTCCTTGGCCAGCTTGCCAAACAGCTTGCCTCTGGCATCTGCGACTTGTGCCTTGCCTTTTGCTTTCCATTGCGCGCCCATGGCGGATGTTCCTTCGTGTTGTGGCGCTCGATGAACCGGTTCAATGGATCCATGGCGCCTGGTTTTTGTCTTGGGGCGAATGCGCGCTGGTTTTTCAACCCAAACCGGACACGCAACCGAACCCTGTAGCGTACCACCCGGCGATTTGCCCTGTCCGTTGCGCGTTTGCAGGCAAAAATACGGGTTAACCTATCCATGGCCGGGTTCGCACCCAGGTTGGCGTGGCAATCAAGACGGCTGCGGTCCGGCCCCACAACACATTCGGCCCACACGGAGTTTTTTTCCCCTTGCTCAACATCCTCTGGCTGGGTTTTTTTGTCACCGCGGCAGTTGCCGCCCTGGCCCAATGGCTGGTTGGCGGCCATGCCCAGATTTTTGCGGCCATGGTCGAGGCCCTGTTTGCCATGGCCAGGCTGTCGGTCGAGGTGATGGTGCTGTTGTTTGGCACGCTCACCCTGTGGCTGGGATTTTTACGCATTGCCGAGAAGGCCGGCATCGTCAACGCCCTGGCGCGCTGGCTGGCGCCGCTGTTTGCACGGCTGATGCCCGGCGTGCCGCGCGGCCACCCGGCCCTGGGCCTGATGACACTGAACTTTGCCGCCAACGCGCTGGGCTTGGACAACGCCGCCACGCCCATGGGCCTGAAAGCCATGCGCGCGCTGCAGGAGCTGAACCCGCAGCCCGACACTGCCACGAATGCACAAATCCTGTTCCTGGTGCTCAACGCCTCGTCGCTCACGCTGCTGCCGGTGACCATCTTCATGTACCGCCTGCAGCAGGGCGCGCCCGATCCGACGCTGGTGTTCCTGCCCATCCTGCTGGCCACATCGGCCTCCACCCTGGTGGGGCTCGTCAGCGTGGCCGTGGTGCAGCGGCTGCCGCTGTTCAGCCCGGTGGTGCTGGCCTACCTGCTACCGCTGGCGCTGGGGCTGGCCGGCTTCATGGCGCTGCTGGCCACGCTGTCGGCGGCAGCCCTGGCGCAGTTGTCGTCGCTGCTGGGCAACCTCACGCTGTTTGCCCTGGTCGTGCTTTTTGTGGTGGTGGGCGCCTGGCGCAAGGTGGCCGTTTATGAAGCCTTCATCGAAGGCGCCCGCGAGGGCTTCGAGGTGGCCAAGGGCCTGCTGCCCTACCTGGTGGCCATGCTGTGCGCGGTGGGAGTGTTCCGCGCCTCGGGGGCATTGGGCTATGTGCTCGATGCCATCCGCTGGTGCGTGCAGGTGCTGGGCGTGGATGCGCGCTTCGTCGATGCCCTGCCCACGGCGCTGGTCAAACCGTTTTCGGGCAGCGCGGCGCGTGCCATGCTCATCGAAACCATGCAGAGCCAGGGTGTGGACAGCTTCGCCGCACTGGTGGCCGCCACCATCCAGGGCAGCACCGAAACCACGTTTTATGTGCTGGCGGTGTACTTCGGGGCGGTGGGCATCCAGCGCGCTCGCCATGCGGTGGCCTGCGCGCTGCTGGCAGAGCTGGCAGGGGTGGTCGCTGCGATTGGGGTGTGCTACCGGTTTTTTGGCTGAATTCCAAGCCAGATTGGCTGCCAGCGCTTACAGAAAAATCGCTGGAAGCTCTAATCTCAAGAGCAGATCACCTGCTTTCAGGCCAGCGCCTGCGCAAAGTCGGCCAGCAGGTCCTGCAATTCCTCCAGGCCGACCGACAGGCGGATCATGCTGTCGCCAATGCCCATGACGGCCCGCACCTCGGGGCCCGCTTCCCAGAAGATGGTGTGGGCCACCGGGATGATGAGCGTGCGCGTATCCGCCAGGCCCGTGGCCTTGATGGGCAGCCGCAGGCGGTTGCACAAGGGCAGGCACTGGGCGGGGTCGCGCAACTCGAACGACAGCAGCCACGAGCCCGCCTTGAAGTGCTTTTGGGCCTGGGCATGCTGCGGGTGTGACGCCAGCAGCGGGTAATGCACCCGCGCCACGGCCGGGTGCTGCTCCAGCCACTGGGCCAGCGCCAATGCGGTGGCGCTGGTGCGGTCCATGCGCAGGGCCAGCGTTTCGGCGCCCAGCGCAATCTGGTGCGCGGCATGGGATGACAAGCTGCCACCCATGTCGCGCAGGCCCTTCTTGCGCAGCTGCTGCAGGCCCCAGCCTTTGGCATCGCCCTTGCGGTAGGCCGGAAAGATGTTGGGGTAGCGGCTCCAGTCGAAAACGCCGGTGTCGATCACGGCGCCACCCAGCGCGTCGCCCTGCCCACCGATGCTCTTGGTGAGCGAATGCACCACCAGGCCCGCCCCCACCGTGCCCGGACGGAACAGGTACGGCGAGGCCACGGTGTTGTCCACCACGTACAGCAGGCCGCGCTCCTGGCACAGCGCGCCAATGCCTTCCAGGTCGGGAATCTGCGTGCCGGGGTTGGCAATGGTTTCGGCAAACACCATGCGGGTGTTGGGCCGCAGGGCGGTGGCCACTTTGGCGGTGTCCGTCACGTCCACCGTGGTGACTTCAATGCCCAGATCGGCGAGCGTGCCCAACACGCTGTTGGTGTTGCCAAACACGAACTTGCTGGCCACCAGATGGTCACCCGCCTTGAGCAACGTGAGAAAGATGGCGCAGATGGCGGCCATGCCGGTGGCAAAGACGATGCTGCCCTGGCCCTGCTCCATCTGCGTGAGCTTGGCCTCGAGCGCGGCCGTGGTGGGGGTTCCCTGGCGGGCATAGTTGAAGCCGCCCTTGGCGGTGCCCTGGAACACGGCAATCAGGTCCTCGACCTGGTCAAAGCCGTATTGCACCGAGGTGTGGATGGGCTGGTGGATGGCGCCATGCGCGGCACCGCCCAGGCGGTCGGCATGCACGATCTGGGTGGTGAAGCTGCGGTTTTGCGGTGTCGTCATAAAAATCTGCGCTGTTTCTGCGGGGCTACTTACAAGGCGGGGCGATCAATACTGGCGCGCCCTGACGCCAGCGCACCCGTGGAACTGGCTCTGCCAGGCCACCGGGTGCGTCCCCCTCAGGGGGAAGGCGCGCCAGCGCCTCAGGGGGGCTAGCGTTCAGGTGCGATGTGCTCGGCGTAATCGTACAAGGCGCCCAGGATCTCCTGGGTGCGGTCGTCGTCGGCGGTCTCCGAGATCTGGTCGATTGCGGTGAACAGCTGCTCCACGGTGCGCGCCCCGCCCGCCCCGTCAAACAGGCAGGCGGCGCGGTGCGCCTCCCAGCGCTCAGCCTCTTCGGGCGACAGGGTGCCGGGGAAGTTGCGGGCCCGGTAGCGCCACACCAGCTCGGCCAGACGCGGATCGTCAAAGCCCGTGCGCGCGGCGGCCAGTTTCGCGCCACTCAGGGTGCGCAGATCGTTCAGGTGGCGGCGGTCGCTGTTGCCGACGAATCCGCCATACAGGTCCTGGTCCACATCGGGAGCGGGCTCGGCCGGGCGGGCAAACACGACCGGCCAGATGCCGCTCATGTCGGGCAGGGCCCGCGCCATGTCTGCGTGCTGCGCTGCCTGGACCAGGTCCATGCCCCAGCGCTGCGCCAGCGCGGGCGTGAGCGTGTTCACATTGCCCACCACCATGGGCGACTTGTTCAGGTGGATGGTCTTGATTGGCAGGCGCATGGTGCCCTCCGGCAGGTCGGCCGCGCGGGAGAACATGCGCAGCCGGATCTCGTCGGCGCCCAGCGTGGCCAGCTCGCGCGGGTCATGGGCCAGGTCCCAGGCAATCAGCTCGTTCTTGTTGGTGGGATGGCTGGCCAGCGGCCACATCACCGCCAGGCAACCGCGCTCGGCCGGAAACATGCCCGAGACATGCAGAAACGGCCGCGCCGTGAGTGCCGTGGCGGGCAGGCGCAATTCGGCGGCCACGCGGTCTTTTTTGTGCAGCGACAGGGCAAAGTCAAACAGCCTGGGGTTGTGCTGGCGAATGAGCCGCGCCAGCGCGATGGTGGCGCGCACGTCGGACAGCGCGTCGTGCGCGGCCTCGTGCAGCAGGCCGTTGGCCTTGGAAAGATGCTCCAGCTTGAAGCTGGGCGTGCCGTCTTCCTTGCGGGGCCACTCCATGCCGTCGGGGCGCAGCGCATACGTCATGCGCACCACATCGAGCAGGTCCCAGCGGCCGCACTGGTTCTGCCACTCGCGCGCATAGGGGTCGATGAGGTTGCGCCAGAACATGAAGCGCGTGATCTCGTCGTCGAAGCGGATGGTGTTGTAGCCCACGCCAATGGTGCCCGGCTGCGCGAATTCGGCCTCGATGCGGTTGGCGAACTCATGCTCGGGCACGCCTTTTTCGAGGCACAGCTGGGGCGTGATGCCGGTGATGAGGCAGGCCTCTGGATCGGGCAGGTAGTCGTTGGCCGGCTGGCAATAGAGCATCAGCGGCGCGCCGATCTCGTTGAGCGCCGCGTCCGTGCGGATGGCCGCAAACTGCGCCGGCCGGTCGCGCCGGGTGTTCGCACCGAAGGTTTCGTAGTCGTGCCAGAGGAAAGTGTGAGAGGCCATGGTCGGTGGACAAACAAAGGCTGGAAAAGAGCGCCCATGGGCATCACAAGCGCCAAACTCCAACTGTACCTGAATTTCATGCTTTTTGGCCTCAATCGCTTGCAAATAAAGCACCTACAGCTATCAAAATAGTAGTAAACACGCCAACCAGCCCATTCGCGGCGTGCCACGCGTGCGGCAAGACACGGGCGCTGCAGCACGAGACAATGGCGCATGCATCGCATCCTCGCACTTTCCTCCTTCTCGCCGCATTGCCAGGCCCTCGCGCCCAGGTTGCGGCCGGCCGCACTGGTTGCGGCCCTGGCCCTCGCAGGTTGCACCTCCGCGCCAACGCCCCCCAGCCAGCCCCTCACGGCAAGCACCACGTTGCCAGCGGCCGCCAGCGCGGGCACCCCCGCCGATGCAGAGCACGCCGCAGGCTTTGCCGCCTGGCGCGCCGCGTTTTCTGCGCAGGCCCTTGCGGCCGGCATCCGGCCCGGCACCGTGCGCGACGTGCTTGGCAACGCCCAATGGCAACCCCGCGTGGTGGAGCTGGACCGTACCCAGCCCGAATTCGCCCGCACGCCCTGGGCCTACCTCGACAGCGCGGTCTCGGTGCAGCGCATCACGCAGGGCAAGGCCCAGCTGGCCGAGCACCACACAGCGCTGGAGGCCGCCGCCGCCCGCTACGGCGTGCCCGCCACGGTGATCACCGCCATCTGGGGCATGGAGAGCAACTACGGCAGCAACTTTGGCAGCTTCCACACCGTGGATGCGCTGGCCACGCTGGCCTACGACGGCCGGCGCCGCGCCTGGGCACAGGCCGAACTGCTGGCGGCACTGCGCATCATGGACCAGGGCGACATCACCGCCGAGCGCATGGTGGGCTCCTGGGCTGGCGCCATGGGCCACACCCAGTTCCTGCCCTCGGTGTTCCTGGCCTACGCCGTGGATGCCGATGGCGACGGGCACCGTGACATCTGGGGCAGCATCCCCGATGTGGCGGCCTCCACGGCCCATTTTCTGTCCCGCTCCGGCTGGCAAACCCATGAGCTTTGGGGTGCCGAGGTGCGGCTCCCACCCACGTTCGACCATGCCCGGGCAGACCTGTCTGTGCAGCAAACGACCGCGCAATGGGAAGCCGAGGGCATACGTGCACTCGACGGCCAGAGGCTGCCGGCCCTGAGCGCGGCCTCCATCGTGGCTCCGGCGGGTGCCCGCGGCCCGGCGTTTCTGGTGGGGGCCAATTTCCGGAGCATCCTGCGGTACAACAACTCGATCCACTACGCGCTCGCGGTGGCGCAGCTGTCGCAACAGATCGGCGGCGGCGCAGCGGTCGCGGGCGCCTGGCCGCGCGATCTGGAGCCCCTGTCGCGCGCGCAGATGCAGGCACTGCAGGAGGCACTGAACCTCAGGGGGTTTGCTGCCGGCACCCCGGACGGCGTGATGGGCCCCGCCACCCGCGCAGGGCTGCGGGCCTTCCAGCGCAGCATCGGCACGGCACAGGATGGCTACCCCACCCTGGAGCTGCTGCAACGCCTGCAAACCCCTTGAATGGCGGTGGTGCCACAGCGCACTCCAAGCGCCCACGCTTGACGCCATGTAAGAAAGCCCACGGCATACACCGTGGGCTTTCTTTTGGCGGGCCACAGCGAACGCGCCGGCGGCGCAGCCACTGCACCGCGTCAATCCGCCGTGGCTTCTTCCGGCTCAGCGGGTTCCGACTTGGCCGAGCGATCCTTCTTGGGGAGCGGCTGGATGTCCAGCAGCACTTCGGACGTTTCCACGCCCTTGTCATCGGTCTTGAGCTCGATGTCCACCGTGAGGCGCCCACCCTCCGTCAGACGGCCAAACAGCAGTTCGTCGGCCAGCGCACGGCGGATGGTGTCCTGGATCAGGCGCTGCATGGGGCGCGCGCCCATCAGCGGGTCAAACCCCTTCTTGGCCAGGTGCTTGCGCAGGGCGTCGGTGAAGGTGACCTCCACCTTCTTCTCGGCCAGTTGGGTTTCCAGCTGCAGCAGGAACTTGTCCACCACGCGCAGGATGATCTGCTCGTCAAGTGCCTTGAAGTTGACGATGGCGTCCAGCCGGTTGCGGAACTCGGGCGTGAACAGGCGCTTGATGTCGCCCATCTCGTCGCCCGCCTGGCGCGGGTTGGTGAAGCCGATGGTCGCCTTGTTCATGGTCTCGGCGCCAGCGTTCGTGGTCATGATGATGAGCACGTTGCGGAAGTCGGCCTTGCGGCCGTTGTTGTCCGTCAGCGTGCCGTGGTCCATGACCTGCAGCAGCACGTTGAAGATGTCCGGGTGCGCCTTCTCGATTTCGTCGAGCAGCAGCACCGCGTGCGGCTTCTTGGTGATGGCTTCGGTCAGCAGGCCACCCTGGTCAAAGCCCACGTAGCCCGGAGGCGCACCGATCAGGCGGCTCACGGCGTGGCGCTCCATGTACTCCGACATGTCGAAGCGGATCAGCTCGATGCCCATGATGAAGGCCAGCTGCTTAGCCGCCTCGGTCTTGCCGACGCCGGTGGGACCGCTGAACAGGAAGGAGCCGATCGGCTTGTCGCCCTTGCCCAGGCCCGAGCGCGCCATCTTGACCGCCGAGGCCAGCACCTCCAGCGCCTTGTCCTGGCCGAACACCACGCTCTTGAGGTCGCGCTCCAGCGTCTGGAGCTTGCCCCGGTCGTCGTTGGACACATTGGCGGGTGGAATGCGCGCAATCTTGGCCACGATCTCTTCGATCTCGGCCTTGCCGATGGTCTTCTTGCGCTTGCTGGGCACCAGGATGCGCTGGGCAGCACCCGCCTCGTCGATCACGTCGATGGCCTTGTCGGGCAGGTGGCGGTCGTTGATGTACTTGGCGCTCAGCTCGGCCGCAGCCTGCAGGGCAGCCGCTGCGTATTTCACGCTGTGGTGCTCTTCGAAGCGCGACTTGAGGCCCTTGAGGATGTCGACGGTCTCGGCCACGGTGGGCTCGACCACGTCCACCTTCTGGAAGCGGCGCGACAGCGCGGCGTCCTTCTCGAAGATGCCACGGTACTCGGTGAAGGTGGTCGCGCCGATGCACTTGAGCTGGCCGCTGGACAGCGCCGGCTTGAGCAGGTTGCTGGCGTCCAGCGTGCCACCCGAGGCGGCCCCCGCACCGATCAGCGTGTGGATCTCGTCAATGAACAGAATCGCGTTGGGCTTGTCCTTGAGCGACTTGAGCACGCCCTTGAGGCGCTGCTCGAAATCACCGCGGTACTTGGTACCCGCCAGCAGCGCGCCCATGTCCAGCGAGTACACCGTGGCCTCGGCCAGGATCTCGGGCACATCGTTCTGCGTGATGCGCCAGGCCAGGCCCTCGGCAATCGCGGTCTTGCCCACGCCCGCCTCGCCCACCAGCAGCGGGTTGTTCTTGCGGCGGCGGCACAGGATCTGGATCGTGCGCTCCACCTCGTAGTGGCGGCCGATCAGCGGGTCGATCTTGCCGTCCTTGGCGAGCTGGTTCAGGTTCTGGGTGAACTGCTCCAGCGGCGAGGCTTTCTCGTTGCGCTCGGAGCTACCACCCTCTTCACCCTCGGCCTGGTTCTCGGCCTTGGCGGGCTCTGGCGGCTCGCCCTTCTTGATGCCGTGGGCGATGAAGTTGACCACATCGAGGCGCGTCACGCCCTGCTGGTGCAGGTAATACACAGCATGCGAATCCTTCTCGCCGAAGATGGCCACGAGCACGTTGGCGCCCGTCACCTCTTTCTTGCCGTTGCCCGTGGATTGCACGTGCATGATGGCACGCTGGATCACCCGCTGGAAGCCCAGCGTGGGTTGGGTGTCCACCTCATCAGACCCTGCGACCTGCGGCGTGTTGTCCTTGATGAAATTCGACAGCGATGAACGCAGATCATCGATATTGGCCGAACATGCGCGCAGCACCTCCGCTGCGCTGGGATTATCGAGCAGTGCAAGCAACAGATGCTCCACGGTGATGAACTCGTGGCGCTGCTGGCGGGCCTCAACAAAGGCCATGTGCAAGCTGACTTCCAGTTCCTGGGCAATCATGTGAACTCCTTTGTGCTTGCGTGGAAGGGATAACTTTAGATCGGGACGAGAAACCCGTTATTCAACAGGCTCACTCACACATTGCAGGGGGTGGCCAGCCTTCAGCGCTGCCTCCAGCACCTGGTCCACCTTGGTGGCGGCCACATCGCGGGAATACACGCCGCACACGCCTTTGCCGTCGAGGTGGATCTTCAGCATGATCTGGGTGGCCTGTTCGCGGTCTTTGCTGAAAAACTCCTGCAGCACCACGATCACGAACTCCATGGGCGTGTAGTCGTCATTGAGCATGACCACCTGGTACATATGGGGCGGCTGGGTCTTTTGCGCGCGTCTTTCGAGCACGACCGAACCGCCATCATCCTGTGCTGGCCGGGTGGGGGGCAGCGCGGTGGGGGGAGAAGGTGGTTTTGTTGCCATGAAATTCATTCTAGCGATGCATCCGTTGCACTGCAGCCCGTGTCATCTGAGGACGATTGCGGTTTTTACAACCGCCGGCAAAATGCGCGCCGCCCCATCCACGGGTCACTCATAGATCACCGTGGCCGAGCCGGTTCCCACCCCGGCGCTCCAGGCCGCCAGCGCGGCATCGGTCGGATAAAAGCGGCTGGCGTCACCCAATTGGAGTTCGGCCACCGCGGCCCCCTGCTCTGCCACGCAGCGCACCCCCATGCGCACGCGCAGCCCGTGCAGCAGATCGCCCTGCTCCGACTCCTCCCGGCGTGGAGGGAACTCCCGCACCAGACCTGGCACGTCAGGGGATTTGTCCCCCACCACGACATGCAGGTATTTGCCGAACCGGGCGCGCGCTCCGGCCATGTCCCACACCTGCTGCACCTTCACCCGCAGCCCGCCGCTGAAGTGGTCGAGCTGCAGGCGCCCCATCATCACCACGAACTCATCTTCCTTGAGCTGGTTACGGTAGGTGTTGAGCAAGGCCTCGTCGGCAGAGGCCTCCAGCACGCCGGATTTGTCATCGAGGCGAAACAGGCCCAGCTTGCCCCGCTGGCCGTTGATCACCCGAAAGTCGCTGACGATGCCGGCCAAGATCTGGGGCTCGCGGCTGTCCAGCAATTCATCGATCTGCGTGCGCACGAAACGGCGTACCTCCTGCGCCACCTCGTCAAACAGGTGGCCCGACAGGTAGAAGCCGACGGCCGTCTTCTCCTGGGTGAGCCGCTCCTTGATGCCCCAGGGCACCGCGTCGACCAGATCGGGCTCCTGGGTGCTCGATCCATGGGCGTCTTCGCCCATCATGTCAAAGAGCCCGCCCTGGTTCACGTTGGCCAGCGTGGCCGCGGCAAAGTCAAACGCCCGGTCGATCGAAGCGACCAGCGCGGCACGATTGAGATGGAGCGCATCAAACGCCCCCGCCTTGATGAGCGCCTCGACCGTGCGCTTGTTCAGGCGTGTCCGATCTACCCGCACGCAAAAATCGAACAGACTCTTGAAGGGGCCAGTAGTGGAGCCCTGCGGCCCCTCGCCCCGTCCCTCACGGGCGGCGACGATGGCCTCGATGGCCTGCTGCCCCGTTCCCTTGACGGCACCCAGGCCATAACGGATCACCTTGTCGGTCACCGGCTCGAACCGGTACACGCCCCGGTTCACGTCTGGGGGCTCGAAGGTCATCCCGAAGTTCTTGACCGCATCCTCGAACAGCACCTTGAGCTTGTCGGTGTCGTCCATTTCCACGGTCATGTTGGCGCAGAAAAACTCGGCCGTGTAGTGCACCTTGAGCCAGCCCGTGTGGTAGGCCAGCAGCGAGTAGGCGGCTGCGTGCGACTTGTTGAAACCGTAGCCCGCGAACTTCTCCATCAGGTCGAACACCTCGTCGGCCTTCTCCTGGCTGATGCCCTTTTCGGCAGCGCCCTTGCGGAAGATGGCGCGGTGTTCGGCCATCTCCTCGGCCTTCTTCTTGCCCATGGCACGGCGCAGCATGTCGGCGCCGCCCAGGCTGTAGCCGCCCAGCACCTGGGCGGTCTGCATCACCTGCTCCTGGTACACCATGATCCCGTAAGTCTCAGCCAGCACGGGCTCCACCAGCGGGTGCGGGTACTCCACCACCTCCTTGCCGTGCTTGCGGTTCACGAAGCTGGGTATCAGGTCCATGGGACCCGGGCGGTACAGGGCATTCAGGGCAATCAAATCCTCCAGACGGCTGGGTCGCGCCTCTTTGAGCATGCCCTGCATACCGCGGCTTTCAAACTGGAAAACGGCCTCGGTCTTGCCATCGGAGAACAGCCGGTAGGTAGGGCCATCGTCCAGCGGAATGGTTTCGAACGCGAAGTTCTCCTGGCCCTTGTGGCGCTTGATGATGAACTCGCGCGCGATCTCCAGGATGGTGAGCGTGGCCAGGCCCAGAAAGTCGAACTTCACGAGGCCGATGGCCTCCACATCGTCCTTGTCGTACTGGCTCACGGCCGATTCGCTGCCAGGCTGCTGGTACAGCGGGCAAAAATCAGTGAGCTTGCCCGGGGCGATCAGCACGCCCCCGGCATGCATGCCGATATTGCGCGTCATGCCTTCGAGTTTCTGCGCCATCTCGATGATGGTCTTGACGTCGTCCTCCTTGCGCACCCGCTCGTAGAGCAGGGGTTCCAGCTCCAGCGCGTAGTTGTTCTTGTCCCCCTCCTTCTTGGTCTCGGGCGGGTATTGCAGGGTGTAGGACTGCCCCGGTTTGTTGGGCACCAGCTTGGAGATGCCGTCACAAAAGGTGTAGCTCATGTCCATCACCCGGCCCACGTCGCGGATGGCGGCCTTGGCCGCCATGGTGCCGAAAGTGGCAATCTGGCTGACGGCATCCTTGCCGTATTTGTCCTTTACATAGTCGATCACGCGGTCGCGGTTCGCCTGGCAAAAGTCAATGTCGAAGTCGGGCATGGACACCCGCTCCGGGTTCAGGAAACGCTCGAACAGCAGGTTGTATTCCAGCGGGTCCAGATCGGTGATCTTGAGTGCATAGGCCACCAGCGACCCCGCGCCGGAACCCCGGCCCGGCCCGACGGGACAGCCGTGCGTCTTGGCCCATTGGATGAAGTCCCCCACAATCAGGAAGTAGCCGGGAAACCCCATCTTGAGGATGGTATTGAGCTCGAACTCCAGCCGCTCCACATAGCGCGGGCGCTGCGCATTGCGCTTGGTTTCTTCGGGAAACAGAAGCGTCAGGCGCTCCTCCAGCCCCTCAAAGGACACATGGCGAAAGTAGTCCTCCACCGACAGCACCTGCCCATTCACGGGGGGAATGGGGAAATTGGGCAGCTGCGGCTTGCCCAGCACCAGGGTGATGTTGCAACGGCGCGCAATCTCCACCGAATTGGCCAGCGCGGCGGGCAGGTCCTCGAACAGCGCCTGCATCTGCGCCGACGACTTGAAATACTGCTCGCGCGTGAACTTGCGCACCCGACGCTGGTTGCCCAGGATCTCGCCCTCGGCAATGCACACCCGCGCCTCGTGGGCCTCGTAATCGTCCGCTGAGCCAAACTGCACGGGATGCGTGGCCACCACCGGCAGATGCAGCCGTGCCGCCAGCTGCACAGCCGCCACCACATGGGCCTCGTCGTCGGCGCGGCCTGCCCGTTGCAACTCCACGTAGAAACGGTGGGGAAAGATGCCAGCCAGCCGCAACGCCAGACGCGCCGCCCCGGCGTCATCGCCTTTCATGAGGGCCTGCCCCACCGCTCCTGCCTGGGCGCCCGAGATCGCAATCAGCCCTTCGCCCAGCTCCTCCAACCACGCCCAGGTGCAGACGGCATGGGTTTTGGACACACTGCGGGTCCAGGCGCGTGCCAGCAGCTCGGACAGATTCAGATAGCCCTGGCGCCCCTGCACCAGCACCAGCATGCGCGACGGCGCTGCACCCGCCTCGCCTTCCAGAAAGATTTCCGCCCCCAGAATCGGCTTGACGCCTTTGCCTCGCATCGCCTTGTAGAACTTGATGGCGCCAAAAAGGTTGTTGAGGTCGGTGATGGCCAATGCAGGCTGGCCATCCTTGGCTGCTGCCTTGGCCAGGTCATCGATGCGATTGGTGCCGTCAACGACGGAAAATTCGGTGTGCAGGCGCAGGTGTACAAACATGGGCTCCATTGTAGGAAGCCCACCTGGCCCGGCTCGTGCAATAGCCGTTTCAGGCAAACGGGACCAGGCAGGCACCGTCGGTACAATGCCGGTGTCGGTTGAGATTGCGCCGCGGGCCAAGCCGTACCATGCCGGTGCGACAGCCGGTGCAGCGCCTCACGGGACACACGTTCACTTTTTGTCTGAAAGCTGCCTGCAATGCTGCGTGCCCCCCTGCCTTTTATCACTGCCCTGCTGACCGCCGGCTTGCTCGCGGGCTGTTCAAGCACGCCGGAAGACAAGACAGCGGGCTGGAGCCCCAACCGCATTTACTCGGAAGCCAAGGACGAGTTGAGCGGCGGCGCTTTCGACAAGGCCGTGCCCTTGCTGGAAAAACTGGAGGGCCGTGCGGCAGGCACGCCCCTTGCCCAGCAGGCCCAGCTTGACAAAGCCTATGCGCAGTACAAGGGTGGTGAAAAGGCACAGGCCATCGCCACGCTGGACCGCTTCATGAAGTTGCACCCCGCAAGTCCTGCGCTCGATTACGCGATGTACCTCAAAGGCCTGGTCAACTTCAACGACAACCTGGGTCTTTTTTCATGGATCTCCCAGCAGGATCTCTCCGAACGCGACCAGAAAGCCGCCAAGGATTCCTTCGAGTCGTTCAGCGAACTGGTGACACGGTTCCCTGATTCGCGCTACGCCAAAGACGCTCGCCAGCGCATGACCTACATCGTCAATTCGCTGGCCCAGTATGAAGTCCACGTTGCCCGCTACTACTTCCAGCGCGGCGCCTATGTGGCGGCCATCGGCCGCGCCCAGGCTGCACTGGCCGACTACCAGGGTGTCCCTGCGCTTGAAGAAGCCCTGTACATCCTGATCCAGTCCTACGATGCCCTGGGAATGACCCAGCTGCGTGATGATGCCCGCCGGGTCATGCAAGCCTCCTACCCCCAGGGCGCCTACGCCACGGGTACCGTCAAGGCCAAGTCCAATCCGTGGTGGAAGTTCTGGTAAGCGCATCCAGCGCGGCCTCCAATCCCTCTGGATTTTCCAGAACGCGCATGGGCGGCAGCGCGCGCATCAGCCGCTTGCCATAGCCCATGGTGGCCAACCGCGTGTCGCACACGACCAGCACACCGCGGTCTGATTCCCTCCGGATCAACCGCCCTGCGCCTTGCTTGAGCGCAACAGCCGCCTCGGGCACGGCAAGCATCTGAAACGAGCGACCGCCAGCGGCTTTGATGCGCTGGCTGCGTGCCTCTATCAGCGGGTCGCCAGGGGGTGGAAAAGGCAGCTTGTCGATGACCACCAGCTGCAAGGCATCGCCAGGCACATCAAAGCCTTCCCAGAAAGATGCCGAAGCCACCAGCACGCAACCCCGTCCGCCGCCAGAGGCTCCCTCGCGAAAACGCTGCATGAGTTGGCGCTTGGGCCGGTCGCCCTGCACCAGCACCTCCGGCCCTTCCTGGTTGCTGAAACGGGCCTGCAACGCATCACCAATGGCGCGCAGGGCCTTGAGCGTCGTGGTCAGAACCAGCGTGCGCCCGCCAAGGCGACTGGCAGCCGCTCCAGCCAGCCCGGCCACTGCCAGGCTATGGCCGGGATCAGACGGTTCTGGCAAATGCCGGGGCACATACAGCGCCGCCTGGGATGCATAGTCGAACGGGCTGTCAACACGCAGTATTTCAGCGTTCTGCAGGCCACAGCGCTCGGTGAACCATGTCAGCCCGGCATCGTCCCCCAGGGTGGCGGACGTGAAAATCCAGGCCCGGCCCGCATGCTGCGCGGGGGCCGGCCATCCGTCGCCGTCATCTTTTTCGGCGCCGGATTCAGCGGGAGCAGCAAGCACGCGGGTCTGCATGGTCTGCGCAATATCCAGCGGCGACTCCACCAGCCGCAGCTGGCCGCCCACGTCCAGCCAGCGCACGGCGTCCGGACTGCAGGGCGCTGCAAACCGCCCCAGGCGCGCCAAAAGTTCCGAGCCGCGCTCATACAGCCGGACGAGATCAGGGGACAACTCGCTCAACGGGTCCAGCGCTTCCATCGCTTGCGCGCACGCCGCTGCCATGCCCCGAAGGGCCTCTTGCCAGCCTGCAGGCATGACGGTTTCGGGCACTTCGCCAGTCCAGCGCAGCTTGGCGCCGGGCACCCTCGGTCCCACGGCAATGCGCAGATCGCCACACGCCCGCTCCAGGTGTCCCGCCAGGGTGCTCCAGTCCGCAAGGCCGCGGGCGTGCTGCAAACCTGTCGCCAGCAGATCACGGGAATAATCCAGCCATTGCCCTGTGGACAGGTGCGTGCCGAGAAACTGCACACCGATTTCATTGATCTGGTGTGCCTCGTCCAACACCACGACCCGCACAGTCGGCAGCAGCTCGGCCATGCCCGACTCCCGCACGGCCACGTCGGCAAAGAACAGATGGTGGTTGATCACCACCACATCGGCGGCCAGCGCTTCACGCCGGGCGATGTGCACATGGCACTGGCGAAAGCGAGGGCACGCCACGCCCAGACAGTTTTCACGGGTGGAGGTGATCAGCGCGATGACGGGCGATCGCTCGTCGAGACCTGGCAATTCCGCCAGATCACCCGAGCGCGTGCTGTGCGACCAGATCTCCACCTTCGCCAGCACCCGCTGCACGTTGCGATCGTGCAGCGCGGTGTCCTGCCGCGCCTTTTCCATGCGGTGCAGACACAGGTAACTGCCCCGCCCCTTCAGCAGCGCCGTGCGTACCGGCACGCCCAATGCAGAGACCAGCTGAGGCAGGTCCCGGGCAAAAAGCTGGTCCTGCAAGGCCTTGGTGGCCGTGGAAAGCAACACCCGCTCGCCACTGAGCAGTGCCGGAACCAGATAGGCAAAGGTCTTGCCAACGCCGGTGCCGGCTTCTACCACCAGGGCGCCACCGAGCTCGATGGTCCGGGCCACCGCATCCGCCATCCGGATCTGCCCCTCGCGCGCGCGGTAGTGGCCCTCCGTTCGCGACAGCACCCCTTCGGGTTGGAATGCCGCATGCACTGCGTCCGCAAGACCCATCACGCAGGTTCTTGGGGCTGGAGCGCACGCTCCAGGCGGTCGATTGCATCGCGCAATGCGAGGCGGCGCTTTTTCAGGCGCCTGAGCGAAAACTCGTCAGGCACCGCCTCCAGCGCGCCGTGGTCGATGCGGGCGTCCAGATCGGCATGGGCGATGCGCAGATCTATCAACTGGCGGGGCAAGGAGTGGTGGTTCGATTTCAAGGCGGTGGCGGCGCCATGCGCCCATGGGCATGGCAAAAATGCCACACGCGAGCGGATAATACGCGCTCCGACACGCCTCTCCGATGGGTATTTGCGCCGCCGCCCCCCACAATCACCAGCATGACCAAAGCGTTCCGCCTCATCGCATCGACCGGCATCCACAAGGGTGACCGCGAATACCAGCAAGACCAGGTGGCCCTGATCTCGCATGACCGCTACAACGGATGCGTGCTCGGTGTGGTTGCCGATGGCATGGGCGGGCGCAGTGGCGGGCGCAAGGCCTCCGACCAGGTGATGATGACGGCACGCCAGCTGTTCGAACGCTACTCGCCGGAAACCGACGACCCTGCGGCCATGCTCAAGAACATGGTGGAAGAGGCCCACATCGTCATCCGCCTCACGGCCATTTCATCCGAGCAGGAACCGCACAGCACGATCGCGGCTTTCCTGATCAACCCCCGCGGGGACTGCCACTGGGTCCATGCAGGCGATTCGCGCATCTACCACTTTGAAGGAGCCAGGCTGACCTTCCGCACGAGTGACCACTCGTATGTTCAGGCCCTGGTCGATCGCGGCGAGCTGACCGAAGCCGAGGCCAACATCCATCCGCACTCCAACATTCTGGTGGGCTGCCTGGGCACCGAAAGCGACCCGCCCATCACCACCCACACCATTCAGCAATTGCGCCCGGGCGATGTCCTGCTCGCCTGCAGCGATGGCGTGTGGCACTACTTCTCCCCCACCGAACTGGCCTCGGTGGTGGATTCGCTGTCACCGCGCGAAGCCACCGAATTCCTGATCGACAAGGCGCGCTCCCGCGCACGCGGCGGCGGCGACAACCTGTCGCTGGTCATTGTGAAGATCGAGACCCTGGTTGAAGAAAGGAAGATCGCGCGACTGGTCCCACTGTCCACCGGAAACGCCTGAAGCGCACAACGCCCGAGCACGCGCCTGGCGCGTGCAAACCATCAGCGCTCGATATTCAGGGCTGCGTGGACGGAAGCCCTGGAGAAGCAGGCAAGGGGGCAGCCGGCTTGCGCCCTGCGGCAGCCGCTTCGGCTTGCATTTTCTGCATTCGCTCGCGCCGCTCCTGTGCCGATTTCACATTTTCAGCGTGGCGCGCGCGCGCGGCGGCCGCGCGTTCAGCGCTTTGCGTGGCGCGCTGCTCCTTGCTGGCAGCATGGGACTCCTGGCGGCTGCGCTGCTGCTGCGCCCTTTGTTGCGCCTCGCGTTGGTGCTGCGTGCGCAAATCTTCCACACCGGTGGCAGGACGCCCCGCCCCACGGGCCGCCCCCTGGGGTTGCGAGCGGTCCGGCGCCACGCGCTGCTTCTCTTCAATCGAACGCAGCCGCTCTGCGGCCTTTTCCTTGCGCTCCGCGTCATTGAGCTGCAACTCACGCGCGCGCAATTGAAGCTCGGCATTGCGCGCCTGGGCCCGCACGTCGCGCAGGCAGTCCTCCACCGCAAACCGGCGATAGCACGCGGCTTCGTCACGCTTTCGGGTCGCCACGATGGCCTGGCGCTCCTGGAGGATTCGGTCGCGCTCGGCCTGCCGCTGCGCCTGCTCGGCACTGTGGCGGCCTTGCGGCGGTGCAGATGCCAACGGTTGCGCCATGGCAGGCCCAACCATCGCACAAACAACACCCCAGATTGCCCAAGCGTTTTTCATTACGTCAGTCCCGTGTCAACAGTGCGGCGCTCCAGCGCCAGAAACTCCTTGGACTGCATCTCGTGGAGCCGAGACACCGTGCGCGGAAACTCGTGTGCCAGCGGTCCATCGGTGTAGAGCTGCTCTGGCGGCACGGCCGCCGACAAAATGAGTTTGACCCGCCGGTCATACAACACGTCCACCAGCCAGGTAAAGCGCCGCGCAGGCGACGCCATGTTGACCGGCATGTAGGGCACATCCGACAGCAACACCGTGTGGAATTGCGTGGCGATCTCCAGGTAATCATTCTGCGAGCGGGGTCCACCGCACAGCGTCCTGAAGTCAAACCACACCACGCCCCCCGCCTTGCGCCGCGCCCGGATCTCGCGGGCCTCAATGTGCAGCACCGGGTCTTCGTCATGCACTTCGGCCAACTGATCGAAGGCAGCGTTCATCTCGGCATCTGCCTGCGGGCCCAGGGGCGTGTGGTAGAGCTTCACCTGCTCCAGCGTGCGGCGCCGGTAGTCGGTGCCGTTGTCCACGTTCACCACCTCCAGCTTTTCGTTCAGCAGTGCAATGGCCGGCAGGATGCGGTCGCGGTGCAAGCCATCGGGATAGAGCTCATCGGGCCTGAAGTTGGAGGTGGTGACGAAACCTACCCCGTTGTCAAACAGCGCCACCAGCAAGCGGTGCAGGATCATCGCATCGGTGATGTCGGCAACGTGAAACTCGTCAAAGCAGATCAGCTTGTAGCGCTTGGCAATGCGCCGGCCCAGCACATCCAGCGGGTTCTGCGTGCCCTGCAGGGCCGCCAGCTCGCGGTGCACCTCGCGCATGAACTCGTGAAAATGCAGGCGCACCTTGCGTTTGATCGGCACGGCATTGAAGAAGCAATCCATGAGAAAGCTCTTGCCTCGCCCCACGCCACCATACATGTAAACGCCACGCGGAACATCGGGGTGGTTGACGATTTTCTTGAGGGCGTTGGAGCGGCGCGACTTGTAGGCAGCCCAGTCGCGGGCGCAGCGCTGCAAGGCGTCCACCGCGCGCAATTGCGCCGGGTCGCTCTGAAAGCCTTTCGCGTCAAGTTCTGCGAGATAGGTCTGTTTGACAGTCACGTTGAAGCGGCCCGGAACTATGCAGCTATAAAATAAATAGCTGCCAGCGCTTTATTCATAAGCGCCAGCAGCCAATTTGACGCAAAGAATCAGAAATTCAGCGTGCGTTTGTCCACCGCCAGGGCCGCTTCCTTGGTGGCTTCGCTCAGGGATGGGTGCGCATGGCAGATGCGGGCAATGTCTTCCGCGCTGGCCTTGAACTCCATGGCCACCACGGCCTCGGAAATCAGCTCGCTGACCTGTGGGCCGACCATGTGCACACCCAGGATTTCGTCCGTGGTGGCATCGGCCAGGAACTTGACCATGCCTGTCGTGTCGCCCAGCGCGCGCGCGCGGCCGTTGGCCAGGAAGGGGAAGGTGCCTGCCTTGTACTTCACGCCATCGGCCTTGAGCTGCTGCTCGGTGCGGCCCACCCAGGCGATCTCGGGGCTGGTGTAGATCACCCAGGGGATGGTGTTGAAATTGACATGGCCGTGCTGGCCTGCCATGCGCTCGGCCACGGCCACGCCTTCTTCCTCGGCCTTGTGCGCCAGCATGGGGCCCCGCACCACATCGCCCACGGCCCACACGCCCGGCAGGTTGGTCTTGCAGTCGCCGTCCACAGCGATGGCGCCGCGCTCGTCGAGCTGCAGGCCCACGGCTTCGGCATTCAGGCCAATGGTGTTGGGCACGCGGCCAATCGAGATGATGAGCTTGTCCGCATCGAGGGTCTGGGCTTCACCTTTGCTGTTGGTGTAGGCGATGCTGACGCCCTTCTTGCTGTTCTTGATCTCGCCGACTTTCACGCCGAGCTCGATCTTCAGGCCCTGCTTGTCAAAAGCCTTCTTGGCTTCCTTGGCGATCTGTTCGTCCACGGCACCCAGGAAAGTGGGCAGGCCTTCCAGCACCGTCACTTCGGCGCCCAGGCGGCGCCAGACCGAGCCCATCTCCAGGCCGATCACACCCGAACCGATCAGGGCCAGCTTCTTGGGCACTGCGCCAATGCGCAGCGCACCGTCGTTGGACAGGATGTTCACTTCATCAAATTCCGCGCCGGGCAAGGCACGCGCGTTGGAGCCGGTGGCGACGATGATCTGCTTGCCCACCAGGGTGTCTTCGGCAGCACCGGCCACCTTGATCTCGTAGCCGCCGCCTTCGGCAGCCTTCACGAACGAACCACGGCCATGGAAGAAGCTGACCTTGTTCTTCTTGAACAGGTACAGGATGCCGTCGTTGTTCTGCTTGACCACGCTGTCCTTGCGGGCCACCATCTTGGCCACATCCATCTTCACGCCGGTGGCGGTGATGCCGTGGTCGGCAAAGTGCTTGTTGGCGTGCTCGAAATGCTCGGAGGATTGCAGCAGCGCCTTTGATGGGATGCAGCCCACGTTGGTGCAGGTGCCGCCAGGGGCCGGGCCGCCCTTGTCGTTCTTCCATTCGTCGATGCAAGCCACGTTCATGCCCAGCTGCGCTGCACGGATGGCAGCGATGTAGCCACCGGGGCCGCCACCGATCACGACGACGTCAAATTGTTTGCTCATGAAAAATCTCACTCAGTCAGTTGGTGAAAGACCCACCGGCGGGCCGGACCGCAAAACGGTCCGCGCGGGTGGGTCGATGCATTGCAGGGATCAGATGTCGAACAGCAGGCGCGACGGGTCTTCCAGCGCGTCCTTCATGGCCACCAGGCCCAGCACGGCTTCGCGGCCGTCGATGATGCGGTGGTCATACGACATCGCCAGGTAGTTCATCGGGCGCACCACGACCTGGCCGTTTTCGACCATGGCGCGGTCCTTGGTGGCGTGCACACCCAGGATCGCCGACTGCGGCGGGTTGATGATGGGGGTGGACATCATCGAGCCGAAGGTGCCGCCATTCGAGATGGAGAACGTGCCGCCGGTCATTTCCTCAATGCCCAGCTTGCCTTCGCCCGCCTTTTTGCCGAATTCAGCGATCTTCTTCTCAATGTCGGCAAAGCTCATCTGGTCGGCGTTGCGCAGGATGGGCACCACCAGGCCACGGGGCGAACCCACGGCGATACCGATGTCGAAATAGCCGTGGTAGACGATGTCATTGCCATCCACCGACGCGTTCAGCACCGGGTACTTCTTGAGCGCGTGCACGGCGGCCTTCACGAAGAACGACATGAAGCCCAGCTTGGTGCCGTGTTCCTTGGTGAACTGGTCCTGGAACTTCTTGCGCAGCTCCATCACGGGTGCCATGTTGACTTCGTTGAACGTGGTCAGGATGGCGTTGGTGGACTGCGACTGCAGCAGACGCTCGGCCACGCGGGCGCGCAGGCGGCTCATGGGCACGCGCTGCTCGGGGCGGTCGCCCAGGTTCAGAGCGGACGAAGGTGCCGCCACCTGCGCCAGCGCCTTGGTGGGCACGCCCGTGGGGATCACGGCGGCCGTCGACTTCACGCCACCGGCCACGGCGGCCAGCACGTCGCCCTTGGTCACGCGGCCATCCTTGCCCGTGCCCGCCACAGCCGACACCGACAGGTTGTTGTCGGCCAGCAGCTTGGCGGCGGCAGGCATGGCCACGTCGGCCTTCGAACCACCGGTCGCCGCAGCGGCCACGGCCACTGCGGCGGCAGGCGCCGCTGCCGCCGCAGGCGCTGCAGCCGCAGGAGCGGCTGCACCGGCCTTGCCTTCGGTGTCGATCCTGGCGATCAGCTGGTCAGCCACCACGGTGGCGCCGTCACCCTGGACAATTTCTGCCAGCACGCCGGCAGCCGGTGCGGGTACTTCCAGCACGACCTTGTCGGTTTCGATCTCGATCAGGATCTCGTCCACGGCCACGGCCTCGCCGGCCTTCTTTTTCCAGGTCAGCATGGTGGCCTCGGCCACGGATTCGGACAGTTGCGGTACTTTGACTTCTACGATAGCCATGTCAGTTCTTTCGGAATGGGTTTTGTTCTGGAGAGGGGTTGCCGGCCTTACTTGGTCAGGACAAAACCCTTGAGCTTGGCAAACGCGCCTTCGACCAGCGCCTTTTGCTGTTCCTGGTGCAGGTGCGAATAACCCACGGCCGGCGAAGCGGACGCTGCGCGGCCCGAGTAGCCCAGCTTCTGGCCATCGAGCATGTTCTCGTGGATGTTGTGCTGGATGAAGAACCAGGCACCCTGGTTCTGCGGCTCGTCCTGGCACCAGACGATGTCGGTGGCGTTGGGGTACTTCTTGAGCGCAGCAGCAAAGGCCTTGTGCGGGAACGGGTACAGCTGCTCGACACGGATGATCGCCACGTCGGTCACTTCGTTTTCGGTGCGCTTCTTCACCAGGTCGTAATACACCTTGCCAGAGCAGGCAATCACGCGCTTGACCTTGTCGGCCTTCTTGTCGATGGCCTCGTTCTGCTCGGGGATCACCGTCTGGAAGCTACCCTTGGTGAACTCGGACAGCGGCGAGGTCGCATCCTTGTTGCGCAGCAGCGACTTGGGCGTCATGATGACCAGCGGCTTGCGCAGGTCACGCACCATCTGGCGGCGCAGCACATGGAAGATCTGGCTGGCCGTGGTGGGCTGGACGATCTGCATGTTGGCGTCGGCGGCCAGCTGCATGAAGCGCTCCAGTCGTGCCGAGCTGTGCTCGGGCCCCTGGCCTTCATAGCCATGCGGCAGCATCAGCGTCAGGCCGTTGGCGCGGCCCCACTTGACCTCGCCGGAGGCGATGAACTGGTCGATCACCACCTGCGCGCCATTGGCGAAATCGCCGAACTGCGCTTCCCAGATGACGAGCGTGTTAGGGTCGGAACCGGCGTAGCCATACTCGAAGCCCAGCACGGCTTCTTCGGACAGGATGGAGTCGATCACGACGAACGGTGCCTGGTTCTCGGCCACGTTCTGCAGGGGCACATAGGTGCCGGTGTCCCACTTTTCGCGGTTCTGGTCGTGGATCACGGCGTGGCGGTGCGTGAAGGTGCCACGGCCCGAGTCCTCGCCCGACAGGCGCACCGGGTAGCCGCTGGCCACCAGCGAGGCAAAAGCCATGCTCTCACCCATGCCCCAGTCCACGTTGACCTCGCCACGGCCCATGGCGGCGCGGTCGTCGTACACCTTCTTGACCAGCTGGTGCGGCGCCACGCTGTCCGGAATGGTGGTGAGCTTTTCGGCCAGCCGCTTCCATTCGGTCAGCGGAATGGCGGTGTCGCCGGCGTCGGTCCACTTCTTGCCCAGGAAGGGCGACCAGTCCACCGCGTACTTGCTCTTGAAGTTGGTCAGCACCGGATCGATGGTGTGCTTGCCGGCATCCATGGCGGCGCGGTAGGCCTTGACCATGTCGTCGCCCAGCGTGGCGCCCATGCCCTGCGCGGCCAGCTTGTCGGCGTACAGCTTGCGCGTGCCGGGGTGCTGGGCAATTTTCTTGTACATCAGCGGCTGGGTCAGTGCAGGGGTGTCCTGCTCGTTGTGGCCCAGCTTGCGGAAGCAGGTGATGTCGACCACCACGTCCTGGCGGAACTCCATGCGGAACTCCAGCGCCAGCTGGGTGGCCAGCACCACGGCTTCGGGGTCGTCACCGTTCACGTGCAGCACGGGGGCCTCGACCATCTTGACGATGTCGGTGCAGTACACGGTCGAGCGCATGTCGCGCGGGTCGGACGTGGTGAAACCGATCTGGTTGTTGATGATGATGTGCACCGTGCCGCCGGTGGTGTAGCCACGGGTCTGGGCCAGCGCCAGGGTTTCCTGGTTCACGCCCTGGCCGCCAAAGGCCGAGTCGCCGTGCACCAGCACGGGCAACACCTGGCTGCCCCTGGGGTCGTCGCGGCGGTCCATGCGGGCGCGCACCGAGCCTTCGACCACGGGGTTGACGATTTCCAGGTGCGAGGGGTTGAAGGCCAGCGACAGGTGCACCGGGCCGCCGGCAGTGGCGACGTCGGAGCTGAAGCCCTGGTGGTATTTCACGTCCCCGGCCGGCAGGTCTTCGGGCGCAGTGTGGTCGAACTCGGCGAACAGATCCTTGGGCATCTTGCCCAGCGAGTTCACCAGCACGTTCAGGCGGCCGCGGTGGGCCATGCCGATCACGATTTCCTGCACGCCCTTGGCGCCGGCCGACTGGATCAGCTCGTCCATGGCGGCGATGAAGCTCTCGCCGCCTTCGAGCGAGAAGCGCTTCTGGCCCACGTACTTGGTGTGCAGGAAGCGTTCCAGCCCTTCGGCAGCCGTCAGGCGGTCGAGAATGTGGCGTTTGCGGTCGGCGTTGAACTGGGGCTTGCTGCGAATGCCTTCCAGCTTTTGCTGCCACCAGCGCTTTTGCGCCTGGTTGGTGGTATACATGTACTCGGCGCCGATGGTGCCGCAGTAGGTTTCATGCAGCGCATTGAGCAGCTCGCGCAGCGGCATCTTGTCCTTGCCGAAGAAGGTGTTGCTGGTGTCGAACACCGTTTCCTGGTCGGCATCGCTGAAGCCGTAGAACGACGGCTCCAGTTCGGGAATGGCGGGACGCTCGGTCCGCTTCAGGGGGTCCAGATCGGCCCAGCGCTGGCCCACGTTGCGGTAGGCGGCGATCAGCTGCTGCACGGCCGTGCGCTTGCGGCCCATTTCGGCGTCGGCACTGGCCACCACCACCTTGGTGCCGCCCTGCTTTGCGCGTTCGGCAAAAGCGTTGATCACGGGCAGGTGGGGAACGTCGCGGGCGTTGGAGCCATCGACGGCCGGCACATGCTGCAGCGCATCAAAATACTCGCGCCACGTGTCGGGCACGCTGCCAGGGTTGGCAAGGTAGTTTTCGTACATCTCTTCGACATAGGGCGCATTGCCGCCGAAGAGGTAGGTATTGCCTTGGTAGGCTTGATAGACGGATGTCGTATCGCTCATATTCCGCTGACCTCCGCTTCCCTTGGGGAAGCATTAGCTGGTTGAGAAACCTTCCGCGACACGGCTGGACCGATTGGCGGATGCGACTGTGGCTGGGGAAGGGCCTTTGGTACGGGGCGTATTGTGCCACCGAACCGCCAACCGGTCCCTGCCAAGGAATCCGGGATTACCTCGCCCCCGGGGCCAGCGTGCCAGGGGGGCGTCATTCACTCGCGTACATTGCGGGCATTCCATCTGCCAGCCGACGCCCATGCCATCCTCCCCCTTCGAGAACCGCGTGTTCCTGATTCTCCTGACCCTGGTCACGCTCGCCTTCGGCGCCATCCTGTGGCAGTTTCATGGTGCCGTGTTCTGGGGAGTGGTGCTGGCGATCCTGTTTGCCCCCCTGCACCGCAGGCTGTTGCGGCGCATGCCCAAGAGCCCCAATCTGGCAGCCCTTGCCACCTTATCGCTGTGCCTGGTGATCGTCATCTTGCCCATGACGCTGATCGCCTTGAACCTGGTCCAGGAGGCCACCGGCATCTACGACCGCCTCAAATCAGGCCAGCTGAACTTTGGCCAGTATCTGCAGCAGATCCTGGCCGCCCTGCCCGCCTGGGCCACCGGGCTGCTGGAGCGTTTCAACCTGACCACCCTGGCCGAACTGCAGGAAAAGCTGTCGTCGGTGGCGGTGCAGGCCAGCCAGTTCTTTGCAACCCAGGCGCTCAGCTTCGGTCAGAACACCCTGGAATTCGTGGTGGGCTTTGGCGTGATGCTGTACCTGCTGTTCTTTCTGCTGCGCGACGGCGCGGTGCTGGCGAAGCGCATCAGCCACGCCACGCCGCTCGGCCACGAACACAAGCACCAGTTGGCCGACAAGTTCACCACCGTCATCCGGGCCACCGTGAAGGGGAACATCGTGGTAGCCGCTTCGCAAGGAGCACTGGGTGGCCTGATTTTCTGGATCCTGGGCATCCAGGCCCCCGTGCTCTGGGGCGTGGCCATGGCATTCTTGTCGCTGCTGCCCGCCGTGGGCGCAGGGCTTGTATGGGGGCCTGTGGCCTTGTATTTCCTGGCCACCGGCGCCGTGGTGCAGGGCGTGGTGCTGGCCCTCTATGGCGTGGGGGTGATCGGCCTGGTGGACAACATCCTGCGCCCGATCCTGGTGGGCAAGGACACCAAGATGCCCGATTATGTGGTACTGATCTCCACGCTGGGCGGCATGGCCCTTTTCGGGCTGACCGGGTTTGTCATCGGCCCCGCGATTGCAGCACTGTTCATTGCCAGCTGGGATCTGTTCGCCCCCCAGCGTTCAACCGCCAGCCCGCCAGAGTCCAGGCGCTGAGCCAAGCCGGCAAAAGCTGCATATTGAATAGCTTCTTGTGCGTGCTGTAGTTGCATGCACATCCGCCCCTTATTTCCGCGCATAGATCTGGTCAAAGCTCGCGTTGTCGGCAAAGTGGTCCCTGGCCGCCTTGTCCCAACCGCCAAAGGCGGCATCGATGGTGAACAGGTTCAGCCTGGGGAACTGCCTGGCGTACTTGGCCTTGGCTTTGTCGGACACGGCCGGGCGGTAAAAATGCTTGCCCGCGATGTCCTGGCCCTCTTCGGTGTAGAGGAACTTGAGGTATTCCTCGGCCACGGCGCGCGTGCCCTTCTTGTTCACGTTCTTGTCCACCACCGTCACGGCGGGCTCGGCCAGAATGGAAATGGAGGGCGCGATCACGTCGAACTTGGCGCCAAATTCCTTTTCGAGCAGGTAGGCCTCGTTTTCCCAGGCGATCAGCACATCCCCCTGATTGCGCTGGGCAAAGGTGATGGTGGAGCCGCGCGCGCCGGTGTCCAGTATGGGCACGTTGCCGTAGAGCCTGGCCACGAAGTCCTTGGCCTTGGCGTCGCTGCCCAGCTTGCGCTTGGCGAATTCCCAGGCGGCCAGGTAGTTCCAGCGTGCGCCCCCCGAGGTCTTGGGGTTGGGCGTGATCACGCGGATGCCGGGCTTGACAAGGTCGTCCCAGTCCTTGATGCCCTTGGGGTTGCCCTGGCGCACCACCAGCACGATGGTGGAGGTGTAGGGCGAGCTGTTGTGCGGCAGGCGCTTTTGCCAGTCTTTCGGAATCCAGCCACCGTTGGCGTGCAGCGCGTCGGTATCACCGGCCAGGGCCAGGGTGGCCACGTCGGCCTCCAGCCCGTCGATGATCGAGCGCGCCTGCTTGCCCGAACCACCATGGCTTTGCTGGATGGTCACGTCCTGGCCGCTCCTGGCCTTCCAGTGCCTGGCGAAAGCCTGGTTGAACTCCGCATACAGTTCGCGGGTGGGGTCGTACGACACATTGAGCAGCGTCACAGACTGTGCAAACGACGGCAACGCCGCCAGGGCCAAACCGCCCACGAGGGCGGTAGCGAAGGGAAACTTGATAAAGTTGCGGCGAAAGTTCATGAAAGGCCTCTTTTGGGAATGGGTTGCGGCGCGAAACACCAATGCAACGCATTCTGGAAGGCCCTCTTCAAAACTGGAACAACCAAGATTTCAGTTTTTTATATCCAAAACATCTTAGCGAGCACTGTGTGCTCACCCCAACACAAGGAAACCCCATGGCACGCACCGTTCAATGCATCAAGCTCGGCAAGGAAGCCGAAGGCCTCGACTTCCCTCCCTACCCCGGCGAACTGGGCAAGCGCATCTGGGAAAACGTCAGCAAGCAGGCCTGGGCCGACTGGATCAAGCACCAGACCATGCTGGTCAACGAAAACCGCCTGAACCTGGCCGATGCCCGCGCCCGCCAGTACCTGGCCCGGCAAATGGAGAATCATTTCTTTGGCGGCGGCGCAGACGCCGCGGCGGGCTATGTCCCGCCCAGCGCGTAACGGCGTGCAGCGCTGCATCAGTGATTTCACTTTCAACAGTCATCGGGTGACGGTCGCGGTCAGGCCTTGGCCTGCGCACCACCTGGCTCCTGCGTCTTTTTCCATACCGCCCCATGTCCGAACCCATTGACTGGCTCCCGGACGGCACCCCGTTCAGCCCCCGCTTCAGCGACCGGTACCACAGTGAAAACGGTGGACCGGAACAGGCGCGCCAGGTTTTCCTGCACGGCTGCGGGCTACCTGCGGCCTGGGCCGGGCAGGCCCAGTGGCGCATTCTCGAAACCGGGTTCGGCTTCGGGCTGAATTTTCTGGTCACCTGGGCGGCATGGCGGGCCGATGCACAGCGTCCGCGCCTGCTGCACTTCATCTCGACGGAGGCCTGGCCCATCGGTGCCGCTGATCTGCTGCGCGCTGCCTCGGCCCATCCGGCACTTGCGCCCTTGGCCCAGGAACTGCACGACCAGTTCTGGGGACTGTTGCCCGGCGTGCACCGTCTCACGTTTGATGGCGGGCGCGTGCTGCTCACGCTGTGCGTCGGTGACGCGCAAACGGTGCTGCGCCAGCAGGAATGGACCGTGGATTCAGTCTATCTGGACGGATTCAGCCCCCAGCGCAATCCGGAACTCTGGAACCTGCATACGCTCAAGGCCGTGGCGCGCTGTTGCCGCCGAGGCACGCGCCTGGCCACCTGGACCATTGCGCGCTCGGTGCGCGACGCCCTCACGCAATGCGGCTTCAATGCAGAGAAGGTGGCGGGCGTGCCGCCCAAGCGCGACAACCTGCAAGCCACCTTCGATCCACGGTGGGAGCCGCGCACTTCGCGCACCGCCCCTGCCCACACCGTGCACACGGCACCGGCCCGCTGCATGGTGATTGGCGCAGGCCTGGCAGGGGCCGCCACGGCAGCCAGCCTGGCGCGGCGCGGCTGGCAGGCGCAGGTGCTGGACATGGGGGATGCACCAGCGGCGGGGGCCTCCGGACTGCCGGTGGGCCTGTTCGCCCCCCATCTGTCGCCGGACGACAATGTTTTCTCGCGCGTGTCGCGCAGTGGTGTGCGCGCCATGCTGCAGCAGTCGAAGGCGCTGTTGCAGCAGAGTGTGGACTGGAATCCTTGCGGCGTGCTGGAACGCCGGCCCGAGCTGAACCTGGGCCTGCCCGAAGGCTGGGAACAAGGCCCGGGTGCCGACTGGAGCCGGGCAGCCAGTGCGCCCATTCTGCAAGCCGCCGGCCTGGCGCAAGACACCCCCGCCTGCTGGCATGCAAAAGCGGGCTGGGTGCAACCCGCCCGCCTGGTCCGCGCATTGTTGGCGCAGCCCGGCATCGAGTGGTGCCCCCGCACGCTGGTAGCGCGCCTGCAGCGCAGCCCCGGGACCAACGGCTGCGCCACGGGGCAGTGGCAGGCACTGGATGAGCACGGCCACGCCGTTGCCGAGGCTGAATGCGTGGTGCTGGCTGCAGGCCCTGCCTGCAATGCGTTGCTCGCGGCCTCTTCGGCGCCCGCCCTGGCGCTGCAGTCCGTGCGTGGCCAGTTATCGTGGGGCTTGCAAGACCCGGGTGCCACTGCCCTGCCCCCTTTTCCGGTCAACGGAAATGGCGGACTGGTCGCCCATGTTCCGCGAGAGGTGGGCCTTGCCTGGCACATGGGCTCCACCTTTGAACGGGATGTGGACGCCCTGCCGCTGACTCCCGCAGAAGCGGCTTCGGCCCATGCCACCAACTGGCGGCGCTTGCAGGAATTGCTGCCCGGCGCGGCACCCACGCTGCAGGCGGCGTTTGCCGGCACATCGCCCTCGGATGCCGCGGCCGTGCGCGCCTGGGCCAGCGTGCGCTGCACCTCGACCGACCGCCTGCCCATCGTCGGCCCTGTCGATGCCCAATCCCTGCCCGGCCTGTGGGTTTGCACCGCCATGGGTGCTCGCGGGCTCACGCGGGCCGTGCTGTGCGGCGAGCTGCTGGCCGCGCTGTTGAATGCAGAGCCGCTGCCGCTGGATGCGCGCCTGGCACGTGCCATGGGCACGGAGCGGCTGGAGAAGTGAACAGGGTGCTGCGCGCCTCCCTGGAGCCACCAAAGGCGGGCCAGCGCCTCAAGCGCCTTCACGCCCGCACAGGCAGGGCGGCACATGCACGGAGGCTGCTGGCCCGGGCCGGAGAAAGAACAAGGCCAGCGGCGGCATCAAACCCGCGCAACCCGCGCCACAGCTCGTGCATAAGCTTATTCGCATAAGGGCAGCACGAAACAATCGTTTGTTTTCATAAGCTGCACCTCTACAGTCGCAGCCATGCATGATTTCGCGTTCATTTTTGCGGGCTTTGCCGTCGGGCTCATCGTGGGCCTGACCGGTGTGGGCGGCGGCTCGCTGATGACGCCCGTGCTGATCTTCTTCTTTGGCGTGAAACCCCACCTGGCCATTGGCACCGACCTGCTGTTCGCGGCTTTCACCAAGATGGGTGGCACCGTGAGCATGGCGCGCCAGCGCCTGGTGCCCTGGCGCGTGGTGGGCCTGCTGTGCGCAGGCAGCATTCCGGCAGCACTGGCTGCGTTGTGGCTGCTGCACCGCATGGGGCCGGCCACGGCGCAGGCGCAGCACCTCATGACCAGCACGCTGGGCATTGCCCTGCTGCTCACGGCCGCGGCCACCGCCTACAAGGTGCTGGTGTTCTCGGCCCAGCGCCAGGCTGCCGAACTGGCCGCGCGCCGCGCCAACGCAGCCAATGCCGCAGAGCCCCGCCACTGGAGCCTGCCGGTGCTGCTGGGCGCCGTCATCGGCACGCTGGTCACCTTTACTTCGGTCGGCGCCGGCGCCATCGGCGTCACCGTGCTGCTGCTGGTGTTTCCGCACCTGCCGCTGCCGCGTATCATCGCCGCCGACATCGCCTACGCCGTGCCGCTCACGCTGGTGGCGGGCCTGGGCCATGCGTCGCTGGGCTCGGTCGACTGGCCGCTGCTGGCGCAATTGCTGGCCGGCTCGCTGCCCGGCATCTGGCTGGGCTCACGCCTGGTTTCACGCACCCCCGAGCGCCTCATCCGCTCGGCCCTTTCCGTGCTGCTCGCCTGGGCGGGCGCCAAACTCGTTTTGATTTAAGAGGCTCGTTGCCCCATGTACCAATACACCTCATTCGACAAGCAATTCGTCAAACTGCGCGCCGAGCAGTTCCGCGACCAGATCGAACGCTGGCAGCGCGGCGAACTGACCGACGAACAACTTTTGCCGCTACGCCTGCAAAACGGCTGGTACATCCAGCGCTACGCCCCCATGGCGCGCATTGCCGTGCCCTACGGCGAAATCAGCAGCACGCAGTTGCGCACGCTGGCCCACATTGCGCGCGAGTACGACCAACCTGCACCGGAGTTGCTGGCGCATGCCCAGGCCACGCAGGACGCATTGCAGGACGCGCAGCCCGGCACCACGCTGCCGGCAGCGCCGCTGCGCTATGGCTACGGGCACTTCACCACGCGCACCAATGTGCAGTTCAACTGGATTCCCATCACCCGCGCCGCCGATGTGATGGACCTGCTGGCCAGCGTGAGCATGCACGGTATCCAGACCAGCGGCAACGACATCCGCAACATCACCTGCGACGCGCTCGAAGGCATCGCCGAAGACAGCATCGTCGATACCCGACCGTTTGCCGAAATCACGCGCCAGTGGAGCTCGTTGCACCCCGAGTTCAGCTACCTGCCACGCAAGTTCAAGATCGCCTTCAATGGTGCGGAAGAAGACCGCGCCGCCACCGGCTGGTACGACATCGGCCTGCAGGCGCGCCGCGCCGAGGACGGCAGCATAGGGTTCACGGTGAAAGTGGGCGGCGGCATGGGCCGCACGCCCATCATCGGCAGCGTGGTGCGTGAATTCCTGCCCTGGGACCAGTTGCTCAACTACATCGAGGCCGTGGTGCGCACCTACAACAGCTACGGCCGGCGTGATAACAAGTGGAAGGCGCGCATCAAGATCCTCGTCAAGAGCGAAGGCCAGAACTTCATCGACGCGGTGGAGAAGGAATACAGGGACATCGTCGAACTTGATGGCGCGCCCCACACCATCACGCAGGCCGAACTCGACCGGGTGACCGCCAATTTCGTGGTGCCCGCACTGCAAGCCGCCAACCTGCCATCCAAGGTCAACACGCAGGGCCAGCTGTACCAGCGCTGGCTGCAGCAAAACGTGCGCGGCCACCGGCTGCCGGGCCTCAAGACCGTCACCCTGTCGTTCAAGCGCCCTGGCTTTGCCACCGGCGACGCCGACGCCGCCACGCTGGAAGCCCTGGCGCAACTGGCCGAGCAGTTCAGCGCCGCAGAGGCGCGCCTGACGCACGAGCAGAACCTGATGCTGCCCTGGGTGCATGAAAGCGACCTGCCCGCGCTGTACGACGCGGCACGCGCACTGGGCCTGGCGCAGCCCAACATCGGCCTGCTGACCGACATGATCATCTGCCCCGGCGGTGATTTCTGCTCGCTGGCCAATGCACGCTCGCTGCACATCGGCGCGGCCGTCACCGAGCGCTACCAGGACCTGGACGAGCTGTTCGACCTCGGCCCCATCGACCTGCACATGAGCGGCTGCATCAACAGCTGCGGTCACCACCACAGCGGCCACATCGGCATCCTGGGCGTCGACAAGGACGGCAAGGAGTGGTACCAGATCACGCTGGGCGGCTCCGACGGCACCACGCTGTCCGGCCCCGCGATTGGCGGCAAGGTCGTCGGCCCCTCGTTCACGGCCGCCGAAGTGCCCGACGTGATCGAGGCCCTGCTCGCCACCTTCCGCGCGCTGCGCAAGCCCGGCGAGCTGTTCATCGACGCGCTGCGCCGCATTGGCCACGAGCCCTTCAAGCAGGCCGCCAACGCCGCGCGCCACCCCAAGGCCGACCAGGAAGCCCTGGCAGAACAAGACTGAGAGCGATTGATGACCATGAAAATAATAGCTGCTGGCGTTTTACCAACGGGCGCTGAAGCCGAGAAAACCTTGCAAATCCCCAACGACGCCGACCTGGCCGAGCTGGCAGCCAACGGTGCCCTCGAAGGCGTGCAGCGCATCGAGCTGCAGTTCCCCAAGTTCACCGACGGCCGCGCCTACAGCCAGGCCTTGCTGCTGCGCCGGCGCTACCAATTCGCCGGCGACATCCGTGCTACGGGCGATGTACTGATCGACCAGCTGGTGCACATGCACCGCAGTGGTTTCAGCAGCGCCGTGCTGGCCGAGGGTGTGGACGCCGCTGCCGCCGAGCGCCAGTTCGCGCGTTTTGGCGGCTTCTACCAGGGCGATGTGAACGAACCGCGCCCCCTGTTTGCACGGGAGGCGGCATGAGCGCTTCCGTGAACAGCAGCATCGACCTCGCGCAGGTCAATGCCACACTCGGCCACGATGCCCCCGGCCTGGTGGCCTGGGCGCTGGGCCTGGGCCAGTCTTCCATCGTCACCACCAACTTCCGCCCGTTCGAGGCGGTGATCCTGCACCTCGTCACGCGCGTGCAGCCCGATGTGCCGGTGGTCTGGATGGACAACGGCTACAACACCGAGGCCACCTACCGCTTTGCCGATGCGGTGACGAAGCAGCTCGGCCTGAACCTGCAGATTTACCTGCCGCGCCGCTCGCGCGCGCACCGCGAAGCCGTGGAAGGCCCCACGCCCGCGCTCGACGACCCGCGCCACGCCGCCTTCACCGAAGAGGTCAAGCTCGAACCCTTCACCCGCGCACTGCGCGAGACTGCGCCCAGGGTGTGGTTCACCGCGCTGCGCGCCACCGACACCGCCGTGCGCGCGCAGATGGAACCGGTGAGCATCAATCCCGACGGCCTGATCAAGGTGGCACCGCTGCTGCACTGGTCGTCCAGGGACCTGCACGAATACTGCGTGAAGCACGGCCTGCCCAACAACTTCGATTACGTGGACCCGACCAAAGGTGAAGACAACCGCGAGTGCGGCCTGCACATTGCCCACTGACCCGCCACGGAGCCGACCATGAACGCCCGCACAGACGCTGCGCTGCTGCAGAAGAACGCAAACAGCCCCATGAGCTACCACCTCAACAACTCGCATCTCGACGCCCTGGAAGAAGAAACCATCTTCATCCTGCGCGAAGTCGCCGCCGCCTTCGAGCGCCCTGCCCTGCTGTTCTCGGGCGGCAAGGATTCTCTGGTCATGCTCAAGTGCGCCGAAAAAGCCTTTGGCGCAGGCCGCATTCCTTACCCGCTGCTCATGATCGACACGGGCCACAACTTCCCCGAGGTCACGGACTTCCGCGACTTCCGCGCAAAAGAACTGGGCGCCGACCTCATCGTGCGCAGCGTCGAGGATTCGATGGCGCGCGGCACCGTGCGCCTGGCCCACCCCGGCGAATCGCGCAACGTGCACCAGTCCGTCACGCTGCTGGAAGCGATCGAGGAATTCCGCTTCGACGCGCTGATCGGCGGCGCCCGCCGCGACGAGGAAAAGGCCCGCGCCAAAGAGCGCATCTTCAGCCACCGCGACAGCTTCGGCCAGTGGCAACCCAAGGCCCAGCGCCCCGAACTGTGGACGCTGTTCAACACGCGCCTGCAGCCCAATGAGCACTTCCGCGTGTTCCCCATCAGCAACTGGACCGAGCTGGACGTGTGGCAATACATCGACCGCGAACAGATCGGCCTGCCCAGCATCTACTACACCCACAAGCGCCCGGTGGTGGACCGCAAGGGCCTCTTGATGCCCGTGACCGAGCTGACCCCGCCGCGCGACGGTGAAGTGGTGGAAACACGCGACGTGCGCTTTCGCACCGTGGGCGACATCACCTGCACCGCACCGGTGGAGAGCACCGCCGCCACACCGGCCGATATCGTCATCGAGACCCTGGCCGCCGACGTGAGCGAGCGCGGCGCCACGCGCATGGACGACAAGACGAGCGACGCTTCGATGGAGAAGCGCAAGAAAGACGGGTATTTCTGATGACTACTAATTTGATAGCCGACACCTCTGTAGTGGCAGGCGCCGCAGTCAAGAACGACCATATTTCCGCGCTGAAGTTCATCACCTGCGGCAGCGTGGACGACGGCAAGAGCACGCTGATCGGCCGCCTGCTGGTGGACAGCAAGGCCGTGCTGCAGGACCACCTGGCCGGCGTGCAACGCCAGGGCGAGACCGACCTGGCCCTGCTGACCGACGGCCTCAGCGCCGAGCGCGAACAGGGCATCACCATCGACGTGGCCTACCGCTATTTCGCCACCGAAGCGCGCAAGTTCATCATTGGCGACGCGCCGGGCCATGAGCAGTACACGCGCAACATGGTCACGGCCGCCAGCAGCGCCGACGCCGCCGTGGTGCTGGTGGACGCCACCAAGCTCGACTGGCAGAACCCCGGCCTGCAGCTGTTGCCGCAGACGCGCCGCCACAGTCTGCTGGCGCACCTGCTGCGCGTGCATTCGCTGGTGTTCGCCGTGAACAAGCTCGATGCGGTGGAAGACCCGGCGCTCGCCTGGAAGCACATCCAGGGCGCGCTGCAGGCCTTTGCGCAGGCAGCGGGCATCACCGTGCGCGCCACGGTGCCCGTCTCGGCCCTGAAGGGCTGGAACGTGGTGGACGCCCATGCCGGTTGGTGCGGCTATGACGGCCCCACCCTGCTCCAGGTGCTCGAGGAACTGCCCAACACCCCCGCCGACACAGCGCTGCCCCTGGCCTTCCCGGTGCAGTGGGTCGAGAAGTTCTCGTCGTCCTCCGACACTTCGCAGGGCCGCCGCGTGTTCTGGGGCCGTGTGGCCGCAGGCAGCTTTGCACCCGGCGCCGCCGTACAGATCTTCCCGAGCGGCCAGCTGGCCACTGTGGCCCAGGTGCTGGACCACGCCCGCCGCCCCCAGGACGTGCCCGCAGGCACCAGCGCCGGCATCATCCTCGACCGCGAGGTGGATGTCTCGCGTGGCGACTGGATCCTGGCGGCCCCCACGGCAGCTGCCGCTCCGGCCACCGAAGACGACTTCGGCGACACACCCGCCGCAACGCCTGCCTGGCCCGCCAGCCGCGAGCTGCGCACCACCGTGGCCTGGATGGACGACGAGCCCCTGGTGGCAGGCCGCGTGTACTGGGCCCTGCACGGCCACCGCTGGGTCAAGGCCAAGGTGAAAGCTGTGGTGCACAAGCTCAACATCAACACGCTGGCCGAAGAGCCCAGCACGCAGCTGGACCCCAATGCCATTGGCCATGTTCAGCTCGTGCTGCAAGAGGCCATTCCGGCCGCTGCGTTCGGCCAAGCCCGCATCCTGGGATCGCTGATCCTGGTGGACACGGCCAGCCACAAAACTGCCGGCGCCGTCCTGGTCAATTGATATGTCTCCATGCCCTGAATCCACACTGATTTCAGGGCACCTTCAATCTCGTCGGTGAAAGCTTTTAAAATCGAGGGTTTCCACCGACCCACACAACTCCTGCCATGACCCACGTCGTTTCCGAAAACTGCATCAAGTGCAAGTACACCGATTGCGTGGACGTGTGCCCCGTGGACTGCTTCCGCGAAGGCCCGAACATGCTCGTCATCGACCCCGACGAGTGCATCGACTGCGCCGTGTGCATCCCCGAGTGCCCGGCCAACGCCATCTTTGCCGAAGAGGACCTGCCGGCAGACCAGATCGCCTTCATCAAGCTCAACGCCGACCTGGCCTTTGCCGACGGCTGGAAGAGCATCACCAAGCGCAAGCCCGCCCTGCCCGATGCGGACGAGTGGAATGGCAAGCCCGGCAAGGTCAAGGACCTGGTGAAATAATGCCCACCGCCCTGTGGCGCTGCGCGCCTTCCCCCTTCTCTCGCGCTGCGCGCGGTAAGGGGAACGCAGCCAGTGCGACGGGGCAGCCCTTGCACGGCGGCCCGGGTCTGGGCGAGGCCCGTTGCATGGGCTCCCTGGTTCATTGAGTTCGGGAATGCCCTGCACCGACGCCATCGTCATCGGCGCTGGGCCCGTTGGGCTTTTCCAGGTGTTCCAGCTCGGCCTGCAGGGCCTGCGGGCCCATGTCATCGATGCACTGCCCCACCCCGGCGGCCAGTGCGCCGAGCTGTACGGCGACAAACCCCTCTATGACATTCCCGGCATCAAGGCCTGCACCGGACACGAACTGGTGCAGCGCCTGCGCGCGCAGATCGAGCCCTTCGCTCCCACCTTCCACCTCGGCCAGCAGGTGAGCACGCTGCAGGCGCAGCCGGAGGGCGGCTTTCTTGTGGGCACCGCGCAAGGCACGCAGCTGCAGGCCCGCACCGTGTTCATCGCCAGCGGCGTGGGTGCGTTCGTGCCGCGCACGCTCAAGCTGCCCGGCCTGGAGGCCTACGAGGGCGGCCAGCTGCGCTACCGCCTCGATGAAGGCACCCACCTCGCCGGCCAGCGCGTGGTGGTGCACGGCGGCGACGAACCCGCCGTGCAGCAGGCCATCGCCTGCGCCACCGCTCCCGAGGCCTTGCGCCCGGCCCGCACCACGCTGCAGCACCGCCGCGACGTGTTCGACGCCCCGCCCGCCCTGCTGGACCAACTGCAGGCCCTGCGCGCGGCAGGCCGCATCGAGGTCGCCATCGGCGTGGCCAGCGGCATTGTGGAAGAACAAGGACGCCTTGCGGCGCTGGAGCTGACCACCCCCGAGGGCACTCCACTGCGCCTGCCCCTGGACCTGCTGCTCGTGCGCCTGGGCCTGGTGCCGCGCCTGGGGCCGATTGCCGAATGGGGCCTGCAGCTGGAACGCAAGCAGCTCGTGGTGGACCCTGCCACCTTGGCCACCAGCACGCCCGGCATCCACGCCGTGGGCGACGCCATCACCTACCCCGGCAAGCGCAAGCTCATCCTGAGCGGCTTCCACGAAGCCACACTCGCCGCCTTCGGAGCGGCCGAGTGGCTGGCAGGGCACAAGCTGCCGCTTGAATACACCACGAGCAGCGAGAGGTTGCAGAAGCTGCTCGGGGTCGCGGGGGACTGACTGCGCGGATTTTTCCGTTGCGGTGGAAGCCCGGCCAGACTTCCCAAGCCCCGCAGAAACAGAGGATATCCACCCCCTGGTGGTCGGCAATGATTGCCAACGGTCTTGCAACAGGCCTGAACTTGGAAGACATTGCAGAGCCGGCTGCACGAGGTTTTCCGTGGCGGCATGCTCGACATGCATCTGGGCCGAGCTGCTGGCGCTGTGACCACCAGCGCTTGCCTATAAAGCACTGGTGTCATCAAACCCGCAACACCATCTGCGCCACCGGTGCATAGCCGTGGTTCAGCGGCCCGTGGCCCTGGCCGGTGTGCACGTCGGCGCCGGCCGCAATGGCCCCCAGGATATAGGCGCGGGCCTTTTCCACGGCCTGCGGCAGGGCATGCCCCTGCGCCAGAAACGCGGCCATGGCGGACGACAGCGTGCAGCCCGTGCCGTGGCCGTTGTGGGTGGCGATGCGGGCGCTCTCAAAGCGCTTGCGCTGGCCCGCCTGCGTGGCCAGCAGGTCCACCACGCGCTCACCCTTCAGGTGCCCGCCCTTGAGCAGCACGGCGGGCGCGCCCAGGCCCAGCAGATCCTGGGCTGCGTCTTCGAGGGCGTCAATGCCGTCGATCGCGCGGCCCAGCAGCAGGGCCGCTTCGTCGAGGTTGGGCGTGACCACCTCCGCCAGCGGAAATAGCTCGTTCACCAGCACCTGCACGGTCTCGCTGGCGATCAGCCGGTCGCCGCTGGTGGCCACCATGACCGGATCGAGCACCACATGGGGAAGACTGTGGGTGCGGATGGCCTGCGCCACCATACGCACCACCTCGGGCGACGCCAGCATGCCGATCTTGACCGCGTCCACGCCGATGTCCTGCGCCACGGCATCGATCTGGGCGCGCAGCATGTCGGGCGGCACCCCATGGATGCCCGTAACGCCCAGCGTGTTCTGGGCGGTGATGGCGGTGATGGCGGTCATGCCGTAGCAGCCCAGGGCGCTGAACGTCTTGAGGTCGGCCTGGATGCCCGCGCCACCACCACTGTCGGAGCCGGCAATGGACAGCACGCGCACGTAGCGCGGCTGCGGGGAATCGGAACGGGATGGAATGGTCATGGCAAAAATTATGGCCTATGCGCCAGGTCAATCCGGGGCGCAAAAGGATATGCTGTAATGCCTGCCTACGGACGAAACAGGGGTGTCCCGCCAGCTTGGCGCGCGACTGAGAAAGACCCTGGAGCCACTCAACAGCCGCTTCGGCGCTGGGCTCCGCTACCCGATCCAGGTCATGCTGGCGTGGGGAGTTTCCAGCAACGGCACAGCCCCGTTTTGTCCTCCTGTTGCCACAGAAGGACGCATGAACCCCCAACCTTCCTCCATTGTCATTCTGGGTGCCGGCCTCATGGGCCGGCTTCTGGCCGTTGAACTGGCCCGCCAGGGCCACGCCGTCGAAGTATTCGACAGCGGTGGACCAGCCGCCGAGCATGCCGCCGCGCCCATCGCCGCCGCCATGCTGGCCCCGCTGGCCGAGTCCGCCGTGACCGAACCGGGCGTTGTGCGCATGGGACAATACTCGCTCCCGCGCTGGCGCGAAATGCTGGCAGCGCTGACGCAACCGGTGTTCTTTCAGCAGGAAGGCACGCTGATCGTCTGGCACCGCCAGGACGCCGCCGAGGCCCAGCGGCTGCAGCGCCTGCTGCAAACCACCCAGGCCACCATTCCCGAACTGCCCGCGATGCAGGTGCTCGACAGTGCCGGCGTGGCCGCGGCCGAGCCCACCCTGGCGCACCGCTTCATGCAGGGGCTGTACCTGCCCGGTGAAGGCCAGCTGGACAATCGCCAGCTGCTGGCCACGCTGGTGCATGAGATGGGCCGCCTGGGAGTGCGTTGCCACTGGCACACACCCCGCGATCCGGATGAATTCTCTCCGGGCACCCCCGGGCAGGCCGACTGGCTGATCGACTGCCGGGGTCTGGGCGCACGGGGACAGTGGAGCGCCTTGCGCGGTGTGCGCGGAGAGGTGGTGCGCGTGCACGCGCCCGAGGTCACGCTGCAGCGGCCCACGCGCGTGGTGCACCCGCGCTACCCCATCTACATCGCACCCAAGGAAGACCATATCTTTGTCATCGGCGCGACCGAAATCGAATCGGAAGACCTTTCACCGGCCAGCGTGCGGTCCACGCTCGAACTGCTGAGCGCGGCCTATGCCGTGCACACCGGATTTGCCGAAGCCCGCATCGTGGAGATCGCTACCCAGTGCCGGCCCACATTGCCCGACAATCTGCCGGCGGTTCGCCAGCCGCGCCCAAGGGTGCTGGAAGTCAACGGCCTGTACCGCCATGGCTTCATGATTGCCCCGGCCATGCTCGATGTGGTGCTGGAGCTCATGGCCACCGGCCAGTCGCCGCTGGCCTCCCGTTTCGATCTTGCCTTGCCCACCGGAGACGACAAGCGCGCGGCCCCATGAAAATCCTGATCAACCAGACACCCCACGAACTGCCGGACGGTGCCACAGTGGCCGATGCCATCACCACCGTGGCGGCGCGCCCACCCTTTGCCGTCGCGGTCAACACCGTCTTCGTGCCCAACACCCGCTATGCCGAACAGATGCTGCTGGCAGATGACCGGGTGGAAATCATCTCTCCTGTGACGGGTGGCTGACACCCCGCTTGCCATGACCTCATCCCCTTGCGACGACGCCCTGGTTCTTTACGGCCAGCCTTTCACCAGCCGGCTGCTGCTGGGCACGGCCCGCTACCCGTCTCCGGCCTTACTGGAGGCCGCCGTGCAACGCGCACGCCCGGCCATGCTGACCGCATCACTGCGCCGCCAGGGCAGCCACGGCGCCGAGGCGGGCAACAGCTTCTGGGAGCTGCTGCGCCGCCTGAACGTGCCCATCCTGCCCAATACCGCCGGCTGCCACAGCGTGCAGGAGGCCATCACCACATCGCGCATGGCCCGCGAGGTGTTCGACACCCCCTGGATCAAGCTGGAGCTGATCGGCGACGACTACACGCTGCAGCCCGACACGCTCAACCTGGTGGAAGCCGCCGAGCAACTCATCAAGGACGGTTTTCAGGTACTGCCCTATTGCACCGAAGACCTGGTGCTGTGCCAGCGCCTCGTGGACGTGGGCTGCCAGGCCGTGATGCCCTGGGCCGCCCCCATCGGGACCGGGCGCGGGCCCGTCAACCCCTATGCGCTCCAGCTGCTGCGCGAGCGCCTGGATGTACCGTTGCTGGTGGACGCGGGCCTGGGCCTGCCCTCGCATGCCTGCCAGGTCATGGAATGGGGTTACGACGGCGTGCTGCTCAACACCGCCGTGGCATTGGCGCAAGACCCCGTGACCATGGCCGGCGCTTTTGCCGATGCGGTGCAGGCCGGCCGGGCCGCACGCCGTGCCGGCGCCATGGCCGCCCAGGACACCGCCCAGGCCAGCACCCCGGTGCTGGGCACCCCTTTCTGGCACCACGCCCATGAGTGATGTCCACACCATGCTGCAAGAAATCTTGCTGCACCACGCCAGCGCGTTTCCCGGTTTTCCGGCGCAGTCCACACCGGCGACCACATCGCCCGATCCCGTGTACCAGGCGGCATTACAGGCCTGCAGCGCCCTCGGATTCCTCGCCCACGATGCAGAGTGCGCGGCCCGTGCATGGCAGGCACGCACGGTGCGCACCGGCCGGTTCGCCGCTGCGCCGTGGCCCGACGAACCGCAGGACTATGGCCTGCAGCCCCTGCTCCGGCCCCACTCCTTTGCACCGTGCCCCCGGCAGCTCGGCCTTTATGCCGTGCTGCCCGATGCAGCGTGGGTAGGCCGCATGGCCCGGGCCGGCGTTCCCACGGTGCAATTGCGCTACAAATCCAGCGATACCGCCGCCGTGGCGCGCGAGGTGGCCGCCGCCGTGCAGGCCGTGCAGGGCACGCAAGCGCTGCTGTTCATCAACGACCATTGGCGCCAGGCCATCGAGGCCGGCGCCTATGGCGTCCACCTCGGGCAGGAAGACCTCGATGCACTGCTGCCCGCCGAGCTGCAAACCTTGCAGGCATCGGGGCTGCGGCTGGGTGTCAGCACGCACGGTTACGCCGAAATGCTGCGCGCCGATGCCGTCGGTCCCAGCTATATCGCCATGGGGGCGATATTCCCCACCACGCTCAAGAAAATGGCCACGGCGCCCCAAGGCCTGGGCCGGCTGGCGGCTTATGCGCGCCTCATGCGGGAGTATCCACTGGTTGCCATTGGCGGCATTGGCGCCGATCAGTTTGGCGAAGTGCTGGGCACCGGCGTAGGCTCCATCGCCGTGGTGCGCGCGCTCGTCAATGCACCCGCCCCCGAAGATGCCGCGCACCAGTTGATGGCACGCTTGGCCGCCGTGCACAGCCCCGCAGCAGGGACCGCTGGATAGATGGAGATTGGCGGAGCATGGTGGTTGCACCGTGTCGGCAGACTGCGGTGAACGGGATTTTCAACCGGCCGTGCCACGCAGCGCCCGGCCCCTGATCACGCCTTGGGATCGGTCTTGCGCTGTTCGCGTTCGAGACGCAATTCCATCAGGTCGCTGGCCATGCCAAAGCCAACGGGCTGGTCCGGACGCGGCGCAGCAGTGACCGGAACAGGTGGCTGATCGCTCAGCGTGAGATGCGGAGGCTTGGAAAGATCCAGGTCCAGCGCCGGCTGCGGTGCATCCAGGCCTGCGCCGGGCGACAAGGCGGTATTGCCGGGCAACCCTGCCGATGGCGCATGCGGGCCAAAATCAGATGCGCGGCTGGCGGCGAACGAATCCAGAGGCAGGCCGACGGCAGGAACCGGGGATTGGCCAGCGGCAGGCACGGACGCCGCACGGTCCAGCGGCGATGCAAGCGGCGTGGTGCGCAAACGCGGAGGCGGTGCTCCGCGGGCACTTGCCGGAGTGGTCTGGGCGATGGCCAGCAGCAGCAGCAGATCGTCAAACGCAGCCAGATCAAACGGGGCCACTGCGGCACTGCCATCACGCCGGAAAAGCAACTTCTCGAGCAACTGCACCACGGACGACGAAGTCCACTCGGCCTCGATGGCGGCCAGCGCATCGGGGTAATCCTCCAGGGTTCTGCCCTTGTGGCTGAACGCTGAAAACGCGGGAACCTGCACATTGAAATGGCGACTGAACTGTTCGCGCAAGCGGGAAAAATCATCCGACCGGCCCAGCTTGTGGTACAGCCACAGGAGCTCCTGGTAGGCCGAAGGCGAGGTTTCCTGATGGTCTGCGATGTAACGCTTCATCACCTCCACGGCCTGCTCGTGCTCCCCCACGGAGACAAAAAATTCGGCCTGTTGCTGGATGTCAAAAAGCTCCTCCGGGTTGACGATTTGCGGGGAACTCTCGCGGAGAAAACCAGCCGCTGCGACCGGTGCCAGCGTCTGTGCACGCTCTGGCGTGGCGGGTGCGGGTGTCTCGCTCGAACTGAAGGGCTCCGTTTCCGAAGGCAGGATACAGGTATCTTCGCCCAACGGGGAAGACTCTTCGGATGCCCTGGTGCCCTGGGGGTGCGGCCTCAGGCCATGGGGGTCGTGCGCACCGGCATCGCTGTGCTGGGTGCTCAACGCCACCGAATCGCGCCAGGCCCGCATGGCCAGCTGGGCATCGCGGCGCGCCCGGGTCCAGACCCAGGCCAGCAGGACCGAAACCAGCGCCAGCAAGGCCAGCAGCACGTAAACAACGCCTGCAGGAAAGCGCTGGCTCTCAATCAATGCCAGCCGCTGCTGCAACTCCGCCACCGAAAGGCGCTCGGCGGTTGATTTGGCACGCAATGCAGCCATTTCGGCCTCCAGCGCGCGGACACGTTCGTCGTCTCGCTGCACCGCTTCCAAGGGTGTGTTCAGCGCCTTCCAGGCCACCGCTGCTTCTTGCCGTTGCGATGCCGAAGACTGGGCTGGCACGGCCCCCATGTCGGCCGAAGGCCGCAGGGCAACCGATGGTTCGGCCAAAGCATCCAGCGGCTCCATGACCAAGCGTGAGCGCTCCGGCACGGGCGGCGGCGCGACAGCCTTGGCAGTGCGCGCTTCGTTTTCAGTTGCTTTGGGCGCAACCACCCGGGGGGGGCGCGGTGGCGCAATCCGGGCTGCTGGCTTGACGGCCGGGGGGTTGAGAGGTGCAGCAGCCACAGCCTCACCCTGTTCTCTGGGTTCGACCGGCGCTTGCGCACGGCGGCGCGCGGCAGGTGACGACACGCTGCGGTCTGCGCCTGCGCCGGAATCACGGGCTACGGCTGGGGGAGCCGACGCCAACTGGTCAATGTTCACGACGCGACCCGGCACATGCGCCACCGGCAGATCGGCCAGAAAAGTGTAAGTACGAGTGACATTGCCCGAGCAACCCGCCGACACCGTCACCGTGACGACAGGCTCGTTCACCGAACCTGCCACCTGCACACGCACCGCAGACGAGTCCACCAGGGGAGTTACCCGGATCTTGTTCTCGGCGACAGCGGAGTCACCAAATGCCACGTCGGCCGTGATGCAGGACGAAGCCAGGTCCGCACCGGCATCGGGCTGCACACCAAAAGCGAGATCCACCGGAGCACCGAGGATGACAGATCCCCGGCTTTGCCCCAGCGAGATGGCCGTTGCACCACTGGCAACCAACCAACACCCGAGTCCGAAAATGAATTTACGTATTTTCACAAACGTTTCTTTTTTTGGCATGGTTATTTTTGCACACAAGTGCCTTGAAACGCCACCGCCATAATGCCGCCATGAAAAATCAGTTTTCCACCATAGGCATCGTAGGTGCCGGCGCCATGGGCCGAGGCATAGCACAGATAGCAGCCCAGGCCGGCAGCCGGGTTCTCTTGCTGGACATGCAACCGGATGCCGCAGAGTCGGCCCGCCAAAGCATTCAGGCCCAATGGCAACGCCTGCTGCAAAAAGGGCGAATTTCCAGTGAGCAGATGACCCACTGGGCCAGTCAACTGCAGCCCGCAGCCGCCGTGGCCGATCTGGCTTCCTGCGACCTGGTGATCGAAGCCATCGTGGAGCGGCTGGATGCCAAGCAGGCACTGTTCAAACAACTGGAAGCCGTGGTGGGGCCGCAGGCCGTGCTGGCCACCAATACATCGTCGCTGGCAGTCACCGCCATCGGCGCAGCCTTGCAACGGCCCGAGCGGCTGGCAGGTTTTCACTTCTTCAACCCCGTGCCCTTGATGAAGGTGGTGGAGGTGATCGGCGGGCTCAAGACGGCCCCCGCGGTGTGCGAGGCGCTGGCCCAATACGCACGCCAGATGGGACACACCCCGGTGCAGGCGCAGGACACCCCGGGCTTCATCGTCAACCACGCCGGACGTGGCTTCGGCACCGAGGCCTTGCGCATCGTCAGCGAAGGCGTGGCCGATTTCGCCACCATCGACCGCATCCTGCGCGACCAGGCGGGTTTCAAGCTGGGGCCCTTCGAGCTCCTGGACCTGACAGCGCTGGATGTGTCCCACCCGGTGATGGAATCCATCTACCACCAGTATTACGAGGAACCGCGGTTTCGCCCCAGCGTCATCACAGCGCAGCGTCTGGCGGGCGGAATGCTCGGCAAGAAAGTGGGCGAAGGGTTTTATCGCTACGAAAACGGCGTGGCGCAGATTCCCACCGAACCAGCTGCGCCCGAAGTGAGCAGCATTCCGCCGGTCTGGGTGTCGCCGCGCGCCGCCCGGCGCGCCGAGCTTTACCAGCTGCTCAAGGACCTGGGCGCCTCAATCGAAACGGGCACCTCGCCCTCACAAACAGCCATCTCGCTGGTGGCTCCGCTGGGTTTCGACATCACCACCGTAGCCGTGGTGGAGCGCCTGGATCCCGCCCGCACCATCGGCATCGACATGCTGATCGACGACGCAGCAACGCGGCGGCGGGTGCTCGCCACCAATCCGGCCACGCGCGTGGACATTCGCGATGCAGCCCACGCCCTCTTCGCCCGCGACGGCAAGGCCGTCAGCGTGATCCGCGACAGTGGTGGCTTCGTCACCCAGCGCGTGGTGGCCACCATCGTCAACATTGCCAGCGACATCTGTCAGCAGCAAATCTGCAGCCCGCGTGACCTGGAAACCGCTGTCACGCTGGGACTCGGCTACCCCCTCGGGCCGCTGGCCATGGGCGACCGCTGGGGCCCCACCAACATCCTTGAAGTGCTGTTCAACATGCAGACGGTGTATGGCGACCCACGGTATCGCCCCAGCCCCTGGTTGCGCCGGCGAGGGGCCATCGGCCTGAGCCTGGCACACGTTGAAGAGCATTAACCCCTGTCTGCACCACCCCATGCCCGCACAACTTCAAGCCGCCCGCGAGGGCCAGACCCTGGTTCTGACACTCCGCAACCCGGAGCTGCGCAACGCCATCGACCCGGTCATGTATGCCGCGGGCATCGAGGCACTCAACGTCGCAGAAAGCAGCACCGAAGTGCGCAGCGTCGTCATCACAGGAGCGGACGGCATGTTCTGCTCGGGTGGCAACCTGCTGCACCTGCAAGCCACCCGGCAGGCCGACCCGCAGGTGCAGGCGCAAGGCATCGAAGGCCTGCACAGCTGGATCGAAACCATTCGCGCCTTTCCCAAGCCCGTCATCGCAGCGGTCGAAGGCGCAGCGGCAGGTGCCGGCTTCTCGCTGGCACTGGCGTGCGACCTGGTGGTGGCAGCCCGCAATGCGGTGTTCGTGATGGCCTACAGCAACGTAGCCCTCTCGCCCGATGGAGGCGCCAGCTGGAGCCTGGCGCAGGCACTGCCGCGCCAGCTGGCCACCGAAATCCTCATGTGCGGCGACCGCATTGCGGCAGAACGCCTGCACGCCCTGGGCGTCGTCAACCGCGTGGCCGAGCCGGGCAGCGCCCTGGCGACGGCGCTGGCGCTGGCCGATCAGCTCAACGCACGGGCGCCCAACGTACTGTCCAGCATCAAGGAACTGGTAGCCGAAGCGCCCCACAAAACGCTCTCCACGCACCTGGCCAGCGAACGCGACCACTTTGTGAAGAACCTGCACCATGCCAACGCGGGTGCCGGTATCGCGGCATTTCTGGAAAAACGCACGCCGAGATACGAATAGCCGCCCGCCCCCTCACCCATCCACGCACCCCCGGCGCCCCACAAGGCTTCGGGGGGTTTTGCTTTCTGCAAAGGCCGCAGACACGCAGGCGACACCCCTGACGTCAGGCGTCCGTCCCTCACGCGACAATGAACCGGTTTCCAGTCACACACAAGACAGGCCATGGACGACCCGATTCTTACCATTGATGAACGTGAAGCGATCAACTCCGGTCGCTGGTTTTCTTCTCTTTCACCTTCCCTGCGCCACGACATCCTCCGATGTGCATACGTCAAACGCTTCAAGGACGGCGGCCTCATCGCCGCCCGGGGCGACCCGCCCGAGGAGTGGATTGCCTGCGCGCGCGGTGCCGTGCGGGTGAGCTCCACCTCCATCTCGGGCAAGCAGATCACGCTGACCTATGTGGAGCCAGGCATCTGGTTTGGCGATGTGGCGATCTTCGACGGGGATCGGCGCACGCACGATGCCTATGCGCACGGCGACACCACGATCCTGTGCGTGGCCAAGGCAGACTTCAAGAAAATTCTTGCGGCGCACACCGAGTTCTCCGAAGCCATGCTGCGCCTGCATGCGCGGCGCATCCGGCAACTCTACGGCCTGGTGGAAGACCTCAACACCCTGCCCCTTCGGGCGCGGCTGGCCAAGCAACTGGTGCATCTGGTGCGCAGCTACGGCATTCCCAGCCTGTCCGATGGCAGCGAGATGCGCATCGGACTGCAACTGGCGCAGGAAGAGCTGGCGCAACTGCTGGGCGCATCGCGCCAGCGGGTGAACCAGGAACTCAAGGCCATGGAACGCGAGGACGCGATCCGCATCGAGCCGGGGGGTCTGGTGGTGCGCGATCGCGCTGCACTCATGCGCATTGCCGAAACCGACAACTGAAGCACAACCAACGCCTCGCCATCCATGAGCAACTTTGACCACTTCGTTGGCACCCGGCCCGTCTCCGACCAGCACGCGTTCGACATCGCCACGCTGAGCGCCTGGCTCGCGCAGAACATGGAGGGCTTTGCCGGCCCCCTGACCGTGGAGATGTTCAAGGGCGGGCAGTCCAACCCTACCTACAAGCTCAACACGCCCACCGCCAGCTATGTGATGCGGGCCAAACCCGGCCCCGTGGCCAAGCTGCTGCCCTCGGCCCATGCCATCGAGCGTGAGTTTGCGGTGATGCGCGGCCTGCATGGCACCGACGTGCCCGTTCCGCGCATGCATGTGCTGTGCGAAGACGAGTCGGTGATTGGCCGCGCCTTTTATGTGATGGAGTGCATGCAGGGCCGTGTGCTGTGGGACCAGTCCCTGCCCGGCATGTCGCAAGCCGAACGCGGCGCCATCTACAACGAGATGAACCGCGTGATCGCGGCGCTGCACACCGTGCAGTTTGCCGACCGGGGCCTGGCCGGCTACGGCAAGCCCGGCAATTACTTCGACCGCCAGATCGGCCGCTGGAGCAAGCAGTACGTGGCATCCATCACGCAGCCCATTGCCGAAATGGACAAGCTCATGGAATGGCTGCCCGCAAACATGCCCGCCAGCGCGCGGGATGAAAGCAAGGTTTCCATCGTGCATGGCGACTACCGCCTGGACAACCTGATGTTCCACCCCACCGAGCCGCGCGTGATCGCCGTGCTGGACTGGGAACTGTCCACGCTGGGCCACCCGCTGGCCGACTTCAGCTACCACTGCATGAGCTGGCACATTCCGGCGGCAATGGGCCGCGGCATTGCGGGGCAAGACCTTGCCGCCCTCGGCATTCCCAGCGAAGACAGCTACATCCGCCGGTACTGCGAGCGCACCGGAATCACCACGCCCGAGGCGCTGCGCGCCGACTGGAACTTCTACATGGCCTACAACATGTTCCGCATCGCGGCCATCCTGCAAGGAATTGCCAAGCGCGTGGAGGCGGGCACCGCCTCCAGCGCACAGGCCAAGGCCTCGGGCGACACGGCGCGGCCGATGGCCGAGCTGGCCTGGTCGTTCGCGCAGCGGGGCTGAGGACGCAACACGGGCACAGGCGCCATCACCCCACGATCACCAAAGGAGAAGAACCCCATGGACTTTGACTACTCGCCCAAAACCAAGGAACTGCAGGCCAGGCTGCTCCAGTTCATGGACGACCACATCTACCCGGCTGAAGCCGCCTACGCCACCGAACTGGCCGCCAACACGGCCGCCGGCAAGCGCTGGAGCGCGCTCCAGACCATCGAGAACCTCAAGCCCAAGGCCCAGGCCGCCGGTTTGTGGAACCTGTTCCTTCCCGTGGACAGCGCGGCGGCGTCGGGCTATGACGGTGCCGGCCTGACCAACCAGGAATATGCACCCCTGGCCGAAATCATGGGCCGCGTGCAATGGGCCAGCGAGGTGTTCAACTGCTCGGCGCCCGACACCGGCAACATGGAAACCATCGCGCGCTATGGCGACGAAGCCAACAAGACCCGCTGGCTCAAGCCGCTGCTCGAAGGCAAGATCCGCTCGGCCTTCGCCATGACGGAACCCGAGGTGGCATCCAGCGACGCCACCAACGTCCAGACCCGCATCGAGCGCCAGGGCGACGAATACGTCATCAACGGCCGCAAGTGGTGGATCTCGGGTGCCGCTGATCCGCGCTGCGCCGTGTTCGTGACCATGGGCAAGACCGACCCCGAAGCCCCCAAGCATTCGCAGCAAAGCATGGTGCTGGTGCCCGCCGATACCCAGGGCATCACCATCATCCGCCCGCTCAACGTGTTCGGCTACGACGATGCGCCGCACGGCCATGTCGAGATGACGTTCGACAACGTGCGCGTGCCGGTCAGCAACATCCTGCTGGGCGAAGGCCGGGGCTTCGAGATCGCCCAGGGGCGCCTGGGCCCCGGGCGCATCCACCACTGCATGCGCCTGATCGGCCTGGCCGAACGCGCGCTGGAGCTGATGTGCAAGCGCGCCAGCTCCCGCACCGCCTTTGGCAAGACCGTGGCCCAGCAGACCGTGACGCAGGAGCGCATTGCCGAAGCCCGCTGCAAGATCGACATGGCGCGCCTGCTCACGCTCAAGGCAGCCTGGCTGATGGACACCGCCGGCAACAAGGTCGCACGCACCGAGATCGCCATGATCAAGGTGGTGGCGCCCAGCATGGCCTGCCAGGTGATCGACTGGGCCATGCAGGTGCACGGCGGCGGCGGCATGTGCGACGACTTCCCGCTGGCCTACGCCTACGCCGGTGCGCGCACGCTGCGCTTTGCCGACGGCCCCGACGAAGTGCACCGCAATGCCATCGCGAAATGGGAGCTGGGCAAGTACGCAGCGCCCCGGCACGAGGCGCCCCCCCCGGTCACGCGCGGCTGTTGAGCGCCAGCGCAAGCACGCACCGAACCGCTACGATGGGGGCACTGTGCCCCTTTTCTTCACCACCCCGCCCCTGCGCCGCCGCTCCGTGCTGTGTGGCCTGGGCGCACTGCTGGCGGCTGCGGCATGGCCCGAGGCCCAGGCGGCGCCAACCGGCCAGCCCGCGGATGAGAACCCTGCAAAAAGCGCCTGGCCTGCTGCGCGCGCCACCCCGCAGGCACGCCAGCTGGTGCGCTGGATCGAAGGCACGGGCGACAACCAGGGCCTGCCGTTTGCCGTGGTGGACAAGCTGGCTGCCCGCATCCACATCTTTTCGGCACAGGCACTATGGCTGGGCACGGCCCCCGTGCTGCTGGGGGCGGCGCGCGGCGACCATTCGGTGCCCGGCATCGGCCAGCGCCCGCTGGCCCAGATCCGGCCCGAGGAGCGCACCACCCCCGCCGGCCGTTTTGTGACCGAGCCAGGCCGCAACCTGCGCGGCGAAGACATTGTCTGGATTGACTACGACGCCGCCGTTTCGCTGCACCGCGTGCGCAGCGTCAGCGCCGCCGAGCGGCGCCTGCAGCGCCTGGCCAGCCATGGCGTGCAGGACAAGCGCATCAGCTACGGCTGCATCAACACGCCCGAGGTGTTCTACGACCAGTGGATTGCCCCCTTGTTCGGGCACTCCAGCGGCGTAGCCTACATACTGCCCGACACGGAATCATTTGCCTCCCTATTCGTCGCTGCCAGCGCGTACCCATAAAGCGCCAGCAGCATGATTTCCTCACATCCTGAGGCTGCCGCATGGATCAGCCTTGCCGGATTCGCAGCCAACGATTTCAGGGCTCAGCAGACCCCTATGGCGCAGGAACCAGCCGCAGGTCGTGCCGCATGTGCGCGGGCTCGCGCTGCAAGTGGCGGTAATCCGCCTGCACCCAGGTGGCGCGCATGTCGCGGTAGCGCGGCGAGAACACCAGCCCGCTCTGGCCCGTCTGGTAGATGAACCGGGACTGCTCCAGATCGGCCAGGTCATACACCGCCCGCAGCGAAGCTGCATGGCGGTTCACAAAAGGGTTTTTGGCGTCGCCCGGGTTGTACTGACCCACGTTCACCGTGTAGGCATCGCCGGGCGAAGGCACGCTCACATCAAAATACGGCGCCAGCAGGGCCACGTTACCCAAAGGCTTGTGGCTGCTGAGCGCGGGGTGGGCATCGCCCCAGCGCCACCGGGCCGGGTCGGCGCCGTAAGCGGCCTGCAGGCGATCGAGCGCGCGCGCCAGCGCGGCAGCCGACTGGTCGGCACACGACAGGGGCTGGCACCACCAGGCATCGTCGCGCTCCAGAATGCCCTCCAGGGCCGCGCGGTAGTCACGTTTGCCGTAGGTGGCTTTGAAACGGTCGTCGCCCACACGGGGGGCAATCACACCGCGCGCCAGCTCATCCGTCCAGGCCGCAAACACCAGCGGCGCAGCCCGGTTGGCGTCCATCACCCCGTCAAAATCACGCAGCAGGGCCTGCGCGGAGGGCGCCAGCAGGTGCTGCGGCGCGGCCTTGCGCAGATGGGGCAGCAGCCGCTGGGTGGCCAGCGACAAGGCATCCGCCTGAATCGCCTGCATGCTGGCCGCATCATGCCGGGGGGTGGCCGCTATCAGCTGGGCGATGCGGTCATGGCGGTAGGGCAAGACCCAGTCCTGCGTGAGGTAGTGCGGATAGCCGGGCGCGGTGACGCGCTGGTTGGCGGTGGCCACCCAGCCGCTGCGGCCATCATCCTCGGGCGTCTGGGCAGAAGGCAGCCAGCCTTGCCAGTCGTAGCGCGCATCCCAGCCGGGCGACGGCGCGATGCCGCGAATATCGTTGCCGGCATGGCGCACAGGCACCTTGCCCATGGCCTTGAAGCGGATGTTCCCCTGCACATCGGCGGCCACCACGCTCTGCATGGGCGAGTGGTAGGGCTCCAGCGCCTGGAAAAGCGCGTCCACCGACTGCGCCTGGTTGCTCTGCAGGCCGGCAAGCACCGTCTGGTTGTCGGCATCGAGCGCGCTCCAGCGCAGCGCGAGCACGTATTTGCGCAAGTCCAGCACCTCGGCATGCGATTTTTGTACATCGCTCAGCACCGGGCCATGGCGCGTGGCGCGCAGCGGCAGCACGACATCCGGTTGCCCCTTGACGCGAATGGTTTCCGTGCGCAGCGTAAAAGGCAGCCAGCCCTCGGGTGTGCGGTATTGGGTCGGGTCGGCGGGGTTGATCTGCTCCAGGTACAAGTCCTGCACATCGGGGCCGGTGTTGGTGAACCCCCAGGCCACGCTGCCTGTGCGCCCCAGCACCACGAAGGGCAGCCCCGGCAAGGTGGCGCCGACAGCGTCGATCGCACCGATGGGGGTGCCATCTGCAGCCACGCCCGCCGGTGCCTGCAGCCGCGCGAAATACCAGATGGCCGGCGCACTCAGGCCCAGGTGCGGGTCGTTGGCCAGCAGGGGTTTGCCGCTGACCGTGCGCGAGCCTGCCAGCACCCAGTTGTTGCTGCCCTTGCCTTCGGAGGTGCCCGCATTGCGCGTGAGGTCCTGCGCCCAGGCCAGCATGCCCTGGCTGACTTCTGGTGAAAACACGCCCCCCGCAGGCTCTTGCGGCCCGGCCCCCGTTGCCACGGGCTTTTCACCCCCGCTGTCTGCGGGCGCAGAAGGTGCCTGCGCCTCACGGTAGATGCCCAGTTGCCGGTACAGCGACGCCAGATCGGCAGATGCAGCGGGTGGTTCGCCCGGATAGGGCGGCATCAGCTGCCACAGGCGCCCGGTGTCCAGCGTTCTGGCCACGGACAGGCGGGCAAACTCATTGCCCCAGTTACCGCCCAGGTCCAGCGCCATCATCAGTGCCCAGGCCACGCTGTCCTCGGGCTCCCAGACTGCGCCGGCGGTACCACCGGGCCTCACCCCCAGCACATGGAACTCGGGCGGCAATGCCTGCGGCAGGTTTTGGTGGAACGCATGAATGCCCTGGCTGTAGGCCTGCAGGGCCTCGCGGGCGTGGGCGGGCAGCCCGGCATATTGCTGGCGTGCATGGCCCATGATGTCGAGCCCGCGCATGAGCTTGTCGGTCTCCAGCGTAGCGGGCCCGAAGACTTCGGAAAGCTCGCCGTGCATCACGCGGCGGTTGAATTCCAGTTGCCAGGTGCGCTCTTGCGCATGCACGTAACCCATGGCAAACCACGCATCCTGCGCAGACTGCGCGCGGATGTGCGTGACGTCGGCAGCGTCGCGCTGCACGCTGACCTCCTCGCGCAACCCGTCCACCACGATGCGCCCGTCCAGTGCCGGAAAAGCACGCTGCACATACAGGGCGACGCCGGCACCCGCCAGCAAGGCCGCTGCCACCCATCCGACGATTGCACGCTGTAACCACACCATGGTGTCTGTCTCCTTGACCGCTTCCGCATCGGCGAATTGAAATAAAAGGGCGCAGTTTGTTGTCTTTATGCAAAAAAAGGAGCACGCCCCTTGCGCACAGTCTCGCTCCCGCGTAACTTGAACTGCCCTGCCACTCGTGGACATTCCTGCAACTCTTCATGCGCTGGAACAAACCCAATCTTCGCAGCAGCCTGCACGGCCTTCTGGGCCGCGATGCTCCAGCATCGACGGCCTGGGTGCGCAACCAGGACCTCGAAGATATCCGGTATGCAATGATCCAGTCCCTGGCGGGCCTCAGTGGCAGTGACGTCGCCCGCATGAACATGCGGCTGCGCTACGCAGGCGACATAGAGGCGCTGTGGTACCTGCGCAGCGATTTGCTCGCCGTGCTCACTCCACTGCGGGGCGAGGCACTCGCCCATGCCACACTGGCCCAATTGACACTGCTGTTCCAGGGGCAGCTTCCCCGCGCGCTGGGCGGGGCATCCAAGCCCACCCACCTTTGATCAGTCCTCAGGACGTGTTCACGTTCTCAGTGCTGGTGCCCCCAATACAGCAGCGCATCGCGGTCCTCCACCGACAGCGACACCTTGGCCCCCACTGGCAACACCACCTTGGTCTGCACATGCCCGAACGGCAGGTTGGTGAGCACGGGCGCCTTGATCTGGCTGCGCAGCCAGTCCACCACCGATTGCAGCTTGAAGCCCTTGTCGTGGGGCGCCAGCTTGTAGTTGGTGAACTGGCCCAGCACCACCGCCTTTTGCTGCGCCAGGATGCCCGCATGCAGCAGTTGCGTGAGCATGCGCTCGATGCGGTAGGGGTGCTCGCCCACGTCCTCCACGAACAGGATGCCGCCACGCACCGCAGGCAGGTAGGGCGTGCCCACCAGGCCGGTGAGCACGGCCAGGTTGCCACCCCAGAGGGTGGCGTTTTTCACATACAGGTCCGGCACTGCGGGCTTGCCGTCGGCCTGCGGTTTTTCTCGCGCCATGCGCCAGCCCGTCCCCTCACCGTGGCCCGTGAGCAGATCGTCGAAGCAGGCCAGCATGATGTCGTCGGGCTCACCCTCGACGCCAAAGTCACTGAGCAGACCGGGGCCGGCCCAGGTCACGGCACCGGTCTGCGCCAGCACGGCCGTCTGGAATGCCGTGAAATCACTCAGGCCCACGAATTTCAGGCCAGCGTCGATGGCCTTGGCCACCGCCTTGTAGCGGATGCCCGGCAGGATGCGCGTCAGGCCGTAAGACCCTCGCGTGATGAGCGCCACATCGGCCCCGCTGGCCGCCGCGCGGTGGATGGCGGCCAGGCGCGTGGCGTCGTCGCCGGCAAAGCGGGTGTGCACGGCCTGGGCGTCGGGGTCCACTTCCACTTCGTGGCCCAGGGCTTTCAGGCGCGCAATGCCCCGCTTGAAGGCCGCCTTGTCGCGGATGGAGCCGGCGGGCGAGTAGATGTAGATGTGCTGGGGGCCATGGTGATGGGCGTGGCCGTCTTCGGTGCTGTGGTGGTGTGAGGAGGACAAGATGGTGTGCGCGGTTGAGATCAATGGTCAAAGTATTGCATGGCCTGCTCGACAAGCTGCCGGGCCGCTTCAGGGCGATCCAGATCAAAAGTCCCCAAAAGTGGCCCCACCACCACGCGGGCTCCGAAGCGCGCAAAGGCACGCAATCCGGCGCGGTGACCTGCATCGGCAAATGGCGCTTCATAAGCGTTGCCCCGGGGCGCTGGGGCTTCGAAGGTGGCGCGCGCAGACATGGCCATGTCCGGCGCACCGGTTTGCGCCAGCAGCACGGCATTGCGCAGGTCCAGCCGAGTAACCCACTCCTGCAGCATCTGCGCGTGCCAATCCGGGCGGTGCACGGCCTCTTTCTTGGGCTTGTCGCTTTTACCAAAACCAATCAGGTCGGGCGCCACCACCCTGTGCCCGGCGGCCAGCAGGATGGGCACTGCGTGCCGAAACAGGTAGCTCCAGGCCGGGCTCGCGTGCAACAGCAGCCAGGTGCGCGGTGCCTGCACGGGCCCCTCGTCGAGGTAGTGCATGCGCAACCCCGCGAGGCTGGGCAGGTCGCTGAGGTAATGCGGCGCCCAGGGGTAATCGGGCAGATGGGCAAAGGCCGCGTCGGGTGTGCGCAAGGCATCGTCGCGCAGCGGATGCTGCGCCAGCGCCTCGGCGCGCTGCTGGGCGCGCCGGCGGCGAAAGAACGCACTCAGCAGCGTGCCGCACTCGTGCGCCAGTACCCCGCCCTGCACCTGCGTTTGGTGGTTGATGGCGGCATGCCCGAAGAGGTTGAGCACCGAACCCGCAGCGCCGGTCTTGGGGTCTTTGGCCCCAAACACCACGCGCGGCACGCGCGCATGCAGCATGGCGCCGCTGCACATGGCGCAAGGCTCCAGCGTGACGTAGAGCGTGCAGCCATCGAGCCGGTAGTTGCCCAGCCGCTGTGCCGCGGCCCGCAGGGCCACGATTTCGGCATGCGCGGTGGGGTCATGCCCCTGCACCGGGGCGTTGCGGCCGGTGGCAATCACCTGGCCATCCTTCACCACGACAGCCCCTACCGGCACCTCGCCCGCCAGCGCCGCGGCCTGCGCCTGGGCCAGCGCCTGGCGCATCCAGTGCTCGTCTTGCCGCAATTGCATTGCTATATATTCAATAGCATCAAGCGATTTGCTGATATGCGCCACAGGCCATTTTCATTCAAAATTACTTGGGATCATCGGGCATGGGCCGGGCCTGCTGCATGAGGCCCTCCATCTGCTGCCTGACCTGTTGCTGCACCTGCTGGCCTTGTGCGCGCACCGAGTCTGCTGGCGCCGGGGCGGCTGCACCGCCGGGCGCCGCCGGCAGCTGCAGCGAAGACACCGGTGCGCGCGTGGCCGCCAGCTGCTTCTTGGCCAGCACACCCACAATGGCCAGCGCCACCACCAAGCCCACCAACCCAAAAACAGCACGCATCTCAGACCTCCGGGTTGTGCGCGGACCCGGGCGCCATGCCCAGCCGCTCCATCCATTGCGCCAGCGCCCGGGCATCGGCATTGCCTTGCCGGTACTGCGCGTACAGGGATGCATGGGATTCATGCCGGTGCTGGTTGAGCTTGAGCTTGCACTGCAGCTCCAGCACTTCGAGCTCGAATGCCACGATGCCCGCCAGCATCTTGCGGGCGAAGTCCTCGCCCAGAGCGCGCCACTGCGCGGCATAGGACGGTTCGTGGTCGCCGATCAGCTGCTTGAGCAGCGCATCCTTGGCGGCGGGCTCCTCGACCAGACTTGCCTGCACACGGCAGTGCACGGCCAGGTAGTTCCATGTAGGCACCCGGGCCAGATCCGGGTACACCGAGGGCGAAAGATAGGCCTGCGGCCCCATGAAGGTGACCAGGGCCTGGGGCCGCGCCTGCAGGTAGCGCCAGTGCGGGTTGGGCCGTGCGCAATGGCCCAGCAGCACCAGGGCATCACCGCGCTGCTGCACATGCAGCGGCAAATGAGTGACGAAGGGAAACCCTGCGTCGTCATTGGAAACCAGGCTGGCCAGCGGGTGCGCGCGCATCAATGCGCGGGCGTGGGCCGGGTCGTGCGAATGGAACTGGGGCGGCAGGTACATGGGGCCTCACTGTAGTGGCAAATCCCCCGGAAAGCGCCGGGAAGCCCCGGCGCGTCCCGTGCACGTCAACCGCGCGTCAGTTCAGCGGCACGCGGCTGCCATCCTGGTAGGTGTAGAGCGTGACGGCAGGCGCGGCCAGTTCACCCTTGGCAATGAAGCTGATGTTGGCCGTCACGCCCTTGTACTGGGTCTTGCTCAGGAAGGGGCCGTACACCACGGGGTCCACCGAGTTGGCGCGCTTCATGGCATCCACCAGCACCATGGCGGCGTCGTAGGCGTAGGGGCTGTAGATCTGGAACTGGCCGGGGAACTTGGCGTCGTAGCGTTTCTTCCATTCGCTGCCGCCCTGCATCTTGTCCACCGATGCGCCGCCGGTGGCGCAGGTCACGTTCTTGACGGAAGGCGACTTGCCGGCCAGCTCGGGCAGCTTGGGCGTGCACAGGGCGTCACCACCAAAGTACTTCACATCGCCCAGGCCCAGTTGCTCCATCTGGCGCAGCATGGGGCCTGCTTGCGCATCCAGTCCACCGTAGAAGATGCCATCGGGCTTCTTGTTCTTGATGGCCGTGAGAATGGCCATGAAGTCGGTGGCCTTGTCGTTGGTGAACTCCTCGCCCACCACCTTCAGGCCTTTTTGCAGGGCCGTGGCCTTGAACACCGAGGCCACACCCTGGCCATAGGCCGTGCGATCGTCGATGATGGCCACGGTCTTGAGCTTGAGCGTGTCGGCCGCAAACAGGGCCAACGCGGCGCCCAGGGCGTTGTCGTTGGCGATGAGGCGGAAGGACGTCTTGTAGCCGGGTTTGGTCAGGTCGGGGTTGGAGGCCGATGCCGTGATGTGCGGCAGGTCGCATTTGTTGTAGACCGACGAGGCGGGAATGGATGTGCCCGACTGCAGGTGGCCCACCACGCCGGCCACCTTCTGGTCGCACAGCTTTTGCGCCACGGCGGTGGCCTGGCGTGGATCGCCGGCGTCGTCCTCGGCGGCGATCACGAACTTGATCTTCTTGCCGCCAATGACCAGATTCTGCGTGTTCAGGTCGTCCACGGCCATGCGCACGCCGTTTTCAGTGTCTTTGCCGATGTGGGCAATGCCGCCGGAAATCGGGCCGGCATGGCCGATCTTGACGGTTTGGACCTCTTGGGCCAGCGTGGCGCCGCAGGCGACAGCCAAGGCGGCGGCAGCGGTCCATTGCAGGGAAAAACGCAGGCGAGAAACAGGCAGCATGGCTCAATCTCCATCAATATAAGAAGCACGCAACCTTCAAGGGTGCGAAAAACCCCGCATCCTACGCCCGCGCCCGGCCCCAGGCAGCCCATTAGCAATAGAGCATGAATTTTTCATGCTTATCACTTCAACTAATAAACCAAGGTACGCCTCCCGCCATGCGGGCAACACCCACGGATGCGCGGGAAATCCACGCCCAGCAGCCGGCGCTGGGATAATCGCCCCATGTCTTTGCTGCCCCACCAGATCGAGTTGCTCTCCCCCGCCCGCGATGCCGCCATCGGCATCGAGGCGGTCAACCACGGCGCCGATGCCGTATACATCGGCGGCCCCGCCTTTGGCGCCCGGGCCGGTGCGGGCAACGACATTCGCGATCTGGAGCGCCTGATCGCGCACGCCCACCGCTTCAACAGCCGCATCTTCATCACGCTCAACACCATCCTGCGTGACGACGAGCTCGAAGCCGCCCGCCAGATGGCCTGGCAGGTCTACAACGCCGGGGCCGATGCGCTCATCATCCAGGACATGGGCCTGCTGGAAATCGACCTGCCGCCCATCCAGCTGCACGCCAGCACCCAGACCGACATCCGCACGCCCGAGAAGGCGCGTTTTCTGCAGGACGCGGGCCTGTCGCAACTGGTGCTGGCGCGGGAGCTGACCGTGCAGCAGATCGCCGCGGTGCACAAGGCCCTGGGCCCGGTGGATGCGCCGGGCCGCGCCAACATCGAGTTCTTCATCCACGGCGCGCTATGCGTGGCCTACAGCGGCCAGTGCAACATCAGCCATGCCCAAACCGGCCGCAGCGCCAACCGGGGCGACTGCAGCCAGGCCTGCCGCCTGCCCTACCAGGTGACCGACGCCCAGGGCCGCTTCATCGCGCACGACAAGCATGTGCTCTCGATGAAGGACAACAACCAGAGCGACAACCTGCGCGCGCTGATCGACGCCGGCGTGCGCAGCTTCAAGATCGAGGGCCGCTACAAGGACATGGGCTATGTGAAGAACATCACCGCCCACTACCGCACGCTCATCGACGAGATCCTGGAGGAGCGCGAGGCCTCGGGCCATCCGCTGGCGCGCTCGTCGAGCGGGCGCACCACCTTCACCTTCACGCCCGATCCGCTGCAGAACTTCAACCGCGAGTTCACCGACTACTTCGTGACCGGCCGCAAGGACGACATCGGCGCCTTCGACAGCCCCAAGAACCCCGGCCAGGCGATTGGCTGGGTGACCAAGCTCGGCCCCGACTTTGTGGAGCTGGAGGTGAGCGACCCCGCCACCGTGCTGCACAACGGCGACGGCCTGTGCTACTACGACCTGCACAAGGAGCTGGTGGGCATGGCCATCAACCGGGCCGAGCCGGTGTCGGCCCGCAGCGTCGGCCTGTGGCGCGTGTTCCCCAAGGACCCGATGGAGGGCTTCAAGGATCTGCGCAAGGGCACCGAGGTCAACCGCAACCGCGACATGGACTGGGTGCGCACGCTGGAGAAAAAATCGAGCGACCGGCGCATCGGCCTGTGGGTGCAACTGGCCGAAACACCCGAGGGCTTTGCCCTCACGCTGACCGACGAAGACGGCACCACCGGCAGCGCACGCATGGCCCACGCACACCAGAGCGCCACCGATACCGCCAGGGCCGAGGCATCGCTGCGCGAGCAGCTCGGTCGCTTTGGCGCCAGCATTTTTGCAGTGAACGACATCGCGCTGCAGCTCTCGCAGCCCTGGTTCGTGCCCGCCTCGGCGCTCAACGCCTTGCGCCGCGAAGCGCTGGAACAGCTGGAGGCGGCACGCGCCAAGGGCTTTGCGCGCCTGCCGCGCGCCACACCGGCCGAGCCGCCAGCACCCTACCCCGACGACACGCTGAGTTTTCTGGGCAACGTGTTCAACCACAAGGCGCACGATTTTTATGTGCGCCATGGCGTGAAGGTGATCGACGCGGCCTACGAGGCGCATGAAGAAGAAGGCGAAGTCAGCCTCATGATCACCAAGCACTGCGTGCGCTTCTCGATGAGCCTGTGTCCCAAGCAGGCCAAGGGCGTCACGGGCGTGCAGGGCACCATCAAGGCCGAACCCTTGATATTGATCAATGGCAAGGAGAAACTGACCTTGCGCTTTGACTGCAAGCCCTGTGAAATGCATGTGGTAGGCCGCATGAAACGCCATGTGCTGCAGCAGACGAACGAGACTCCCGTCAAGTTTTACACCACCCGCCCCCAGCACACCGCCTGACCCTGTGGGTGGCTGGACACAAGGATGCACAGCCCCGTGACCCAGCGATTTCCCATCACGGCAGCCACCCCCATCGCCCCTCGCCGGGGCGTGACCTCATGAGTGCGCCCGTCTGGGCCTGGCTGCAATTCATTGCCTGTGCGGCACTCATCGGAACGGCGGGTTTCCAGCTCTCTCGCTACGGCGACGCCATTGCGCAGCACACGGGGCTGTCCGGGAGCTGGATCGGGCTGACGCTGGTGGCCAGCGTCACCTCGCTGCCCGAACTGGCCACAGGCATCACCAGCGTGACACTGGCCCGGGCGCCCAACCTGGCGGTGGGCAATGCGCTGGGCAGTTGCGTGCTGAACCTCGCTTTTCTGGTGCTGATCGACCTCATCTACCGCCGCGAGGCGGTCTGGAGCCGGGCGAGCAAAGGCCATGTGCTGGCTGCCGCCTTTGGTGTGGTGCTGCTGGGCTTTTTGCTGACAGGCCTGCTCATTGGTCAACTCCGCCCCCCATCCGTTTCCTCGGGCACCACCCAGGTATCGGTATGGAGCGTTGGGCTGATGACACCCATCATGCTGATGCTGTACCTGATCGCCATGCGAACCCTTTTTGCCTACGAGCGCTCGCACCCCGACACATCCGCCGCAGCAGATGCCCCTCCCTCACTGCCGCTGCGCCACGCCCTGGTGCGCTTCACCCTGGCAGCATCGGTGGTGGTGATCGCCGGCCTGTGGCTGCCCTTCGCCGCCGTGGAGCTGGCCAACACCATGGGCTGGAATCGCAGTTTCGTGGGCAGCCTGTTCGTGGCCATGGCCACCACGCTGCCGGAACTGGCAGTCACGCTGTCGGCACTGCGGTTGGGCGCTCTGGACATGGCCATTGGGAACCTGCTGGGCAGCAACCTGTTCAACGTGACCATTATTGCCGTGGATGACTTTTTCTACCGACCCGGCGTGCTGCTGTCAGATGTCTCGCTGGTCCATGCAGTTACCGCCAGTTCAGCCATCGTGATGACCGGGCTTGCACTGGTGGGGCTGTTCTTTCGCCCGCGTGGCCGGGTGTTGCGCGCCGTGGGCGCTGTCAGCCTCGGCTTGGCGGCCGTCTATCTTCTCAACACCTACGTGGTCTTCCTTCATGGCGCCTGAAACCACTCTCCCGTCCGGCATTCCGCCACCAGCCAATGCCCACCTGCGTGACGCCCGGGAGCTCGCCCAGGTGTACCGCGTCAACCCCCACACCGGCCTGCACGATGACGAGGCAACGCAGCGCGCCATGCAGCACGGCGCCAACGAATTGCAGAACCACGCGCAGCGCAGCCCCCTGGCGCTGCTGGCCGACCAGTTCAAGGACTTCATGGTGCTGGTGCTGCTGGCCGCGGCAGTGGTCTCCGGCGTGATCGGGGACCTTACCGACACGCTGGTCATCCTGGTCATCGTGGTGCTCAACGCCATCATCGGCTTCGTGCAGGCCTGGCGCGCCGACCAAGCCATGGCAGCACTGCGCCAGCTGGCGGCGGCGCACGCCACCGTGCTGCGCGGCGGCGAGATCCAGGTGGTGCCCGCCACGGTGCTGGTGCCCGGCGACATCGTGCTGCTGGAAGCGGGCAACCAGATACCGGCCGACCTGCGCCTGATCGAGATCGCGCAGCTGCAGGTGGACGAATCGGCCCTCACCGGCGAATCGGTCACCGTGGCCAAGCAGACCGAGGCATTGGCCGCACAGGACGCAGGCGCCCTGGGCGACCGCACCAACATGGCCTTCAAGGGCACCACCGCCACCCACGGCCGGGCGCGCGGGCTGGTGGTGGCCACCGGCATGCACACCGAGCTGGGCAAGGTCGCCACGCTGCTCGACACCGACGATCGCAGCACCCCGCTGCAGCTGCGCCTGGCCGCATTTGGCAAGCGGCTGGCCATTGGCGTGCTGGGCATCTGCCTCGTGATCTTCGTGGTGGGGGTGCTGCGCGGCGAGGCCCCGCTGCTCATGGCCCTCACCGCGATCAGCCTGGCCGTGGCCGCCATCCCCGAGGCCATGCCTGCCGTGGTCACGGTGCTGCTGGCGCTGGGCGCGCGCCGCATGGTGGCCGTCAATGCCCTGGTGCGGCGCCTGCCCTCGGTCGAGACCCTGGGATCGGTCACCACCATCTGCTCGGACAAGACCGGCACGCTCACGCAAAACCGCATGCACGCCGAACTGCTGGTGGCCCACGGTACGCGCTGGGTGCCCGGCGACCCCCTGCCAGGCCCGGCCCACGCCGAGGCCCTGCGTGCCGCCGCCCTGTGCAACGACGCCACGCGCCAGGCCACGGGCGACGACCACCCCACCGACGCCCACTGGCAGGGCGACCCCACCGAGACCGCGCTGGTGCTGGCCGCGTACGCGGGCGGGCTGGACAAGGCCCAGCTCGACACCGCCTGGCCACGCGTGCAGGAGCAGCCCTTCGACTCCGACCGCAAGCGCATGACGACGTTCCATCGGGACGCCCAGGGGTTCGTGGCCTACACCAAAGGCGCCCCCGAATCCGTGCTGCCCCGCTGCGCCTCCCACTGGTCGCCCGACGGCACCGCCGCACTGCACAGCGACACGGTGCTGGCCACCGCCAGCCAGCTGGCCGCCCAGGGCCTGCGCGTGCTGGCCCTGGCGCGCCGCCACCATGCGCGCCTGCCGGACACCAACGACATCGACGCCGTGGAAAGCCAGCTGGAGCTGCTGGGCCTGATCGCCCTCATCGACCCGCCACGCCCCGAGGCGCAGGCCGCCGTGCGCGACTGCGTCAGCGCAGGCATCACACCCGTCATGATCACGGGCGACCACCCCGCCACCGCACGCGCCATTGCGCACCGGCTGGGCATCGTGCCAAGCGCCGACGCGCCCGTGCTCACCGGCGCCGACCTGGCCCAGCTGGACGACGCGGCCCTGCGCGCCCGGGTGGAGCAGGTGCATGTATATGCCCGCGTGGACCCGGCGCAAAAGATCCGCATCGTCGAGGCGCTGCAGGCCCAGGGCCATTTCGTGGCCATGACGGGCGACGGCGTGAACGACGCTCCGGCGCTCAAGCGCGCCGACATCGGCGTATCCATGGGCAAGGGCGGCACCGACGTGGCGCGCGAGGCCAGCAGCCTGGTGCTGCTGGACGACAACTTCGCCACCATCGTGGCGGCGGTGAAGGAAGGCCGGCGCATCTACGACAACATCCGCAAGTTCGTGCGCTATGCCATGACCGGCAACTCGGGCGAGATCTGGACCATCTTTCTCGCGCCCCTGCTGCTGCTGCCCATTCCGCTGCTGCCCATCCACATCCTGTGGGTGAACCTGGTGACCGATGGCCTGCCCGGCCTGGCCCTGGCGGCCGAACCCGCCGAGCGCGGCATCATGCAGCGCCCGCCCCGCCCGCCGAATGAGAGCCTGTTCGCCCAGGGCATGTGGCAGCACATCCTGGGCATGGGCCTGCTGATCGCCGGCCTGTGCCTGGCCGTGCAGGCCTGGGCCCTGCACACCGGCCATGCGCACTGGCAAACCATGGTGTTCACCGTGCTCACCCTCGCGCAGATGGCCCATGTGATGGCCATCCGCTCCGAAAGCGAACCCCTGTGGCGACTGGGCCTGGCCAGCAACCGGCCCCTGCTCTACGCCGTGCTGCTCACGTTCCTGCTGCAGATGGCCACCATCTACGTGCCATTTCTCAACCCCATCTTCAAGACCGAGCCCCTGAGCCTGGGCGAACTGGGCATTTGCCTGGCAGCGGCCCTGGTGGTGTATGGCGTGGTCGAGCTGGAAAAGGCCTGGCGGCGCCAGCGCAAGGCCGGCGGCAGCGCCATGGACGACCCCACCCCGTAGCCCCATAAGCACATTGCGAACGATTCGATGGGCCCCAGCAGCGGCCGGTGCAAGAATGCGCGCTGGCGCCGCGACTTTGCGGCTCATCGACAAACCCCACCACCGAAAGACTGCCCCATGCACATCGAAACCCTGGCCGTCCACGCCGGCTACCAGCCCGACCCCACCACCAAGTCTGCCGCCGTGCCGCTGTACCAGACCGTGGCCTATGCATTCGACAGTGCCCAGCATGGCGCCGACCTGTTCGACCTGAAGGTGCCGGGCAACATCTACACGCGCATCATGAACCCCACCACCGACGTGCTGGAGCAGCGCGTGGCAGCCCTCGAAGGCGGCGTGGCGGCGCTGGCCTTGGCCTCTGGCATGGCGGCCATCACGGCGGCCATCCAGACCATTGCCGAGAGCGGTGACAACATCGTCAGCGCCAGCACGCTGTATGGCGGCACCTACAACCTGTTTGCCCACACCTTTCCGCAGCAGGGCATCGAGGTGCGCTTTGCCGACCCGCGCGACCCGGCCAGTTTTGCCCAGCTGATCGACGCACGCACCAAGGCCGTGTTCTGCGAATCCATTGGCAACCCGCTGGGCAACATGACCGACATCGCCGCACTCGCCAAGGTGGCGCACGACCATGGTGTGCCGCTGATCGTGGACAACACCGTGCCCAGCCCCTACCTGTGCCGCCCCATCGAGCACGGCGCCGACATCGTGGTGCACGCCCTCACCAAATACATGAACGGCCACGGCAACAGCATCGGCGGCATCATCGTGGACAGCGGCAAGTTCCCCTGGGCCCAGCACAAGGCCCGCTTCAAGCGCCTGAACGAGCCCGACGTGAGCTACCACGGTGTGGTCTACACCGAGGCGCTGGGCGCAGCCGCCTTCATCGGCCGCGCGCGCGTGGTGCCGCTGCGCAACATGGGCGCGGCGCTCTCGCCGTTCAACGCCTGGCTCACGCTGCAGGGCATCGAGACCCTGCCGCTGCGCATGGACCGCATCTGCGACAACACGCTGGCACTGGCGAAGTTCCTGCAAAGCCATGCGAAGGTCGAATGGGTACGCTACGCGGGCCTTCCCGACCACGTCGACCACGCCGTGGCGCAGCGCCAGTTGGGCGGGCGCGCCTCGGGCATCCTGAGCTTTGGCCTGAAGGCCAGCGACGCCGACCCGCGCGCTGCTGGCGCCCGCTTCCTCGATGCGCTGGGCCTGTTCACGCGCCTCGTGAACATCGGCGATGCCAAGTCGCTGGCCACGCACCCGGCCTCCACCACGCACCGCCAGCTCAACCCCGCAGAGCTGGCGAAGGCGGGCGTGAGCGAGAACATGGTGCGCCTGTCGGTGGGCATCGAGCACATCGACGACCTGCAGGCCGACCTGGTGCAGGCGCTCGACAAAGTCTGAGGCAGCGCCCACCGCGCGGGTCGCACTGCGCGGTGGGCGAATAATTGAGCCATTTCAGGCTCTGGCGCTTATGCAACAAGCGCCATTGGCCATATTTTCAATAGCAAACCTCAGAGGGCTTTCTTGACCAGTGCGCCCCTGAACAGATAAGGCAAGCGGGGCCCGCGCGCTTCGGCGACTCCGCCCTTGTCTTCCACGCTGATGGCCAGTTCCTGCACCCCCGCCAGTGCGGCGGTGGCAGTCGGCAGTTGCAGCGTCTGGTAGGCGCTGGTGACCACGCCCAGCGAACGCGGGGGCTTGTCGCCCTCCAAGGCCCACAGCTGCATGCTGTCGTCCCGGCCCTCGCGCACTTCGTTCAGGCGCTGCAGCTGCAACATGCTGCCCTGCACATCGGCAGTGACCAGCAAGGCCGGCAGCTGTTGGCCGTCGAGCAGCACCGACAGGTACTGCACCTGGGCCACCACGCTCACCTTGGACTGCAGGTGCGCAATCTGGGCCTTGAGCTGTTCGAGCATGCTCGCGCTAGCCGCCCAGGCAATGAGTGCAAGCACCATCAGGGAAATGGCCAGCGCCCGCCACCACGCGCTGACGCCACGGCGGGTGGGGGTGGAGGAAGCCAGCGCAGTGGATGGGGAATCGGGCATGTGGCAATCCGTGGAGACAGCAAAGGATGGGGAGTATGCCCGCGCCCACCGCTCTGCCCGGCCCATGCCGAAACCATTCACGGTGTACCGCAGTTTCCGTGTGATGATCCAGCCAGCAACGTTACCGGAATCACCATGGCCTCCCCCACCGACAACATCAGCATGGCACTGTTTTGCGACTTCGAAAATGTCGCACTGGGAGTGCGCGACGCCAAATACGACAAGTTCGACATCAAGCCGGTACTCGAACGCCTGCTGCTCAAGGGTTCCATCGTGGTCAAGAAGGCCTATTGCGACTGGGACCGCTACAAGGGCTTCAAGGCCACCATGCACGAGGCCAATTTCGAGCTGATCGAGATCCCCCATGTCCGCCAGTCGGGCAAAAACTCGGCCGACATCCGCCTCGTGGTGGACGCGCTGGACCTGTGCTACACCAAGTCGCACGTCAACACCTTCGTCATCATCAGCGGCGATTCGGACTTCTCTCCACTGGTCTCCAAGCTGCGCGAAAACGCCAAGCAGGTCATCGGTGTGGGCGTCAAGCAGTCCACCTCGGACCTGCTGATCGCCAACTGCGACGAGTTCATTTTTTACGACGACCTGGTGCGCGAGAGCCAGCGCGCGCAGGCGCGGCGCCAACCGCCCGATGCCGCGCCCATGGCCCGGCGCTCACCCGAGGAAGAGCGCAGCCGCAAGGAAGCGCAGGAGGTGCGCCGCACCCAGGGCATCGAGCTGGCGGTGGAGACGTTTGACGCCCTGCTCTCCGTGCGCGGCGACAGCGGCAAGATCTGGGCGTCCGTGCTCAAGGAAGCCATCAAGCGCCGCAAACCCGATTTCAGCGAAAGCTACTATGGTTTCCGGGCCTTTGGCAACCTGCTCGAAGAAGCCCAGCAGCGCGGACTGCTGGAGTTTGGCCGCGACGAAAAATCCGGCGCCTACGTGTTTCGCAGCACGGGCAATGCCGCCCCGGCGCTGCCCGACGCGACGGCAGAGCGGCCCGTGAGCAGCTATTTCCGGCAGCAAGCACCTGCCGCAGCGCCGCCTGCCGCAGTGGCAGAGCCCGCGCCGCCAGCGGCCCCTGCGCGCGGCCGTGGCCGCAACCGCACAGCGGCAACGCCGGCCGCCGAAGTGGCCGCGGAACCCGCCGCAACCGCGGCACCCGAAGCGCAGCCAGTGCCGCAAGCGCCTTCCAGCGCGGCCAGCGCATTGCCGCAGGCCGCAGCGGAAAATGATCCACAGAAGCCCCCAAAGGCCCCTGCCCGGCCCCGCCGACCACGCAAGCCACCCGCAGGCAGCACCGCCCCGTAATGCGGGGAGCTGTTGCCGCTTGCGGCCACAGCTCCCCGTCGCGCGCGCCTCAGCCCATGTCCCCGGCCAGCCGCACGCCCGCAAACTGCCAGCGCGCCGTGGTCGGGAAAAATCGCCCCGTCAAAAAAAAAGGCCGGCGCAGGCGCCAGCCCTTTTACCTTGGAGCCATGTGATGCCAGGCGCCGCGCAGGCAGCGCCTTCGCATCAGAAACGCCAACCGAGGCCCACGCCCACCAGCACGGGATCGACCTTGAAGGTGCCTGCCTTGGCGCCGCCCGCAAACACATCGGTCTTGATATAGACCTTCTTCACGTCGAAGTTCAGCGACAGGTTCTTGTTGAGTGGAATGTCCAGGCCCACCTGCAGGGCGCCGCCCCAGCTGTTGCGATCGATGCCCACGCCAGCGGGCAAGTTCAGGCTGGAAAAGCGCGTGTAGTTGACACCAGCACCCACATAGGGTTTGAAGCCGGGGGCATCAAAGTGGTATTGCAGCAGCAGCGAAGGCGGCAGGTGCTTGAGCGTGCCAATGTTGGTGCCGTTGGAACGCACGTCGTGCTTTTGGGGCACCGTGAGGACCAGCTCGGCAGCCACGTTCTTGTTGAAGAAGTACGTGATGTCGACTTCAGGAATCGTCTTGTTGTTGACCGACAGGCCCAGCCCCGTGCTGTCCTTGTTGGCGCTGTCCAGATGAACGGCGCGCACGCGCACCAGCCAAGGGCTTTCGGCCTGCTGCGCAAAGGCAGCGCCAGAGGTCAAGGCACACAGAACGGCGACAGCCAGCAGATTTTTTTTCATACAGAACTCGATGCGGTTGAACGGGGACAACCCCCGTACCGCCATTGAGCCTGTTAGCAAAATGGTCAACCTTGCCTCAGGTCAAACTCCTGGTAATTACCCTGAGCGTGGTGCGGCACACGCACCTCGGCATCAAGGGGCCGCGGCAGTGCCCTTGCGCAGCCGGTTCACCAGCGTCACGCCCGCCACCACCAGGCCGCCCATCACGATGCCGATCACGGCGTTGAGCAGGTTGGGAACCAGCACCCCCCACAGTCCACCCGCAGGCCAAAGCGCCGCCGCCGCACCCACGCCCTCCACGGCGTGGTGCAGTGCTGGAACCCCGTGCACCAGAATGCCGCCGCCGACCAGAAACATGGCCGCCGTGCCCGCCACCGAGAGTGCCTTCATCAACCAGGGCGCGGCGCGCACAATGCCTGCCCCCAGCGCACGGGCCGCTGCGCCGGGCTGGTTGTGGAGCCACAGCCCCAGATCATCGAGCTTGACGATACCCGCCACGAAGCCATAAACGCCCACCGTCATGACCACCGCGATGCCGGCCAGCACCGCCACCTGCTGCGCGAAAGGCGCACCGGCCACCGTGCCCAGGGTGATGGCGATGATTTCGGCCGACAGGATGAAATCGGTGCGCACGGCCCCCTTGATCTTGCCCTTTTCAAAAGCCACCAGGTCCACGGCCGGGTTGGCGTTGGCCTGGGCATGGCTTTCGTGCGCGGCCTCGTCCTGCTGCGGGCTGTGCAAAAACCTGTGTGCCAGCTTCTCAAACCCCTCAAAGCACAGAAATGCGCCGCCCACCATGAGCAGCGGCGTCACCGCCCAGGGCGCGAAGGCACTGATCAGCAGCGCCGCCGGCACCAGGATCGCCTTGTTCACCAGCGAGCCCTTGGCCACGGCCCAGACCACCGGAATCTCGCGCTCGGCGCGCACGCCAGTGACCTGCTGGGCATTGAGCGCCAGATCGTCGCCCAGCACGCCCGCCGTCTTTTGCGCCGCCACCTTGGTCATGACCGACACGTCATCGGCCATGGCGGCACTTTTCTTGGCAGCGACCTTGGTCATGAGAGCCACATCGTCGAGGACGGTGGCAATGTCGTCCAACAAGGCAAGAAGGCTGCCAGCGGCCATGGATCACTCCCAGAGTTTGACGAGATGTTTACATATAAAAATAGCGCCTAGCGCTTATACAGCATACGCACTAAGCTTCTATTTCAATAGCAAAAAACCGCTCACCCAACCCACTTGCGCGCGTTGCGCCAGATACGCATCCAGGCACTGTATTGCGCCTTGTCCTCGCTGGTCCAGCTCATCTGCACGTTGCGGAACACGCGCTCGGGGTGCGGCATCATGGCCGTGAAGCGGCCGTCGGCCGTGGTCACCGCCGTGAGACCGCCCGCGCTGCCGTTGGGGTTGAACGGGTACTGCTCCGTCGCGCGGCCGTGGTTGTCCACATAGCGCATGGCGGCAATGGCCTTGTCGGCGTTGCCGCGGTACTTGAAGTTGGCATAGCCCTCGCCGTGCGCCACGGCAATCGGCAGGCGGCTGCCCGCCATGCCCTGCAGGAACAGGCTGGGCGACTCCAGCACTTCCACCAGCGACAGGCGGGCCTCGAAGCGCTCGCTCTGGTTGGTGGTGAAGCGCGGCCAGTCCTGCGCGCCGGGAATGATGTCGGCCAGCTCGGCAAACATCTGGCAACCATTGCACACGCCCAGGCCGAACGTATCGGTGCGGCCGAAGAAGCCCTGGAACTGCGCGGCCAGCACGGGGTTGAAGGTGATGGAGCGCGCCCAGCCAATGCCTGCACCCAGCGTGTCGCCGTAGCTGAAGCCGCCGCAGGCCACCACGCCCTTGAAGTCTTCGAGTTGGACGCGGCCGGTCTGCAGGTCGGTCATGTGCACGTCGAATGCCTCAAAGCCCGCCTCGGTGAAGGCGTAGGCCATTTCCACATGCGAGTTCACGCCCTGCTCGCGCAGGATGGCGACCTTGGGGCGGGCCAGGTTCAGGTACGGCGCGGCCACGTTGTCGGCGGCATCGAACGTGAGCTGCACATGCAGGCCAGGATCGGTGGGCTCGCCTGCTGCGGCGTGCTCGGCATCGGCATTGGCGGGGTTGTCGCGCTGCTGGCAGATCTTCCAGCTCACCGCGTCCCAGACCTGGTGCAGGTCGGCCAGCTTGGCGCTGAACACAGCCTTGGCATCGCGCCAGACCTGCAGCTCACCCTTGCCCGCGTCGATTTCGGAGGACGCAGGGCGCGTCTTGCCCACAAAGTGGCTGAACTTCGACAGGCCGTGCTCGCGCAGGGTCTGCATCACGTCGTTGCGGTCTGCCGTGCGCACCTGCAGCAGCACGCCCAGCTCTTCGTTGAACAGGGCCTTGAGCGTGAGTTCTTCGCGGCGCGCGCTGACCTGCTGCGCCCAGTTCTTGGCGTCGCCGGTTTCCATGCGGCTGTCACTGATGCCGTCGCCTTCGGTGACCAGCATGTCCACGTTCAGCGCCACGCCCACATGGCCCGCAAAGGCCATTTCAGCGGCTGCCGCCAGCAGGCCACCATCGCTGCGGTCGTGGTAGGCCAGGATGCGGCCCTGCGCACGCAGCGCGTTCACGGCGTTGACGAGGTTCACCAAATCCTTGGGGTCGTCCACATCGGGCACCACGTCGCCGCTCTGCTCCAGCGTCTGGCCCAGGATGCTGCCGCCCATGCGGTTCTGGCCCTTGCCCAGGTCGACCAGCACCAGCGTGGTGTCGGCCTCGGTGGCATCGAGCTGGGGCGTGAGCGTGCCGCGCACGTCGGACAGCGAGGCGAAGGCGCTCACGATCAGGCTGACGGGGGACGTGACCTTCTTCTTGTCCGAACCTTCGTTCCACTGGGTGCGCATGGACAGGCTGTCCTTGCCCACGGGGATGGACACGCCTAAAGCGGGGCACAGCTCCATGCCCACGGCCTTCACGGTTTCGTACAGCGCAGCGTCTTCGCCCGGTTCGCCGCAGGCGGCCATCCAGTTGGCGCTGAGCTTCACGCGGGGCAGTTCGATGGGTGCGGCCAGCAGGTTGGTGATGGCTTCTGCGACGGCCATGCGGCCCGACGCGGGCGCGTTGATGGCGGCCAGCGGCGTGCGCTCGCCCATGCTCATGGCCTCGCCGGCAAAGCCCTTGTAATCGGCCAGCGTCACGGCGCAATCGGCCACGGGCACCTGCCAGGGGCCGACCATCTGGTCGCGGTGGCTGAGGCCGCCCACGGTGCGGTCGCCGATGGTGATGAGGAAGCGCTTGGACGCCACCGTGGGGTGGGCCAGCACGTCGATCACGGCCTTTTGCAGCGGCACGCCGGTCAGGTCCATGGGGGCAAACTCACGCGCCACAGTGGCCACGTCGCGGTGCATCTTGGGCGGCTTGCCCAGCAGCACGTTCATGGGCATGTCCACGGGCAGCTTCTGGTCGCCCTCTGTGGCGGCGGGGTCGTGCAGCACCAGCTGGCGCTCTTCGGTGGCCGTGCCGATCACGGCAAACGGGCAGCGCTCGCGTTCGCAGAAGGCCTGGAACAGCGGCAGGGATTCGGGCGCAATCGCCAGCACATAGCGCTCTTGCGACTCGTTGCTCCAGATTTCCTTCGGGCTCATGCCGGACTCTTCGAGCTGCACGGCACGGAGGTCAAAGCGCGCGCCACGGCCGGCGTCGTTGGTCAGCTCGGGGAAGGCGTTCGAGAGGCCGCCCGCGCCCACGTCATGGATGGCCAGGATGGGATTGGCCGTGCCCTGCGCCCAGCAGTGGTTGATGACCTCTTGCGCGCGGCGTTCGATCTCGGGGTTGCCGCGCTGCACCGAGTCAAAGTCCAGCTCGGCCGCGTTGGTGCCGGTGGCCATGGAGCTGGCAGCGCTGCCGCCCATGCCGATGCGCATGCCGGGGCCACCCAGCTGGATCAGCAGCGAGCCCGCAGGGAATTCGATCTTCTTCGTCAGCTCGGCATCGATCACACCCACGCCGCCCGCGATCATGATGGGCTTGTGGTAGCCGCGCTGCACGCCGCCCACGTTCTGCTCGTACTCGCGGAAGTAGCCGTTCAGGTTGGGGCGGCCGAATTCGTTGTTGAACGCGGCTCCGCCCAGGGGGCCTTCGACCATGATCTGCAGCGGGCTGGCAATGTGCTCGGGCTTGCCCACGGCGCTGCCCCACAGCTTGGAGACGGTAAACCCGGTCAAACCGGCCTTGGGCTTGGAGCCGCGGCCGGTGGCGCCTTCGTCACGGATCTCGCCGCCCGCGCCGGTCGATGCGCCCGGGAACGGCGAGATGGCCGTGGGGTGGTTGTGCGTTTCCACTTTCATCAGCACATGCTGGATAACGCTACTCTTTTGATAGCTGTTAACGCTTGATTCATTGGCGCTTGTGGCCATTTTTGCCACGAAACGCTCCACCTGGTGGCCTTCCATGACCGAGGCGTTGTCCGAATACGCGATCACCGTGTGCTGGGGCGCCAGCTGGTGCGTGTTGCGGATCATGCCGAACAGGCTCTTGTCCTGCGCCACGCCGTCGATGGTGAACTGGGCGTTGAAGATCTTGTGGCGGCAGTGTTCGCTGTTGGCCTGGGCGAACATCATCAGTTCCACGTCGGTGGGGTTGCGCTTGAGGCCCGTGAAGGCGGTCACAAGGTAGTCGATTTCGTCGTCGGCCAGGGCCAGGCCGAAGCGTGTGTTGGCGGCCTCCAGGGCAGCGCGGCCACCGGCCAGCACGTCCACATGCTCCATGGGCACGGGTTGCAGCTCGGTGAACAGCGCGGCAGCGGCGCTGCGGTCGGCCACCACCGATTCGGTCATGCGGTCGTGCAGCAGGGCGGCCACCTGGGCCAGTTGCTCGGCTGTCAGCTCGGGCGCCTTGCCCAGCAGGCCGGCCTTGAGGCTGACATGGTATTCGGTGATGCGCTCGACCCGGCGAATGGCCAGGCCGCAATTGCGCGCGATGTCGGTGGCCTTGGAAGCCCAGGGCGAGAGCGTGCCCAGGCGCGGCGTGACGATGAGGACGGTGCCATCGGCCGGACCCGCATACGGGTCGCCATAGGCCAGCAGCGCTGCCAGGCGCTCTTTTTCGGAGGGCGTGGGGGCTGCATCGGTAGCGATCAGGTGCACGAAGCGTGCCGCAATGCCGCTGATCCGGGGGTGGATGGCCTCCAGCGCGGGTTGAAGTTGCTGGGCGCGAAAGGAGCTGAGGGCGTTGCCGCCCGCCAGCGTGGTCATGTGCAAGGTCACGGTAGCGGCCTGTTCGAAATGAGAGGGGATAAGGTGCGACGGGCCTCCTGCGTCACCGGGTTCGGCCACCCCGCAGAGGTGGCCACTGCCCGGCCAGATGACGCAAGGGATGCTTTTGGCGCAGCCCGCCATTTTACCGGGAGCAGCCCACTGCCCATGCCCCTGCCCGGCAAGGCTTGGGGGGCGATGGGATAATTGCGGCATGAGTATCACCATCAAAACCGCAGAGGACATCACCGGCATGCGCCTCGCCTGCCGCCTGGCCTCTGAAGTGCTGGACTACATCGCGCCGCACATCAAACCCGGCATCACCACCAAGGAAATCGATCGCCTGGGCGCCGAATGCATGGCCCAGCAGGGCACCATCTCGGCCACCGTGGGCTACCAGCCGCCGGGCTACCCGCCCTACCCGGCGTCGCTGTGTACCTCGGTCAACCACGTGGTGTGCCACGGCATCCCCAACGACAAACCGCTCAAGAAGGGCGACATCGTCAACGTGGACGTCACCGTCATCACCAAGGACGGCTGGTACGGCGACAACAGCCGCATGTTCCTGATCGGCGAGTGCTCGATCGCCGCCAAGCGCCTGTCGGCGCTGACCTTTGAAGCCATGTGGCATGGCATCGTGCAGGTCAAGCCCGGCGCGCGGCTGGGCGACATTGGCCACGCCATCCAGAAGTTTGCCGAGGGCCATGGTTTTTCGGTGGTGCGCGAGTTCTGCGGCCACGGCATCGGCAAGGTGTTCCACGAGGAGCCCCAGGTGCTGCACTATGGCCGCCCCGGCACGCTCGAAGAACTCAGGCCCGGCATGGTGTTCACCATCGAGCCCATGATCAACGCCGGCCGGCGCGAAATCAAGGAGTTCGGCAACGACGGCTGGACCATCGTCACCAAGGACCACAGCCTGTCGGCCCAGTGGGAGCACACCGTGCTGGTCACCGAAACGGGCTACGAGGTGATGACCTTATCGGCCGGCTCACCCCCGCTGCCCACCTTTGTGACCGCCACGGCCACCTGAGGTGCGCACGCCGCGAGCACGACTCTTGCTTGCCCAGGTCATGGCCCATCACTTTCTTCATTTCCCTTGCCCATGACCGAAATCCACGCCCTGCGGGACGCCTACCGCCTCGACAAGGCGGCCCTGCTGGCCAGCATGCAGGCCACAGGCGCCTCGACCCGTGGCATCCGCGTGATGCTGCGCAAGCTCTCCACCCTGGCGGGCGGCTTGCTGCAGACCTTGTGGCAACGCGCCCAACTTCCGCCCGACCTGGCCCTGGTGGCGGTGGGCGGCTTTGGACGGGAGCAGCTTTTTCCCTTTTCCGACGTCGATGTACTGGTGCTGCTGCCCGAAGGCAGCACGCCCGAGGCGGGATGCGAGCTGCGCACCCGGCTCGAAAGCTTCATTGGCAGTTGCTGGGATGCGGGCCTGGAAATAGGCTCCAGCGTGCGTACGGTGGCAGAGTGCCTGGCCGAGGCGGCGCTGGATGTGACGGTGCAGACCTCCTTGCTGGAGGCGCGCCTGGTCTGCGGCAACCCGGCCCTGTTTGCGCAGTTCCGCCAGCAGTACGGCGCCCAGATGGACGCGCAGGCCTTTCTGGTGGCCAAGACCCTGGAGATGCGCCAGCGGCATACCAAATACGAAAACACGCCCTACGCGCTGGAACCCAACTGCAAGGAGTCACCCGGAGGGCTGCGCGACCTGCAGATGATCCTGTGGGTGGCGCGCGCCGCAGGCCTGGGCAGCACCTGGAAAGAGCTGGCGGCCAGCGGCCTGGCCACGGCGTTCGAGGTGCGCCAGATCGAACACAACGAGGCCCTGCTGTGCCTGATCCGCGCCCGCCTGCACGCCGCCGCCGGCCGGCACGAGGACCGGCTGGTGTTCGACCTGCAGACGGCCGTGGCCGAATCGTTTGGCTACCGGTCGCAAGCGCCCGATGGCACACGCCTGCCCATGCGCGCCAGTGAAACCCTGATGCGCCGCTATTACTGGGCGGCCAAGGCCGTGTCGCAGCTCAGCCAGATCCTGTTGCTCAACATCGAAGAGCGCCTGAGTCCATCGACCCACGAACCACGGCCGATCAACGCGCGCTTTTTCGAGAAAGCCGGGCTCATCGAAGTGGCCAGCGATGACCTGTACGAACGCGACCCGCACGCGATCCTGGAGACCTTCCTGCTCTACCAGACCACCGTGGGCCTCAAGGATCTCTCGGTGCGCACGCTGCGCGCGCTGTACAACGCACGTGGCGTGATGGACGGCGCCTTTCGGCGCGACCCGGTCAACCGCGCCGCCTTCATGCGCATCCTGCAGCAGCCCTCGGGCATCACGCATGCCATGCGGCTCATGAACCAGACCTCGGTGCTGGGGCGCTACCTGTGGGCATTTCGCGGCATCGTGGGGCAGATGCAGCACGACCTGTTCCACGTCTATACCGTGGACCAGCACATCCTGATGGTGCTGCGCAACATGCGCCGCTTCTTCATGGCCGAGCACGCGCATGAATACCCGTTCTGCTCGCAGCTCGCCGCGGGCTGGGACAAGCCCTGGATCCTGTACATCGCCGCGCTGTTCCATGACATCGGCAAGGGCCGCGGTGGCGACCATTCGCTGGTAGGCGCCACGGAAGTGCGCCGCTTTTGCCGCCAGCATGGTGTGGCCCGGGAAGACGCCCGGCTCATCGAGTTCCTGGTGCGCGAGCACCTCACCATGAGCACCGTGGCGCAAAAGCAGGACCTGAGCGACCCCGACGTGATCGCCGCCTTTGCGCAGCGCGTGGGTGACGAGCGCAAGCTGACAGCCATGTACCTGCTCACGGTGGCCGACATCCGCGGCACCAGCCCCAAGGTCTGGAACGCCTGGAAGGGCAAGCTGCTCGAAGACCTGTACCGCGCCACCTTGCGCACCCTGGGCGGACGCGCACCCGACGCGGCGGCCGAAATCGAGGCCCGCAAGCGCGAGGCGCTGGTGCTGCTGGCACTCAATGCCCTGCCCTTCGAGGCCCACAAGGCGCTGTGGGCCACGCTGGATGTCAGCTACTTCATGCGCCATGAGGCCGCCGACATCGCCTGGCACACCCGCCACCTGTCGCGCCATGTGGGTGCGGCCCACCCGGTGGTGCGCGCACGCCAGTCGCTCGCGGGCGATGGCTTGCAGGTCATGGTTTACGCACCCGACCAGGCAGACCTGTTTGCCCGCATCTGCGGCTACTTCGATCGTGCGGGATTCAGCATTCTGGATGCGCGCGTGCACACGGCCAACAATGGCCACGCGCTCGACACCTTCCAGGTCGTTGCCTCCAACCAGCCGGGCCATTACCGCGAACTCACGCACATGGTCGAAAACGATCTGGTGCGCGCCATCGAAACCGGGGGGCCGCTGCCCGACCCCGCCGCCCGGCGCGTGTCACGCCGCGTCAAGAGCTTTCCGGTGGCGCCCCGCGTCACGCTGCGCCCGGACGAAAAAGCACAGCGCTGGCTGCTGGCCATCTCGGCGAGCGATCGCGCCGGCTTGCTCTACCTGGTGGCCCGCATCCTGGCCCGCCACCAGCTGAGCGTGCAGCTGGCCAAGGTGAGCACACTGGGCGAACGCGTCGAGGACACCTTCCTGATCCAGGGCCCGGAACTGCAAAGCAACGCCCGGCAGATCGAGATCGAGACCGAGTTGCTGCAAGCCCTTTCGGCCTGAATGACGGTCCATGGCCGGATACGGTCTTGCATTCAAGCGGATAACGAGGCGGGAAGCCGCAGACAGTGCTCTAGCACGGCAAGGCGAACCAACGAAGTTATACGTTTGAAGGCAAAACCGTATGAGTGGCGGCGGTCGATTCCCCCGCCGCCTCCAGGCGATCACGCCCTGCGGCCGTCGCCTGCGTCGCCAGCCGTCAGCACACGGTGAGCCACCATATCCAGCGCGGGCCGGGTATTGCCCTGCTTGTCGGTCCATACCCTGGGCGTAAGGCCGCCGGCCAGGGCAACGGGCTCGCCCTCACCCAGCGCCTGCAAGGCAGCGCACAAGGCTGGCTCGAAGCCAATCACATTCACGATCAGCGTTTCGCCATCGCCACTGGTCGCCAGCACCTTGGCCACGGCAAAGGGCTTGCCCGCCTTGTCGGTGCGCAGTTCTACCGATCCAAAAAGCTTGCCTGCAACGAGTCCACTGATCATGGGATTTCCGGTAGGGGAGGATAAGAGCCTGTTCACCATCTCGCAGGGGATCGTGCACAGGCTCTGGCCAAGACCCGCGGGCCCCGGCCTGCACATGGCAAAAAAGCCCAGAACCTTGCGGCTCTGGGCTTTTGCTATCAATGGTCGGCGTGGCGGGATTCGAACTCGCGACCCCTTGCACCCCATGCAAGTGCGCTACCAGGCTGCGCTACACGCCGACAAGACTTAGATTATATACAGATAATTCATCGCTCCCCGGAAAGAAGTGCGCGAATTTCAAATAATTCCTGGCGCACCCCATGGCTGTCGAGCCAGGTGCTGGCGGAATCGGCGTACAGGCCTTCCATGGCATCGCCGGTCACGACACCGTGCACCGATTCCGGCACCAGCACCTGCGGCGGCGCTTCATCGTGCGCGAAAGGCACCGGTTCCTGCAAGCGATTGCGCGCCCCGCTGATGGTGAAGCCCTGGTCGTACAGCAGATCACGGATGCGCCGGATCATGAGCACCTCGTGGTGCTGGTAATACCGGCGGTTGCCGCGCCGCTTCATGGGCCGCAGCTGGGTGAATTCCTGTTCCCAATAGCGCAAGACATGTGGCTTGACGCCGCACAACTCCGCAACCTCACCAATCGTGAAGTACCGCTTGGCGGGAATCGAAGGAAGCTGGGTGCCCATAGGTACTGGTTCGGACGGAAAGCTGGCTAGCGTACTGCAGACAGGCTGCGAACGCCAGAATGAAACAACAATGGAGTCAAGCTGTTCACGCTTCACCCAGCCACCGAAGCAGCTGACTGGATCTGCTCCTTGAGCTTGCTGCTGGCATGGAAAGTCACCACCCGGCGTGCCTGGATGGGGATGGCCTCACCCGTGCGCGGGTTGCGCCCTGGCCGTGGCGCCTTGGTCCGGATCTGGAAATTGCCAAAACCCGAGAGTTTGACGTCCTTGCCATCCACCAGGCGTTGGGCGATGAGGTCGAAGAAAGCGTCGATCATGTCCTTGGACTCGCGCTTGTTCAGCCCGATCTGATCGAACAGGAGATCGGCCAGCTGCGCCTTGGTCAGCGCAGGGGTTTCGATACTGTCTACCGCAAATTCAATCACGCAGGCGCTCCCGATTCCAGATCAAACACGCAACCGTCCACCAGTGTCGGCTACCCATCGGGCCACCACCGCTTGCACCGCAGCCTCGATCTCGGCTTCGGTCAGTGTGGCCTCGTCGCGTCCCAGCGTGAGGCGCACCGCTAGGCTTTTTTCGCCGGCAGCCAGGCCGCCTGCGGGAGCCGTCTCACCGGCGCGCAAAGGCTTGGGACGGTACACGTCAAACAGCACGGCAGAACGCAACATGCCGCCGGGGATGGCCGCCGTGATGGCATCCATCACCTGCGCATGCGTCACCCGCTCGGCCACGACCACGGCCAGATCGCGCTCGACCGCCTGGTGCTTGGCCACCGCCTTGAACTGGGGCACCACGCGCTGCAGCACGGCATCCAGCTCCAGCTCGAACAGCACCGGCGCCTGGGGCAGATCCCACGACTGGCGCCACTGCGGATGCAGCTCGCCCACGAAGCCGATGGCGCGCCCATTCACCAAAACGCGGGCACAGCGCCCGGGGTGCATGGCGGGATGGGTGCCCGGCTCAAAGGTGGCGCGCAGCGGCGCCAGCAAGGCCTCCACATCGCCCTTTACATCAAAGAAGTCGATGGCCTGTTCCTTGCGGCCCCATTGCAATGCATCGTTCGGGCCATAGGCCAGGCCGGACACGTGCATGGGTTGATGGAAGCCTTCCACCGTGGTGTCCGTGTTGCGCACGCCAGCGTCGCGCAGGAACACCCGTCCCAGCTCGAACACGCGCACACGCTCGGCCTTGCGGTCCAGGTTGAATTTCAAAACCTGTAGCAAAGAACCCAGCAAACTGGAACGCATGACGCTCATGTGGCTTGCAATCGGGTTGAGCAGCCTGATGGGTTGTGCATTGCCAGCCAACTCCAGCTCCCAACGCTCTTCCACAAAACTGAAGTTGATCGTTTCCTGATAACCCAGCCCCGCCAGGGAGCGGCGCACCGCAAACGGGCTGCGCGTGGCCTCCGGTGAAAGTTTGGGCGTGATGGGCGCCAGCGGCGGTGTGGTCGGTAGGTGGTTGTAGCCCACCATGCGCGCCACTTCCTCGATCAGGTCTTCCTCGATCGTGATGTCGAAACGGAACGACGGCGGCGTGACGGTGAGCTTGCCGTCGCCCTGCACCACGGGCAGCCCCAGGCGCTGCAATGCATCGGCACACTGCACCTGCGTGAGCGGCATGCCAATGACCTTGGCAGCACGCGCCACGCGCAGCGTGACGGACTGGGGCACCGGCAAATTCACCGCCAGGTCATCCATGGGGCCACACGCCGTGTCGGGCGTACCGCAGATGTCAATGACAAGTTGGGTGATGCGCTCGATGTGCTCCACCGTCAGGCTCGGATCCACGCCGCGCTCGAAGCGGTGACCGGCATCGGTCGAGAAGTTGAAGCGGCGCGAGCGCCCTGCCACCGCCTTGGGCCACCAGAAGGCGGCCTCGATGTAGATATGCTTGGTGTCGTCGGACACCGCCGTGGCGTCGCCACCCATGATGCCGGCCAGCGATTCGACCTGGCGATCATCGGCGATCACGCCCACCTTCTCATCCACCGTGATGGTATTGCCGTTGAGCAGCTTGAGCTGCTCGCCCGGCTTGCCCCAGCGGACTTGAAGGCCACCATGGATCTTGTCCAGGTCAAAAATGTGCGAGGGGCGGCCCAGCTCGAACATCACGTAGTTGGAAATGTCCACCAGCGGCGACACGCCACGCTGGCCGCAGCGGGCTAGGCGGTCCAGCATCCACTGCGGGGTGGCGGCGCGCGTATTGACGTTGCGCACGATGCGGCCCGAGAAGCGGCCGCACAGATCGGGGGCGCTCACCTTCACGGGCAGCCTGTCGGACAGCGTCGCGCCCACAGAAGGGAACGACGGTTGCTGCAGCGGCGTGCCCGTAAGTGCCGACACTTCGCGCGCAATGCCATGGACGCTCAGGCAATGCGCCAGATTGGGCGTGAGCTTGAGGGTGAACAGCGTGTCATCCAGATTCAGGTGCGCTCGGATGTCCTGGCCCACGGGCGCCGAAGCATCCAGCTCCAGCAGGCCGCCGTGGTCTTCCGACAGCTTGAGCTCGCGTGCCGAGCACAGCATGCCCTGGCTCTCCACGCCGCGCAGCTTGCCCACCTTGATGAGGAACGGCTTGCCATCGTCGCCAGGCGGCAACTCGGCACCCACCAGCGCACAAGGCACCTTGATGCCCACGCGGGCATTGGGCGCACCACACACGATGTTGAGCAAGGCGCCCTGCCCCACGTCCACCTGGCACACGCGCAGGCGGTCGGCGTCAGGGTGCTGCACGGCCTCCTTGATCTCGCCCACGACGATGCGGGTGAACGGCGGCGCGACGGGACGCAGCTCTTCGACCTCCAGGCCGGCCATGGTCAGCATGTCGGCCAGTTCTTGGGTGGTCAGCGGTGGATTGCAGAATTCGCGCAACCAGGACTCGGGGAATTGCATAGGGAGATTCTTTGGCGTTAGCTCTTAAAAATATAGCTGGTTGCGCTTGTCAACAATAGATTTCAATATAAAGATGTATTAAAACCCAATGAATATCAGCGCTGGAAGCTCACTTTTTGCGTTATTGAAACTGCGACAGGAAACGGATGTCGCCATCAAAGAACAAACGCAGATCGTTGACGCCGTAGCGCAGCATCGTCAGGCGGTCAGGCCCCATGCCAAAGGCGAAACCGATGTACCTTTCGGGGTCGAGTCCCATGTTGCGCACCACATTGGGGTGCACCTGGCCCGAGCCCGCCACCTCCAGCCAGCGGCCAGCCAGCGGGCCAGACTGGAACTGGATATCGATCTCGGCGCTGGGCTCGGTGAACGGGAAGAAGCTGGGCCGAAAGCGCAGCACCAAGTCATCGCTTTCAAAGAAAGTGCGGCAGAAGGCCGTGAAGATGACCTTCAGGTCCTTGAAGCTCACGTTCTCGCCAATCCACAGGCCCTCGCACTGGTGGAACATGGGCGAATGCGTGGCATCGCTGTCCACTCGGTAGGTACGGCCCGGCACGATGACGCGAATCTCGGGCATCGGCTGGCCCGCGTCCAGCAGTGCACGGTGCTTCTTGACATGCTGCACGGCATGGCGCACCTGCACCGGACTGGTGTGCGTGCGCAGCAGGTTTGGTGCGCCGGGAGCGCCGCCCTCCACATAAAAGGTGTCATGCATGGACCGCGCGGGATGGTCCTCAGGCGTGTTCAGCGCAGTGAAATTGAACCAGTCGGTCTCGATCTCGGGGCCTTCGGCCACGTCAAAGCCCATGGAGCCGAAGATGCCCTCGATGCGTTCGAGCGTGAGCGATACCGGATGCAACCCGCCCTGCCCGCGCTGGCGGCCCGGCAGGCTCACATCCAGCGCCTCGGCCTTGAGCTGCACCTGCAGCTCCGCGTCGGCCAGCGCCTGGCGGCGCGCCGTGAGGGCCGCCTCGATGGCCTGCTTGGCGACGTTGATGGCTGCGCCGCGAGATTTTTTTTCCTCGACGGAAAGCTGCGCCATGCCCTTCATGAGCTCGGTCACGCGGCCCGACTTGCCCAGAAACTGCGCCTTGGCGTTTTCCAGATCAGCGGGAGTGGCGCTTTGGGCAAACAGTTGCGTCGCGCTCTCGACCAGGGAATCCAACTCGTTCATATCGACTCTTTATCGACTCGTGAAAATGAACAAGGGCTAGTGCCTTTACAAGCCCTAGCCCTTGCTGTTATTGCGCAAGCAGCTATCAGAACGATAGCTGCTCATCGTGAACTCAAGCAGCCAGCTTGGCCTTGACTTGCTCCACGATGCTGCCAAAGGCAGCCTTGTCGTGCACTGCGAGGTCAGCCAGCATCTTGCGGTCGATCTCGATGGATGCCTTCTTCAGGCCGTTGGCGAACTGGCTGTAGGTCAGGCCCAGTTCACGGGCAGCGGCGTTGATACGGGCGATCCACAACTGGCGGAACACGCGCTTCTTGGTGCGGCGGTCACGGTAGGCATATTGCCCAGCCTTCATTACCGCCTGTTTGGCGATGCGGAAGACATTACCGCGGCGACCACGGAAACCCTTGGCAAGGGCGAGAACTTTCTTGTGACGGGCACGGGCCGTTACACCACGTTTGACGCGAGGCATGTATGTACTCCTTGTTCGTCAGTTATTAAAGGCCAGCGCTGGGCAGCATTTGTGCGATCGAGCCCATGTTGGTCTCATGCACATTCACTGCACCACGCAGGTGGCGCTTGTTCTTGGTGGTCTTCTTGGTCAGGATGTGACGCTTGAAGGCTTGACCGCGCTTGACGGTGCCACCGGGACGAACGCGGAAACGTTTTTTCGCGCTGCTCTTGGTCTTCATTTTGGGCATGTGAATGCTCCTTTTCGTTGTGCTCGTGAGGCGTTTGCAAACCGATCTGCAAACTTGTTGGCCCCGAGCCACTTTTATCGAAAGGCTTTCGCCTCTCGTGCGGCAGTGCCAAAGCACCACCTGATTGAACACGGCACCCTTGCGGGTGCAGCGTTCAAATTCTCCAATCCAGTTCAGGCCGAAGTGCCGGACGCCGGAGCAGCTTCTGCCACCGGCTTGGCTGCAGGCTTCTTCTTGCCCGGTGCAATCATCATGATCATCTGGCGGCCTTCCAGCTTGGGAAACTGCTCGATGATGATGGAATCTGCCAGTTCGTCGCGGATGCGATTCAGCAAGGCCAAGCCCAATTCCTGGTGCGTGATTTCACGGCCACGGAACCGCAGCGTGATCTTGCACTTGTCACCATCCGCCAGAAAGCGACGGATGTTGCGCATCTTGATGTTGTAGTCGCCATCGTCCGTACCCGGACGGAACTTGACTTCCTTGATCTCGATGACCGTCTGCTTGGCCTTGGCTTCCGCAGCACGCTTTTGCTCTTGGTACTTGAACTTGCCGTAGTCCATGAGGCGACACACCGGAGGATTGGCGGTGGCGGCAATTTCCACCAGATCCACATCCAATTCACCGGCCATGCGCAAGGCCTCCATGAGGCTGACCACGCCCAAAGGCTCATTGTCAGGACCGGAAAGACGAACTTCCGGGGCCATGATTTCACGGTTCAGGCGGTGCTTGCGCTCTTCACGGTGGCGGCGATCACGAAATTCAGTAGCGATGGCTATCTTCCTTGAATCAAAATGCTACGAAATAAGTAGCTAACACCGCACAACGAACGCACGCCAGAGCATGTTTTCATTCAGAATCACACTTTGGAAGCGATGTCCTGGGCGATCAGCTTGGCGAACGCTTCAACGGACATCACACCGAGGTCTCGATTGCCCCGGGCGCGCACTGCGACGGCACCTGCTGCCTTCTCCTTGTCACCAGCGACGAGTATATAAGGCAGCTTTTGCAACGAATGCTCGCGTATTTTATACGTAATCTTCTCGTTGCGCAGATCGAGCGCCACCCTAAGGTCTTGATGGGGCAGCGATTTTTGCAGTTTCGCGGCAATTTCGCGACAGTAGTCGCCCTGTGCATCGGTGATGTTGAGCACCGCAATCTGCACCGGCGCCAGCCACACCGGCAACGCGCCCGCATGCTGCTCGATCAGGATGCCGATGAAGCGTTCCAGGCTGCCCACAATGGCGCGGTGCAGCATCACGGGCCGGTGGCGCGCACCGTCCTCGCCCACATATTCGGCGTCGAGGCGCTCAGGCATGGAAAAGTCCACCTGCATGGTGCCGCACTGCCACTGCCGGCCGATCGCATCCTTGAGCGTGTATTCGATCTTGGGGCCGTAGAAGGCACCATCGCCCGGCGCAATTTCGAACTCGCAGCCCGACGCACGCAGGCTCTCCATCAGTGCGTGCTCGGCCTTGTCCCAGCTTTCGTCGGAACCAATGCGCGCCTCCGGGCGCGTGGCCACCTTGTAGATGATGTTTTCGAAGCCAAAGTCCTTGTAGACCTTCTGCAGCAAAGCCGTGTAGGCCGTGCACTCGGGCAGGATATGGTCTTCGGTGCAGAAGATGTGCCCGTCGTCCTGCGTGAAGCCGCGCACACGCATGATGCCGTGCAGCCCGCCCGTGGGCTCGTTGCGATGGCATTGGCCGAATTCGCCGTAGCGCAGCGGCAGGTCGCGGTAGCTCTTGATGCCCTGCTTGAAGATCAGGATGTGGCCCGGGCAGTTCATGGGCTTCAGGGCATATTCACGCTTTTCCGATTCGGTCGTGAACATGTTGTCGCGGTATTTGTCCCAGTGACCGGTCTTTTCCCACAGGGTCTTGTCGAGCAGCTGCGGGCCCTTGACTTCCTGGTAGCCGTTGTCACGGTAGACGCGGCGCATGTACTGCTCCACCTCCTGCCACACGGTCCAGCCCTTGGGGTGCCAGAAAACGACGCCCGGCGCGTGGTCGTCGATGTGGAACAGGTCGAGCTCACGGCCCAGCTTGCGGTGGTCGCGCTTTTCGGCCTCTTCCAGCATGGTGAGGTACTGCTGCAGTTCGTCCTTCGTGGCCCAGGCCGTGCCATAGACCCGCTGCAGCATCTCGTTGCGGTGGTCGCCGCGCCAGTAGGCGCCCGCCACCTTCATCAGCTTGAAGAACTTGAGCTTGCCGGTGCTGGGCACATGGGGGCCGCGGCACAGGTCTTCGAAACTGCCTTCGCGGTAAAGGCTCACATCTTCGTTGCTGGGAATGCTGGCAATGATTTCTGCCTTGTAGTGCTCACCCAGGCCCTTGAAGTACGCCACGGCCTCATCGCGCGGCAGCACGCGCCGCACCACGGGCTCATCCTTGGCGGCGAGCGCGGTCATGCGCTTTTCAATGGCGACAAGGTCTTCCGGCGTGAAGGGGCGCTTGTAGGCGAAGTCGTAGTAGAAGCCGTTCTCGATGACCGGGCCGATGGTGACCTGCGCCTCCGGGAACAGCTCCTTCACGGCGTAGGCCAACAAGTGGGCCGTGGAATGGCGAATCACCTCCAGGCCGTCGGCATCCTTGGCCGTCACGATGGACAGCGGCGCGTCGTGGTCGATGACGAAACTGATGTCGACCACCTTGCCGTCGACCTTGCCAGCCAGGGCGGCCTTGGCCAGCCCGGCGCCGATGGAAGCGGCGACCTCGCCGACGGTGACAGGGCCGGGAAACTCACGTTTGGAGCCGTCGGGGAGCGTGACTTGGATCATGTATTGGCAACCTCAGGAACAAGAATAAAAAAAGCGCGGTCGGTTGCCGCGCTTCATTTCAGGGAACTCTGGTCCGATTCAAGGCTGGACCAATTCAGTACATGCGCGACCACCCGACCCTCAGCAGGTCGTGAACCTCTCGGTGGTAGTTCGCGGTGTCATAACCGGGATGCCTTTCTCGTTCTTGTGGATTTTCTGGCTTCAATTATAAGGCAAGGCTGGAAAGGTCTTCTCTGCTGCAGCCGGCTCGCGATCCAGTCGAAAAAAGGCCTTGGCGTTTCCCTGCAGAATGCGCCCCTTTTGCTCACAGTCCAAAAACTGGCACGAGCGCACCAGCGCGCCAGGCTCCTGCTCTCCCAGCGGAAACGGGTAGTCGGAGCCGAGCATCACGCGGTCGACCCCCATCACGTCGGCCAGGAGGCGCAAGGCGCCCGGGTCGAACACTGCGCTGTCGACATGAAAGCGCCGCGCATACTCCGACGGTGGCCGCGGACAGTCCTTGCGCACGATGTCCCGGTGCTTCCAGGCGTTGTCCGCGCGGCCGAGCAGAAAAGCGAAGCTGCCGCCACCATGCGCGAAGCAGATCTTCAGCGACTCCGGGATGCGCTCCATCGCACCCGACAGGATCAGCGACAGCATGCCCAGCTGTGTCTCGGCCGCCATGGCCACCAGCCAGGGCAGCATCCACTTCTTCATGCGGTTGCCACCCATCATGTCCCATGGATGCACCAGTACCGGGATCGATTGCTCGGCGCAGTGGATCAGGAAGTCAACCAGTTGTTCATGGTCGAGGTCCTTGTCGCCGAGGTGGTTGCCGATCTGCACGCCCACGCAGCCCGCAGCCTTGGCACGTGAGGCCTCTGCACAGGCAAGCTTCAAGTCCTGCAGCGGCACCTGGGCCAAGGCCTTGAGGCGTTGCGGATGCGCCGCGCAAAAATGAATCGCCCGATCGTTCATGCGGGCGGACCAGTCGGCGGCTTTCTCCGCTTCCCATGCATAACCGAACATCACCGGGGTAGCGCAGACGATCTGGACCGCCACCCCTTGCCGGTCGAGCTCTGCAACACGAAAGTCGGGATCCCACAGGGCCTGGTACACCGGCCTGAAGGGCCGGTCCCCCACCATGATCTGCCCTGCCGGGCTGCCCGGATCGACGGCGAGCCAGGGCGCCTGCTCGGCATCGAATGCATGGGCCTCCCCGCGGGTGATGGCGGGAAAGAAGTGCGAATGCATGTCGATCATGACGCGCTCACCGGCATTTTGAGACTGCCGTGCCAGGCTCGGTAATCGCGACCTGGATGCACCTGCCCGCAACTGGGGCAGCGCCGCTCTTCCTCACTGCTGGCATAGAAGCGCTCGTACAGCGGCGGCAGGTCGTCAACGATGCTCTGCAACAGCACCTCGCGGCGCTGGATCAGATGCCCGCAGTGCGCACAGCTCCACTGAAACGCGTCGAGAGCACCGGCCGGACGCTGGCGTTCGATCACCAGGCACAAGCTGCCGACCTCGGGTCGCTGCGGCGAATGCAGGGTGTGCGGCGGCATGAGGAAGATGTCGCCCTCCTTGAGGTCGACACGTTCGTAGCGACCCCGGTCCCACAGCAGCAGATAGGCATTGCCCCTGAACTGGTAGAAGAACTCCTCCACGGGGTCGTCGTGGAAATCGCTGCGGCCGTTGGGACCTCCGACCACGGTGACCATGAAGTCACCGTCTTTCCAGATCTGCTGATTGCCCACCGGCGGTTTCAGCAAGTGCGCGTTGTCCTCCAGCCAGCGCGGGAAGTTGAGGGGGTAGCCGTATTTGAGCATGGTGAACTCCTTTGGAAAATGTGAGGGTCTTGGCGCGGACGCGCATTTCAATGGGTGTTTCGTCGCGCGAGTACTCTGGGGTTTGTGCTGCCCCAAGGCGTGGCCATGTCGACCAGGAGGTCTTTCATGATGACCTGCAGCTCCGCCTGGGTTATTTCCTCCCGGCCTTGCCTGCCGTACAGCACCACTTCGTCGTTCGCCCTGACATCCGGAAAGTCAGTGACATCGACCATGAATGTGTTCATGGTGATGGCGCCGACAATGGGAACCCTGTGCCCGTTGATCAGGACCTGCGCCTTGTTTGCGAAAACCCGGCGGTAACCATCGGAATAACCGACCGGAATGTTCGCGAGCCGGGAGTCACGCTGCAGCTTATGCGTATGGCCATAGCTGACGCCGCTGCCGGCCTTATAAACATTGACGCTGGCGACGCGCGTCTTCAGCGTCATGGCCTTCTTAAAGTCGCCTTTGGGAGAGTATCCATAGAGGATTCGCCCTGGCCGGACCATATCGAGATGGGTTTGCGGAACCTCCATGGTCAAAGACGAGTTGGCGGCGTGCAACGTGATGCTCTTGCGCCGCAATCCGGCCTTCTCGATCAACCAGTGGGCGTCCCGTTCGAATTCGGCAATTCCGGCCCATACCCGATCCTTCTCGTCCAGGGCAAAGTGGGTCATGATGCCGACCGGACGCAAGCCCTTCATGTCGAGTATTTCCAGCGCCTGCTGCCTGCCTTGGTCGTCATCCAGTTCCAGCCCGTTGCGGTTCATTTCGCCGGAATTCAGCGCCAGGTGATAAGCAACGGTCTTCTCGCGCTTTTGCATCACCAGAGAGAACTGGCGCGCGATCTCCAGATTGCCGAGCAATTCCTCGAATCCATAGCGCATTCCCTCCACCATTTCGCCCAGCGATGCGGCGCGCAGTCTCATCAGCCGCCCTTTGAAGCCGCTGCTGCGGACCATTCTTCCCTCTTCGTTGCTGGTGACGCCGACGCAGGGAATCTTCATTTTCATGATCGACGGCATCAGCAGCGAAATGCCATGACCGTAAGCGTCGGCTTTCATGACGACGCAGACTTGCGTCTGGCCGCTCAGCCGGTCTTTCACTCGCTGAAGGTTCTCCTCGAAAACCGAGGCATCGATCTCCAGCCAGGCGTTGGACCATCGTGTGACATCGGTGCTCGACGCGCGGTTCAGCTCGGACATCAAGACAGGAGCGGCCGAAGCGTGAGAGCCGAGGCCCAGGGCCAGCATCGACATGGTGAAGGTTCGGCGGTTGGCTCTCATGGTTGCCTCGTGTCAGAGGGTTTGTAGGCCACCGCCTTGATCTCGATCAGCAGGTGCGGATGCGGCAGCTGGTGTACCGCGACCGTGGTGCGGGTCGGCCCGTCGTAGTCGAAGAATTCGGCCCACACTTCGTTGTAGCCGCCAAAGTCGTTCATGTTGACGAGGAAGACCTGGGTCTCGACCAGGTCGGACAGGTCCGCCCCGGCGCTTTGCAGGATGTCGCGGATGTTCTCGATGACGGCGCGCGTCTGGGCCCGGATGTCGAGCTTCGTCACCCCCATGGCGTCGACTTCAACGCCGACGAAGCTGTTGTCGGGCCGACGCGAGCTGGTGCCGGAGACGAACAAGAAGTCGCCGGCGCGTTTGGCGTGCGGGAAGCGCCCGCGCGGGGTGGCCTTGCCGGGCACGACCGTGGCTTCTGTGTCTGATACGGATGTCATAGGGTCCTCTGGATGGTGCACGATTCAGTCGCCGCGAAAGCCAGATGCCTCGATCACCGGTTTCCAGCGCGCGCGATCCGCCGTCACCAGCGCGGCGAACTCCGGCGCCTTCAGTCCCGTCGCCTCCAGGCCGGCCAACGCGAGCTTTTCCTTCACGTCCGGTTGCCGGACCGCGTTCACCAGGGCCTCGCTGATGCGCTGCACGATCGGCGCTGGCGTCTTGGCATGCATGTAGGCACCGAACCAGGCTTCCCCTTCGACCCCTGGGAAGCCCTGCTCCTTGAAGGTGGGCACATCGGGCGTGATCGGCGACCGCGTTGCGCCCGACGTCGCGAGGAGGCGGATCTTCCCTGCCTTGTAGAGCTCCACCGGAAACTGATCGATCGCGGCCGGAATCTGGCCGCCGATCAGGTCGGTCACCAGCGGCGCGCCGCCCTGGTATGGCACATGCGTCATCTCCACCTTGATCGCCTGTCCGAGCATCACACCGAGGAAGTGCAATTGACTGCCGGCCGCCGAGGTGCCGAAGGTCGCCCGTGTCGGATTCGCCTTGAGCCACGCGACAAGCTCGGCCAAGGTCCTATAAGGGCTGTTCGCGCCAGTGGCAATCGACAACGGGAATTTCACCAACTGCGCGACCGGGACGAAGTCGGCCTCGGGGTGATAGCTCAGCTTGCGGAAGGTGAGCGGCGCGATGACCATCGGCGCCAACGGCGTGATCAGCACCGTGTTGCCGTCGGCCGGCGCGTTCTTCAACACTTCGGCGGCGATGCGACCGCCAGCGCCCGGCTTGTTCTCGACGATCACCGTCGCGCCGAGCGAGGTCGACAGCTTGTCGGCGACGACACGGGCAATGATGTCGCCGGCGCCGCCGGCCGGGAATCCGACGAGCAGCTTGACCGGCCCGCTGACACGATCACTGGTTTGCGCTGCCGCGGTGCCGAGTACCGACGCGACGGTGCACAAACTCAAAAACACCTTCTTCAATACGCTCAACGACATGTCTCCGCTCCTGGTTGGATAGTTCGAATGGGTTGCGACCGAAGGTCCCCTGCTCACGTGACTGCCTTGCGCTGTCGGAACTCGGGCGCCATCCAGGCCTTCCTGGCCATGGTGTCCTTCAGCGTTGCGACCGCATCCCAGACGTCGCCGAAGCTCAGGTACATCACCGCGAAACCAAAGCGCAGGATGTCCGGCGCGCGGAAGTCGCCGATCACGCCGCGCGCGATCAGCGCCTGCATGATCGCGTAGCCTTCCGGATGGGTCAGCGATACCTGGCTGCCGCGTACCGTGGCGTCGCGCGGTGTCGCCAGGCCGAAATCGAAGCCGGCCAGTTCCTGGTCCGCGAGGCGGATGAACAGGTCGGTCATGGCCTCGCTTTTGCGGCGCAGCGCCTGCATGTCGACGCCGTCGAAGGCTTCGAGCGCTGCCTCGAGCGAAATCAGCCCCATCTGGGGCGCCGTGCCGACCAGCATGCGATCCATGCCCGGTGCGGCCTCATAGCCTTCGACGAACGCGAACGGCCGGGCATGGCCGTGCCAACCCGTCAGCGGCTGGCGCAGCGCCGCGTGGTGCCGCTGGGCGACGAACACAAAAGCGGGAGCGCCCGGGCCGCCGTTGAGGTATTTGTAGCCACAGCCGACCGCGAAGTCGGCGTCGCAGCCGTTCAAGTCGCACGGCATCGCGCCGGCGGTGTGGCACAGGTCCCAGACCACCAGCGCACCCACCGCGTGGGCGCGGCGCGTGATCTCGGCCATGTCGTAGACGCGACCTGACTTGTAGTTCACATGGGTCAACGAGACGATCGCCACGCGCTCGTCGATCGCGTCGAGCACAGCCCCGGGTTCGACGGCGACGAACTCGGCGTCCATCAGTTCGGCCACGCCGCTGGCCACATAGGCGTCGGTCGGGAAATTGCCGCGCTCGCCGACGATGCGCCGACGCCCAGGGCGCATGCGCAGCGCCGCAACCAGCACCTTGAACAGGTTGATCGAGGTCGAGTCGGCCACGATGACCTCGTCGGCCGCGGCGCCGATCAGCGGCGCGATGCGCTTGCCGACGCGCTGCGGCGCCGGGTACCAGTCGGCGTCATTCCACGAGCGGATCAGCCCGACGCCCCACTCCTGCTCGATCGCCCGTGACATGCGCGGCGGCACCGATTTGGGCAGCGCACCGAGCGAGTTGCCGTCCAGATAGATCACGCTGTCCGGAATCTGGAAGAGATCGCGACAACGCGCCAACGGATCGTCGGCGTCGAGCATCGCAACGTCTTCTCGCGTGATGATCTTGGATGGGATGCTCATGGTTTTCTCCTTGGGGTGATTTGCTTGCCGGGGTTCAAGGCATAGCCGCTCTTCAGCGGCCCGAAGTGCGGCGCGAAGCCGAGGTGCCATTGGCCGGCCAGCGCGGTGTGATAGCCGGCGTCGCGCAGCAGCGACGGCAATGTCGGATGTTCGGGTGACAGGCCGAGTTCGGAACTGCCGCGAAAGCGGCTGGTCAACGGTTCTTGCGCGGCGCCGCGCAACCGGTATGGATAGCGACCCGTCATCAGCGCAAAGCGCGTCGGCGAACAGACGGGCGAATGGGCGTACGCATCGGTGAACCGAACGCCCTCGGCTGCCATCCGATCGAGGTTCGGCGAGATCGGGGCGCGACCGCCGTAGCAGCCCAGGTCGGCATAGCCGAGGTCATCGGCCATGATGAAGACGAAGTTGGGCCGGCTGGCAGAGGGCATCACTCTTCGGCCTTGAAATCGGTTCGAACCACGGTCGCGCGCCAGCGTGCGATCTCGGTCTGCTGGAAGGCAGCGAACTCACGCCACCCCTGGTAGGCGGGGTTCAGGTCCTGATCCATCAGGAATTTTTTCAACGCCGGCGTACTCAACGCACTCCCCACGGCCTTTCCGATGCGGTCGACGATATCAACCGGGGTTCCCTTGGGAGCGAACAAGCCATACCAGCCGCCCGCCACCACGCTCTCGAAGCCCAGCTCCTTCATGGTCGGAACCAAAGGCATGTTCGCGCTGCGGCGCTCGCCCGTCACGGCCAGGATGCGCAACTTGCCGCTCTTCACGTGCGGCAGCGCGACCTGCGGCACCACGAAGCCGAGATGCACCTGCCCGCCAAGGAGTTCGTTCACCAGCGGCGCCGATCCCTTGTACGGCACATGCACCATCTTCAGCCCGGCCTTGCGGTTGAACATCTCGCCAGCGAACTGAGAGGGCGTCCCGGTGCCGAAGGAGCCGTAGGAGGCCTTGTCCGAGTTGGCTTTCAGCCAGGCGAGCAGTTCGGTCATGTTCGTTGCCGGCACCGAGGCCGGAACCGCTAGCGCCAGTTCGAACTCGACCAGCCGGGCGATCGGCACAAAGTCGGCCACCGGGTCGTAGGGCAGTTTCTTGAACACCACCGGGTTGATGGCCATGGTCTGCGCGAAACCCATCAGCAACGTATAGCCGTCAGGCGACGCCTTGGCCACCGCACCGACACCGATGTTGCCGTTCGCGCCAGCGCGGTTGTCGACAATGAGCGGTTGCCCCAAATCACCGAGCAGCTGCTGACCGAGTTGGCGCGCGACGATGTCGGGCGTGCCGCCGGCAGGGCCCGGCACGACCAAGGTGATCGGGCGGTTCGGAAAGGCCTGAGCGAATGCGCCGGGGGCCCAGGTGGTCGCCAGGATGGCGGCCAGGACGGCACGGCGGCGAGATATCGATACCGGGTTCATGCGGATTCCTTGAAGGGGGTCGGAAATGAAGGGTGGTCAGACGGCCGCGCGTGGAGTCTGGAAGGCGATGCGCCCGGGCGCTGAAGCGCCGCTTCCCATCTGGCATCGCACAGAGGTGCCCGGTTGCAGAGCCTCGGCCGCCGCGGATGACAGCGTATGCCGGCCACCGCGATCGCCGGCAGCGCATCAACGCCGAGCTGGCGCTGCACCGCGACGGAGGTCAGGCCGATCTTTCGACCGACCAGCCTCGCACCGCCGTCGATGCGCCGCTGCGTGTTGACCTGCAGGGCCCGGTAGGCCGGCGTGAGCAGGTCGCCGCCTACGGCCAGTTGCGCGATCAGGTCGCGCACCGGCGCGATGGTTTCGCCGGTTTGCTTCGCCTGCCAGAGCCGGTCGGCAATCGATGTCAAACGACGCTCCACTGCAAACTCCTCATGACTTGTGAAAACAGAACTCGATCTCGACCAGTGCGCCGAGCGGCAGTGCGCCGACGCCGACCGAGGTGCGCGCGGGCGGCGCCACGGTGGTGAACTGCGCCTCCCACGCGTGGTTGATCTCGTCGAAGCGCTCGAAGCAGGTCGTGTACACGCGCGCCATGCACAGCTGCTCGAGCGCGAAGCCGTAGTCGGGCAGGGCCAGGCGTAGGTTGTCGAAGATGCGCTGTGTCTGTGCACCGGCGCCGCCCTCGATCAAGGCCCCCGTGGCGGGGTCGAGCGCCACCATCCCCGAGACGAAACCGAAGGGTCCGCTCTTCACGCAGGGCGTGTAGCGGAATCGGGGCGCGGGAATCCGCGCGGAGGTCAACAGTTCACGCATGGCGCACCTCAGATCGCGACGCAGATGTTGGTCGTCTCGGAATAGAAGTCGAGCGAGTGGCGCCCGCCCTCACGCCCGATGCCCGACAGCTTGGAGCCGCCGAACGGGGTGCGCAGGTCGCGCGAGAACCAGGTGTTGATCCAGACGATGCCGACATGGAACTGGCGCGAAACACGGTGCGCACGCGACAGGTTGGTGGTCCACACACAGCCCGCTAGGCCGTAGGGCGTGTCGTTGACGCGCCGGATCACCTCGTCTTCACGGTCGAACGGTGCGATGTGGCACACCGGTCCGAACACCTCTTCGCGCACGCAGCGGGCGTCGTCGGCCAGCCCGGTCCAGATGGTCGGCTGGACAAAGGCGCCGTTGTCGCGCTCGTCGCCGAACGTCGGCACGCCGCCGCCGGTCACCACCGTGGCCCCTTCCTGCACCGCCAGCGCGCAGTACGACAGCACCTTGTCGCGGTGCTCGTGCGAGATCAACGAGCCCATGAAGACGCCGGGCTCGTCGGGCCAGCCGACCTTCAGCGCCTCGGTCCTGGCCTTCATCGCGGCGACAAACTTGTCAAAGATCGGCCGCTCGACGTAGACCCGTTCCGAGCACAGGCACACCTGGCCCGAGTTCGAGAAGCTGGAGCGCACGACGCCCTCCACCGCGGCGTCGAAGTCGGCGTCGGCGAACACCACGGCAGCGTTCTTGCCACCGAGCTCGAACGAGATGTCCTTCACACCGTCGGCCACCGCTTTCATGATCGCCGCACCGGTGCGCGACTCGCCGGTGAAGGTGACGGCATCGACACCCGGATGGCGGGTCAGCGCCTCGCCGGCGGATCCAGGGCCGAAGCCGTGCACCAGGTTGAAGACACCGGGTGGCACACCGGCTTCATGGAAGGCCTCGGCCAGCAGGGTCGCCGAGGAAGGCGTCTCTTCCGACGGCTTGACGACCATCGTGTTGCCGCAGATGAGCGCCGGTCCGGCCTTCCAGGTCATCGACAGCAGCGGCAGGTTCCACGGGCAGATGCTGGCGATCACGCCGAGCGGCTTGCGCACGGTGTAGTTCATCAGGTTCTGGCCGCTGGCCAGGCGGGTTTCGAAGTAGTCACCGTGCGCGACCTTGCCCAGATCGGCGAAGGTGCGCAGGTTGGCCACGCCACGGTAGACATCCAGCGCCCTGGCCTGCTCGACCGGCCGCCCGGTGTCGGCCACCTCGGCAGCGACGAACTCGTCGAAGCGCCGCTCGATGACATCGGCCACGCGGTGCAGCATCTTGGCGCGCTCCTCGACGCTCATCCGGCCCCAGGGGCCCGACAGCGCCTGGCGTGCGGCCTGCACGGCCCGGTCGACCAGCGCCGCATCGGCTTCGTGCACCGGGGCCAGCACCTTGCCATGCAAGGGGCTGACGTTGTCGAAGCACTTGTCGGTAGCGACGAACTCGCCGTCGACATAGTTGCGCAGCGAACTCAGCGCAGGAGGAAGGGAAAAGGAGATGGTCACGACAGACTCCGACATGGAATGCGGCGAAGTCTAGGCAGCCAATCTATTCTTGAATAATGAATTGTTTGGCAATAAATATGCTCATCAGGAATACATGAGCCGTGCGGGCCGCTTGCTCGGACGCCGTCAGGACGCTGCAGCCCGATGCGGGCGATGAAGTTCCTGGCCGACCTCGCGCAGCGAAGTCAGAAAGCGTTGGGTGGCCGCACTCGGGGAACGATCGGAACGCACCGTGTAGCCCACATCGCTGAAAGGGCTCAGTCCCTGCAGCGGCAAAATGGCGACCAGGCCTGCCTGGGCGAAGCGCTGGGCAGCCGACAGCGGCATCAGCGCGACCATCGAGCTACTCGACACCAGCCCCAGGTTGGTCAGGATCGACACGGACTCGACGAGGCGCCGCGGCATGCCGAGCCCGTCTTTCTCGAACAGCGCCTTGACGGACGGATAGGCGACGGAGTCCTGCGTCGGAACGATCCACTCGAGCTCGTGCAGATCGGCCAGGCGGATCTTGCGCCGGCGGGCCAGCGCATTCTGGCGGCCGACCACGATGCACAGCGCCTCCTCGTAGAGGGCCACATGTGTCAGCCGCGCGCGCTCGATGTCATCGCCCAGCACCGCGGAGGCGTCGCCGGGCAAGACCCCCACCACGACGTCCAGCTCTCCGCGCGCGAGCGCGGGAAACAGCGTCGAATTGGGCCCGACGCGGACCGTGACCACCACGTCGGGAACAGCTTGCCTGAGCCTCGTGATCGCTTCGGGCAGCAGCGTGGCCGAGGCCGTGATCAGCGTGCCCACGATGACATGGCCCGACGCCCCGGACTGCCAGTCATTCAAGTCTTCGGCCAGATAGCGCAACTCGGCCAGCATGGACTTCGTGTGCCGCTCGAACAAGCTGCCGAACTCCGTCAGGACGACGCCGCGCTTGCCGCGCACGAACAGGAGTCCGTCCAGTTGCTGCTCAAGATCGTGAATGGACTTGCTGACCGCCGGCTGGGTCATGGCCAGCTCGCGCGAGGCAGCGAGGATGGACCCCATCTCCACGACCTTCTCGAACACGGCCAACTGCGGCAACCGCAGTCTACGCGCCAGCGACAGGCGCGAATGCTTGGGACTTTGCTGCTTCAAGAAACACCCTCGGGGATACGCGGGGCCATTCTATGCATGCGCGGCAGCCGCGAGAGCGATGATTGCGCAACAGTCCGCAGATACGGGTCTGGCCGCAGACGCCCGAAAAAAAGCCCGGGGATAGCCCGGGCTCCAGTCCTGGTGGACCCTGCGATGGGCAGGGTCCGGGGACAATTCAATGGAACTGCTCTTCCTCGGTCGAGCCGGTCAGCGCCTTCACGCTGGAAGAACCGCCCTGGATCACCGTGGTCACGTCGTCGAAGTAGCCTGCGCCCACTTCCTGCTGGTGCGACACGAAGGTGTAACCCTTTTCGCGAGCAGCGAACTCGGGCTCTTGCACCATGTTCACGTAGTGCTTCATGCCTTCGCCGCGTGCATAGGCATGGGCGAACTGGAAGCTGTTGTACCAGTTGATGTGGATGCCGGCCAGCGTGATGAACTGGTACTTGTAACCCAGGGCCGACAGCTCTTCCTGGAAAGAGGCGATCTGCGAGTCGTTGAGGTTCTTCTTCCAGTTGAACGATGGCGAGCAGTTGTACGACAGCAGCTTGCCGGGGTTGGCGGCCAGCACGGCCTGGGCGAATTCACGGGCGAAGCCGATGTCGGGCACGCCGGTCTCGCACCACACCAGGTCGGCATAGGGAGCGTAGGCAATGCCACGGCTGATGGCTTGCTCCAGGCCGTTCTTGACGCGGTAGAAGCCTTCCTGCGTGCGCTCGCCAGTCAGGAAGGGCTTGTCGTTGGCGTCGTGGTCCGAGGTGATCAGGTTGGCGGCTTCCGCGTCGGTGCGGGCCAGGATGATGGTGGGCACGCCCATCACGTCGGCGGCAAAGCGGGCGGCGATCAGCTTCTCGCAGGCTTCCTGCGTGGGCACCAGCACCTTGCCACCCATGTGGCCGCACTTCTTCACGGCAGCCAGCTGGTCTTCGAAGTGCACGCCCGCAGCGCCTGCGGCGATCATGTTCTTCATCAATTCGAAGGCGTTCAGCACGCCACCAAAACCGGCTTCCGCATCGGCCACGATGGGCAGGAAGTAGTCGATGAATTCCTTGTCGCCGGGGTTGATGCCACGGCCCCACTGGATTTCGTCGGCGCGCTTGAAGGTGTTGTTGATACGGCGCACCATGGTAGGCACCGAGTCGTAGGCATACAGCGACTGGTCGGGGTACATGGTTTCCGACGTGTTGCCGTCCGCAGCAACTTGCCAGCCCGACAGGTACACGGCCTCCAGGCCTGCCTTGGCCTGCTGCATGGCCTGGCCGGCGGAGATCGCGCCAAAGGCGTTCACATAGCCCTTCTTGGCACCGCCGTTGACCTTTTCCCACAGCTTTTCCGCGCCGCGCTTGGCCAGCGTGTGCTCAATGGGCTGCGAGCCGCGCAGGCGCACCACGTCAGCAGCGGTATAGCCGCGCTTGACACCCTTCCAGCGGGGGTTTTGGGCCCAGTCTTTTTCCAGGGCGGCAATTTGCTGTTCGCGGCTCAGTTGTTCGTTGAAGGATTGGGGCATGGGTCACTCCAGGGGTTGTTGAAAAAAGCCGGGCTGCATTTGCCAGCCCATGGAAAGTACTTTAAGTCTTCTATAAGACTCATACAAGCTCTTATGTCTTATATAAGATATAAATTTTTCCTTTTAAAAACAATAAGTTGAATACAATATTTCTCAATATGAAAATTGCTTTCTCATATTGAGAAAATTTGCAGCGCTACAGTTCGTTCAAATTTTGAATTGTGAAATTAAGATTTTGTATCGTGATAAATCGCACGCCACCTCAGAGAACCTGTCGGCAACCCCCTCGCAGTGGGCGGTGCCCCAATCTAGGCCGGCATGGTTTCATCCGTGAGACACGGCAACACCCGCACCTTCTCCAAAGACGCCCGTCGCATCCGCCCCCTCCTCCCACACGCCCCGGCACACAGCATCTCTGACCGGGAACGGGGAGGCGTTTCGTCGGGCATGATGCGCAGTCCTGATTCACCAGCCGCCACGACGCATGAATGCCCCCAGCCGCCCCATCGCCTATCTGTGTCTGGCACTGAGCATGGCCCTGGTAGGCAGCTACGTGGCACTGTCCAAGCCGCTGGCAGCAGCTTTGCCGGTGTTTCTGCTGGCCTGGATGCGCTTTGGCATCGGTGGGCTGGCCATGGTGCACTGGCTGAAGAAACCCGCCGACGAACCACCCCTGACACCCCAGGTACGGCGGCTGCTGTTTCTGGAATCCTTCCTCGGCAATTTCCTGTTCACCCTCTGCATGATCTACGGTGTAAGCCTGACCAGTGCCGTATCCGCAGGCGTGATCATGGCGACCATTCCAGCGGCTGTGGCCGTGATGAGCTGGCTGTTCCTGCACGAGCGTGTGGCGCCGCGCACCTGGGTGGCGGTGGCCTGTGCCGTGGCGGGTGTTGCGCTTTTATCACTGTCAAAATCAGAGCACTCAACGGTTGCAGGACATGCACTGGAAGGAAAAAACACCCCCAGCCTTGTCTGGCTCGGGCAATTGCTGCTGGTAGGCGCCGTGGTTTGCGAAGCGGCGTATTCGGTCATCGGCAAGAAACTCACGGGGGCGCTCGGCCCCAAACGCATCACCTCGCTGATCAACCTGTGGGGGTTTGCGCTGTCCACCCCGCTGGGCCTTTACATGGCCTGGGGATTCGATTTTGCAGCGGTGGGCTGGAGCACCTGGCTGCTCCTGGTGTTTTATGCACTGGCGGCCTGCATGTGGACCGTGTGGCTGTGGATGACAGGCCTGAAGGCCGTGCCGGCGGCACAAAGCGGCATATTCACCGTGATGTTGCCCGTCAGCGCCGCACTGGTGGGTGTGCTGGTGCTGGGCGAATCCTTTTCGGGCCTGCAGTTGCTGGCCTTTGGCATTGCGCTGGCCAGCGTGCTGCTGGCCACCCTGCCCACGCGCGCGGCGCTGCGCGTGGGCCTCCGGGTCGATTCAGGCCCCAAGTGACCGGGCGCTGGCAGCGATGCCGTCGACATCTGCGCAGCGCCAGTCGCCCGGACGCACCCACACGCCCTGGGTCTGCACGGCCACATCGCGCTGGCCATCGTTGCGCTTTCGGGAAGTTGCAAGGCGGGAAGGCGCGTCGCCGTCATGGCGACGGCAGATTGTCGCGCCGTGCGGGAAAGCGCCGAAATCCGAGGCATGCAGGGGGCATTCACAAGCGCCCTCTGCGGCCCGCACACAGTGCGCCACCGCAACAAATCGAGGTAAAAAAAGGCTTGGCCCGCTTGGAAACGCGTTTTTTTCCCAGTAGCATCACCGTGCCAGTGGGAAAGTCTCGCTTTCGCTGGTGAAAATTTACTTCCAACAAGGACAACCCGACATGGCAACTGCAAAAAAAGCTCCGGCAAAAGCCGCTCCCGCAGCCAAGGCGACCGCCACCAAGGCCGCCGCTCCCGCCAAGAAGCGCACCCCCAATGCCGCCTTCATGAAGGCGCTGACGCCCAGCCCCGCGCTGGCCGCCGTGGTGGGCTCGGCACCGCTGCCGCGCACGGAGATCATCAGCAAGCTGTGGGTCTACATCAAGGCCCACAACCTGCAGGATGCCACCAACAAGCGCAACATCAATGCAGACGCCAAGCTCAAGGAGCTGTTTGGCAAACCGCAAGTCTCGATGTTCGAACTGGCTGGCCTGATTGGCAAGCACGTCAAGTAAGAAGCTTTCCCTCTTGCTGCAAAAAACCGGCCTGGCCGGTTTTTTTGCGCCTGAATGCCAGAAAAGTGTCGCGCACCAACATCAATGCAAATGAGAATGACCCGCATTTGATGTAACATAAAAAAGCACGACGACGCACAGCCATCTCCATCTAGCCACTGCCTCTCGCCTGCTCTTGGCGCGCCTGCGCGCCACCTGCATACACCCATCCACCGGAGGCCTCTTGGCTCAATCACGCCCCCGGCACAGCGACAACCTGCTGTGCCCCCCTTCTTCAGCCGCTGTATCCACGCCGGGCATGTCGTCGGATATGGCCCTGCTGCCCTTGGGCGCATGGATGCTGGCTGCCTCCATGGGCACCATGGCACAGACCAGCCTCCCGGAAACCACGCTCTCGACCGTGACCGTGAAGGAAGCGACCGAAGTCCAGGGCAAGGACACCCTGCTGCTCAAGAAGACCACCGTGGGCAAGGGCAAGCAGAACATCAAGGACATCCCCCAGTCCGTGACGGTGTTCACTGAAAAGCTGATGAATGACCGCAACCAGGACGACTTCCGCGAAGTGCTGCGCACCACCGCAGGCGTGACCTTCCTGGCGGGAGAAACCGGCGAGGAAGACGTGCGCCTGCGCGGCTTCTCGCTGGGCCAGGCGGGTGACATCTACATCGACGGCATGAAAGACGCGCCACTGATCGAACGCGACACCTTCAACCAGGACCGTGTGGAAGTGCTCAAAGGCTCGGCATCGATGCTGTTCGGCAAGGGATCGACGGGCGGCGTCGTCAACCAGGTGAACAAGGCCCCCCTGCTGATCAACCAGCATGAAGCCGCCTACACCTACGGCACGGGCAACTACCACCGTGCCACGGGCGACTTCAACTTCGTGACGGGCGAGAACGCGGCCTTCCGCCTGAACGCCATGGTGCAGGAAGCCGACAACTACGGCGCCAAGCAGGACAAACGCGGCATTGCACCCACGTTTGCCTGGGGCATCGGCACCCGCGACGAGTTCTCCATCGGCCTGTACTACCTCGAATCCAAGGGCCGCCCGATCTACAACCACCCCTGGCGCCTCTCGGCCGATGGCAAGATCAACACGCCCCTGCCCGCCCGTAACTTCTATGGCCTGGAAAGCGACTACAACAACACCTCGGCGCAATACGCCACACTGGGCCACATCCACCGCTTTGACGACGGCGGCGAGCTCAACACCCGCCTGCGCTACGGCACCTACAAGCGCGACATGCTGGCCAGCACCATTGGCTTCCAGAACAGCGCCATCACGCTCGGCCAGATCAACGACAGCACGGTGCTCACCCGTGGCTCCAAGGGCCGCATCGGTGAAAGCGACGTGCTGCAGGTGCAAAGCGACTACAGCAACACCTTCCACTGGGGTGGCCGAAAGCATGCCGTGCTGACCGGCGTGGACTACTACGACGACGATGCCCGGCGCAACCAGAACTATGCCAACCCCACCGCCCGGCCCACGACGCTGGTCGGCACGCCCGACAACGGCGTGGGCGTGGCGGACGGCCGCGCGCCGGTGCAATGGAACACCTTCTCGGCGCGCAACCTGGGCCTGTATTTCCAGGACACCATCTCGCTCACCGACACCCTCAAGCTCGTGGCCGGCCTGCGCTATGACGACTTCAAGGCCTCCTACCGCAATCCCAATGGCAGCCTCAGCAGCAACCGCTCCGACAGCCTTTTCAGCCCGCGCGCCGGCCTGATCTTCCAGCCCGATGAGCTGTCTTCGTACTACCTGTCGTACGGCACCTCGTACAACACATCCGGGGATACCTACCAGTTCAGCAACATCGGCAACACCACCTCGCGCTCGGCCAACACGCCGGCCGAAAAGAGCCGCAACATCGAAATCGGTGGCAAGTTCGAGCTGTTCGAGCGCCGCGCCCTGCTGGGCGTGGCCGCGTTCTACAGCGAGAAATACAACGAGCGCAACACCGACCCCGACACCGCCGCCCAGCAAGAACTGCTGTCGGGCAAGCGCCACGCCACCGGCATGGAGTTCAACCTGGCGGGCCGCATCACGCCGAAGTGGGAGGTGTTCTTCAACCACACCTGGATTCCTGATGCCGAGATCGACAAAAGCAACGTGGCCAGGAACGCCACTGGCACGGGCGCACAGGGACAGGGCGACCGCCCGGGTCTCACCCCCAGGCACAGCGGCAGCCTCTGGAGCACCTATGCGCTGACCTCCAGCATTCGTGCGGGTGCCGGCCTGACCTACCGTGGCAAGCAAAATCCGGAAGGCCAGCGCAGCTACTACGCCAGCGGGTTCGGCACCGTGGATGCCATGGTCGAATACGCGCTTGATGCGAAAACCTCGCTCAAACTGAACGTGAGCAACCTGTTTGACCGCGTCTACGCCGATGCGCTGTACCGCGGCTTCTACACGCCTGGAGCGGCCCGCTCGGTTCAGCTGACACTGAAAACCCGTTTCTGACACCAGGCCTGGCTATTCGGGGCCCCTCTCCATGTTCCTGCACATCCACGACGTTCTGACGCCCGAAGAAATCACCTTCTTTCGGCAAGCCCTCGGGCCAGAAGCTCCCTGGGTGGAAGGAGCACGCAGCGCCGGCGGCCAGGCCATTCACCAGAAGAACAACCTGCAACTGGCACAGGGCAGTGAGCTGTCGGCCGAACTGCAGGCCCGGGTGAAGGCGGCGCTGCACCGCAACGCCCTCTTCTTCTCCGCGGCCCTGCCCCGGCGCATCTACAACCCGCTGTTCAACAACTACGGCGATGGCGCCAACTTTTACGGCCGCCATGTGGACAGCGCCGTCATGCACTCCAGGGCCGACAACGGCTGGGTGCGCAGCGACCTGTCGTGCACGCTGTTCCTCACCCCGCCCGAAGACTACGACGGCGGCGAGCTGGTGATCAGCGAGGCCCTGGGCGAAAAACGCATCAAGCTGCCCGCGGGCGACATGATCCTGTACCCCGGCAGCACGGTGCACCAGGTATCGCCCGTCACACGCGGGCACCGCATCAGCAGCTTTTTCTGGGTGGAGAGCATGGTGCGCGGACTGGAGCAGCGCCAGCTGCTGTTCGACATGGACATGTCGCTGCTCAGGTTGCGCCAAGCCCATGGCGAAACAGAACCCTCGGTCATCGCGCTCTCGGGTACATACCACAACCTGCTGCGCATGTGGGCCGACGTATGACGCGGCATCCATCTGCCCAATGGCGCGCCAGCGGCATGGCCCGATGGCACATTTTTCAAATGTCCACCCGCCTTCAAATAGCATCTTGCGCTTTCTGAACAAGCGTCTGGTGCTATTTTTGCCTGCATGACCCACACTCCCGCCCGGCACCAGGTCTCCCCGGATATCGCCAACCTGGCAGACCATGAGCAGCAGGCGCGCCAGCATCTGGACGACAACGCCTGGGCCTACTTCAGCGGTGGTGCCGCCGACGAGATCACCCTGCGTGCCAACCGCAGCGCCTGGGACGCCCTGCCCCTGTGGCCGCGCGTGCTGCGGCCGCTGGCGGGCGGCCATACCCGCGTGCAACTGCTGGGCCGCACCCTGGCGCACCCCATCTTGCTGGCGCCCATTGCCTTCCAGCGCCTGGCCCACTCCGATGGCGAGCTGGCCATGGCCTACGCGGCGGCTGCGCTGGGCGCGGGCGTGGTGCTCAGCACCCAGGCCAGCGTGTCGCTCGAAGCCATTGCCGACACCGTGCGGCCCGACCCGGGGCGCGGCCCCCTGTGGTTTCAGCTCTACCTGCAGCCAGACCGGGGCTTCACCCAGGCACTGGTGCAACGCGCCGAAGCCGCCGGCTACGAAGCCCTGGTGCTGACGGTGGATGCGCCATCGAGCGGCGTGCGCGACCGCGAACGGCGCGCGGGCTTTCGGCTGCCGCCCGGCGTGGGCCCGGTCAACCTGGCGGGACTGCAGGCGCCCGCCATCCCCCCACTGCAGCCCGGCCAGAGCGCACTGTTCGATGCCCTGCTGCACCACGCCCCCACTTGGGACGACATTGCCTGGCTGCAGTCCATCACCCGCCTTCCCGTGCTGCTCAAGGGGGTGCTGCACCCCGCCGATGCGCGCCAGGCGGTGGCGGCGGGTGCGGCGGGCCTGATCGTTTCCAACCACGGCGGACGCACGCTCGACACGCCCCCCGCCACTGCCTGCGCCCTGCCGCGTGTCGTGCAGGCCACAGGTGGCGCCATGCCCGTGCTGGTGGATGGTGGCATCCGGCGCGGCACCGACATCCTGAAGGCCATGGCCCTGGGCGCGTCGGCCGTGCTGGTGGGGCGCCCCGCCGTGTGGGGCCTGGCCCATGCGGGCGCCGCTGGCGTGGCCCATGTGCTGCGCCTTCTGCGCGACGAGCTGGAGATTGCCATGGCGCTCACGGGCTGCGCCACGCTGGCGGAGGCATCACCGGCACTGCTGGACGTCGATGCCATCACCGACAGCAGGGATTGAAAAAACTTTCTCCCTCTTTCTCCCTTCTGGCGGGATTGGTTTAGCGCAAATACGATAGATTCGCATTTATAATTACAACCATCCACAACAGCCAGCCAAACTGCCTGCCGCCATGATCGTCTGTGTTTGCCGCCGAATTTCCGACCGTGAGATTGCCCGCCATGCGCGTGCAGGCATGAGTTTCGACGAGATCCAGTTCGAGTTGGGCGTGGCCACCCAATGCGGATGCTGCGAAAGCTGCGCCCGCGATGTGGTGGCGCAATGCAGCGCAACCCGCCCGGTGGCCGCCCTGCACAATGAGGTCACGGCGCAACCGGTCCAGCTTGCCAACTCCATTCGGGAAAGCAAGGCATGGAACTCCTCTCTACACTCGCAGGCAGCCTGATCTTTGTGGCCGGTTCGGCCTGGTGGGTCTTCCGTCAATAATTCAAGTGTTTTTTGGCGGTAGCGCTTATCTATAAAGCGCTTGCAGCTATCATTTTTATATGCCCCAACCAGACCGTTTTGCCCCCGCCGGGGGAGTGAGCCGCAATGCCGTGATCGTGGGTTCGGTGGTGCTGTTGCATGTGGCGGGCTTGTGGGCCTTGCAGTCCGGGCTGCTGCGCAAGGCTGCAGAGGTCGTCGTCCCTGCGGAACTGCTGAGCGAATTCATCGCCCCAGCCCCCAAGGCGGCACAACCGGCACCACCTGCCCCACCACCACCCAAGGCAGCGCCCAAGGTGCAGACCCCGCGCCCGGCGCCCAGGCCCGCGGCCATTGCCGACCCCACGCCGGCACCGAATGCCCCCGTTGGCATCACCACGCCCCAGCCACCGGCACCTCCCATCGAAGCCCCGGTGGCGCCCCCGGCCCCTCCCGCGCCACCGGCACCACCCGCTCCGGCCCGCATCGAGATGCCTTCCAGCGATGCCGCCTACCTCAACAACCCCAAACCCAGTTATCCGGCCATCAGCAAACGCATGGGCGAGCAGGGCAAGGTGGTGCTGCGCGTGCTCATCGGCACCGACGGCCTGCCGCAGAAGGTGGAAATCAGCCAATCCAGCGGCTACGACCGTCTGGACCGCCAGGCCCAGGACGCCGTGCTGCGCTGGCGCTTCGTGCCCGGCAAGCGCAATGGCGTGCCCGAGACCATGTGGAATCTGGTGCCGATCAATTTTGTTCTCGAATAATTTTCAGGAGTTTTCATGGAATCGCAATTCGGCATCGCCAACGTATGGACACAGGGCGACTTCGTCACCCGCGCCGTCGCCATCCTGCTGCTGGCCATGTCGCTGGCCTCGTGGATCGTGATCCTCATCAAGGCGCTGGACATCGTCCGGTTCAAGAAGCACGCCCGCTCCGCACAGGACTTCTGGCACAGCGAGGACTTTGCCGCCGGACTGGCCAAGCTGGGCAACGACCCTGCCAACCCGTTTCGCCACCTGGCGCTGGAAGGCCGCGAGGCAACGGCCCACCACCGCAACACCAAGGCCCATCTGCACGACACGCTGGACGTGAGCGACTGGGTCACGCGCTGCCTGCGCAACTGCATCGACGAGTTCACGGCACGCATCCAGTCCGGCCTGGCCATCCTGGCCTCGGTGGGCTCGACGGCTCCCTTCATCGGCCTGTTCGGCACCGTGTGGGGCATCTACCACGCATTGCTGGCCATCGGCACCTCGGGCCAGTCCACCATCGACAAGGTGGCCGGCCCCATCGGTGAAGCGCTGATCATGACGGCACTGGGCCTGGCGGTGGCCATCCCGGCCGTGCTGGGCTACAACGCGCTGGTGCGCGGCAACAAGTCCATCCTGACCGGCCTCAACAGCTTTGCCCACGACCTGCATGCCTACTTCGTTACCGGCGCCCGCGTGAATGCCGGCGAGCCAGCCAAGGTGCTGCCCATGAAGAAAGGCAGCTAAGCCATGGCCTTCGGAACCCAGGACGACTCCGACGAGGTCATGAACGAGATCAACATGACGCCGCTGGTGGACGTCATGCTGGTGCTGCTCATCATCTTCATCATCACCGTGCCGGTGATGAAGCATTCGGTGAACGTGGACCTGCCCCGCGCCACCAACCAGCCCGAGCTCATTCAACCCGAAACCGTGCGCCTGTCAGTGGCTGCCGACGGCCAGTATTTCTGGAACGGCGCGCCCGTGGCTGACGAAGAGCTGTCCACCCGCCTGCAGGCAGAAGCCAGCAAAACGCCGCAGCCCGACCTGCACATCCGGGGCGACAGAGCGGTGCGCTACGAGCGCGTGGCCCAGGCCATGGCGGCAGCACAGCGCGCGGGCGTGCGCAAGATCGGCTTTGTCACCGACCCGCAGCCGTAAGCCAGGCACCACGGGGCAGCAAGCACTCCACAGTTCGCCCGAACACCGGGCCGCTTGGACAAGCAAGGGCCTTCGCCTGGCAATACCGGGGCAGTGCGATATCCGCTCTGCCCTTTTTTATTCCCTTTTCAGCAGAAATTATTTGACTTGTAATTGCGAATCGTTATCATTGGCAAATCAAATCGCAATGCACCTGGACCTCTCATGCAAGCCACTTTGACCAAAGCTTCCTCGTTGTGTTTCGCCAGTTCCGGGTCGGTGGACTCTCTACCCGCCGTGCCCAGTTCACAGTTGGCTGATACAGCAGCAGTGGACAGCAGCACGCTCTTGCAGGGCCACAAAACCGTGGCCATCCGCCACAACGGATCGGTGTACCGCCTGCAGGCCACCAAGCTGGGCAAACTGATTCTCACCAAATAAATCGGACCGCCAGCCAGTGCGCTCGCGCGCCATCCCACAGCTGGCGTCTTTCCAGGGTTTCATCGTGGGGAGACTCCCGGGCTTGTCACAAGCCCGACAGGGTCTTTTTTGCCAGCCAACGGGCTTGCCCGCGTAGCCAGGCTTTTTTTCCAGCCCCCCGCTGGCAGAAACTTTGGCGGCATCAAAAAACCGGCCCTTGAGACCGGTTTTTTGATTCAGGGAGTTTTCAACCTGCAGCGCTTGTGGCAAAGCGCAAGCGGCTATCCACCCCATAGCATCCCATCGCCCATCAAAGGCCCAGTGCCGCGATGCCTGCGCGTGCAACCTGTGCATCCTCGGAGGATTTCACGCCGCTCACGCCCACGGCGCCCAGACATTGCCCGTCTTTCAGGATGGGCACGCCGCCTTCGAGCAGGCCTTCGATGGCAGGCGCGCTGAGAAACGCCGTGCGGCCGCCATTGACAATGTCTTCATACACCTTGCTCTCGCGGCGGCCCAGTGCGGCCGTGTGGGCCTTGGCCGGTGCGATGTGCGACGACACCGCCGCCGCACCATCCAGGCGCTGCAGCCACAGCAGGTGGCCGCCATCGTCCACGATGGCGATGGTCACGGCCCATTGGTTCTTCAGCGCTTCGGCTTCTGCTGCCGCCGCGATCTTCTTGACATCGGCCAGTTCAAGTACGTGTTTGGTCTTCATGGTTGCTCTGCGGTTGAGGGGGCTGGTGATCCGCCCGAATGGAAACGGCAAGCATAGCGGCAGCCGGCGCCCGGCAAACCGCTGCATGGGGTGAAAGAATAATGACCTAAAGTGTCTGACCGGATGCGGTTATTGCTTTTCGTCAAGTCGTCGCCACATAAAATCCAGCCGTCTGCGTCGTGCAGGCCAACTAGGAGAGACACAAGATGAATGACCACGTCACCACCCTGGGCCACTCTGCGGGCTATGGCATCTCGCAGGAGCAGCGCCACAAGGTGCTGCGCAATACCTACTGGCTGCTGGCCCTGAGCCTGCTGCCCACCGTGCTGGGTGCCTGGATTGGCGTGGCCACCGGCATCACCCAGTCGCTGCGCGGCGGCGTGGGCCTGATTGTTTTCATGGGCGGCGCCTTTGGCTTCATGTTCGCCATCGAAAAGACCAAGAACTCGGCAGCGGGCGTACCGGTGCTGCTGGGTTTCACCTTCTTCATGGGCCTGATGCTGTCACGCCTGATCGGCATGGTGCTGGGTTTCAAGAACGGCACCGACCTCATCATGACGGCCTTTGCCGGCACGGCGGGCGTGTTCTTTGTCATGGCCAGCCTGGCCAGCGTGATCAAGCGCGACCTCTCCGGCATGGGCAAGTGGCTCATGGTGGGCGCACTGGTGCTGATGGTGGGCGCGGTCGTCAACGTGTTCGTGGGCTCGTCGGCCGGCATGATGGCGATCTCGGTGGCCGCCATCGGCATCTTCAGCGCCTACATGCTGTATGACCTGAAGCAGATCCTGGATGGCGGCGAGACCAACTACATCAGCGCCACCCTGGCCCTGTACCTGGACATCTTCAACGTATTCCAGAGCCTGCTGGCCCTGCTGGGCATCATGGGCGGCGAGCGCGACTGATTGCGCCGCGCGCTTCTTGACGACTGCCCACAAGGCTCCTTCGGGAGCCTTGTTCATTTCTGCCTTCCCGCATCAGGCCTCAAGAGCGCGGCGGGCCTGCCGATGATGCAGACGGCGACATGCGCGAGCACAAGATCAAGGGCAGGCCTGCGGTGCTGTGCAAGATGGACAGGCCCGAGCGCAGGGACCGCAACGCCGACATCGAAACCGAAACGTGCGACGGCCGCCCCCACCCCACCCATTCGGGCTCACACCCGGTCAAACACCGCCATGCTCTCGACGTGGGCCGTGTGCGGGAACATGTTCACCATGCCCGCCGCCGTGCATCGGTAGCCCGCCAGGTGCACCAACAGCCCTGCGTCGCGCGCCAGCGTGGCGGGGTTGCAGCTCACATAGACAATGCGCTGGGGTGGCGTCCAGCCCTCGGCCCCGGCAGGCAGCGGCCCAGCACCCTCGGCGCCGATGCGTGCCTGCTCGATGTCAGCCAGCGCCTTGGCCAGCGCGAAGGCCCCCTCGCGCGGGGGATCGACCAGCCACTTGTCGGCCACACCGTCGGCCACCAGCATCCCGGGGGTCATCTCGAACAGGTTGCGGGCGACGAAGTCAGTGGCTGCCAGCGCTTTATTTTCCTGCGCCGCAGCCTGATTCGATGCATAGTTTTCGCGCGAACGCGCCACCAGGGCCTCGCTGCCCTCAATGCCCAGCACTTCGCGCGCCTGGGTGGCCAGGGGCAGCGTGAAGTTGCCCAGGCCGCAGAACCAGTCGATCACGCGCTCGTCTTTCTGCACATCCAGCAGGCGCAGCGCGCGCGACACCAGCACGCGGTTGATGTGCGGGTTCACCTGGGTGAAATCCGTGGGCTTGAACGGCATGGTGATGCCGAAGTCGGGCAGCGCATACGACAACGGTTCGCCGCCTTCATCGAGCAGCTTCACGGTGTCCGGCCCCTTGGGCTGCAGCCACCATTGCACCTGGTGTTCCGCCGCAAAGGCGCGCAGCCGGGCGAGGTCATCCGCGCTCAGCGGCTCCAGGTGGCGCAGCACCAGAGCGGTCACGCTGTCGCCACAGGCCAGTTCGATCTGCGGGCAGGTGTCGCGCGCGTCCATGCCGGCAATCAGCGCCCGCAAGGGCATCAGCATGGCGTCCACATGCGGCGGCAGCACGGGGCATTGCTGCATGTCGGCCACATAGCGGCTCTTGCGCTCATGAAAGCCGATCAGCACCTGGCCCTTCTTGATCACATGGCGCACCGACAGCCGCGCCCGGTAACGGTAGCCCCAGGCCGGGCCCTCGATGGGACGCAGCATGGTCTGGGCCTTCACCTTGCCCAGGTGCCAGAGGTTGTCCTCCAGCACCCGTTGCTTCACGGCCACCTGGGCGCCGATGTGCAGATGCTGCATCTTGCAGCCGCCGCAAGCGCCAGCGTGCAGGCCGAAATGCGGGCAGCCGGGGCGTACGCGCTGCGACGACTCGCGGTGAATCGCCACCAGGCTGGCCTGCTCCCAGTTGTTCTTCTTGCGGTGGGTGTTGGCAGTGACCAGCTCGAACGGCAGAGCACCATCGATGAAGACGACCTTGCCGTCGGGCTTGCGGGCGACGCCCTGGGCATCCAGATCCATGGACTGGACCTGCAGCCAGCCCTCGGGCAGATCGCTCTGGGAATTCTGCGCGGTGGGTTCAAACGAGGGGGATAGTTCTTTCGGTTCGCTCATCCCCCGATTGTCTCAGGCCCGGGGCTGTGCTTGGCCCCGACCCTGAGAAGTGGCTGGGTTCAGCCCCGATCTGCGCGCGCAGGGCGCATGCCGACCCGCCCCGCAGTGGATGCCAGCGGCAGCTTGTTGATCGTGAGCTCGCAGCCCTGGTCGTTCAGCGAGAACACCAGCGTTGCGCCCGGGGCCACCTGGGGAAGGGTTTCATGGATGTCACGCGACATGTCCACCGGAGGCACGGACGCCCGGTAAACAATCTCCTGATTGGGCGCATACACCAGATAGCAGGCGGCTACGGCCGACTGACTGGCAAAGGCGGCGACCAGCGCAACAGCAGCGTACGAAAATGCGGACATGGTCTTCTCCTCGATCTGGTTGAAATGGTCATTCATTATGCGTTGAGGGCAGCACGCACCCCAAGCCCGTTGCCGCGCAGCCAGGCACCATTACCGCAAATGCAGATGGTTGCTGTGCTTGACCTCCTCCATCACCGCATAGGTGCGCGTCTCGCGCACGCCAGGCAGCTGCCACAGCACATTGCCGGCAAACACCCGGTAGGCATTCATGTCGGCAGATCGCGTCTTGAGCAGGTAGTCGAACCCGCCCGCCACCATGTGGCATTCCATGATCTCGGGGTGCACCTGCACGGCGGCCTTGAACTGGTCGAACACATTGGGCGTGGTGCGGTCCAGCAGCACCTCCACAAACACCAGCATGCCCGCACCCAGCTTCAGGGGGTTGAGCCGCGCCTCGTAGCCCAGGATGAAGCCATCGCGCGTGAGGCGCTGCACCCGCGCCAGCACGGCGGTGGGCGACAGGGCCACGGCCTCGGCCAGCTTGAGGTTGGCAATGCGGCCGTCCTCCTGCAGGATTGACAGGATCTTGCGGTCAATGCGGTCCAGATCGGTTTCTGCTTGCATCTTTATTAGCGATTTATTCTGCATTACAGCCAATTTTCGATCATTTATTCATCAAAAACCCAAGGATCATCGCCGGTAACGCGCCCAAACCCTCGTTGGGCCCTCCAAACCACCGAAAGACACCGCCATGACGCAGCAACCCAACGCCCAGCCCTCCGCTCCGTTTGCCGACTTCGCCCCCCGCACGCCGCTCTCCAACCCGCTGCGTGCCGCCATCACCGCCGCCTACCGCCGCCCCGAGCCCGAGGCCCTGGCCCCGCTGCTGGCCCAGGCCCGCCTGCCCGCCGATCAAGCCGCAGCGGCCGAGCAACTGGCCCTGCGCATTGCCAAGGCGCTGCGCGAACGCAAGGCCAGCGCCGGGCGCGCAGGCATTGTGCAGGGGCTGCTGCAAGAGTTCTCGCTGTCGTCGCAAGAAGGCGTGGCGCTGATGTGCCTGGCCGAGGCGCTGCTGCGCATCCCCGACAAGGCCACGCGCGACGCGCTCATCCGCGACAAGATCAGCCATGGCCAGTGGGATGCCCACCTGGGCAAGAGCCCATCGCTCTTCGTCAACGCCGCCACCTGGGGCCTGCTCATCACCGGCAAGCTGGTGGCCACGCACAGCGAGAGCAGCCTGGGCAACTCGCTCAGCCGCCTGATCGGCAAGGGCGGCGAGCCCCTGATCCGCAAGGGCGTGGACATGGCGATGCGCATGATGGGCGAGCAGTTTGTGACCGGCGAAACCATTGACGAAGCCCTGCGCAACGCCCGCACGATGGAGGCCGAGGGCTTTCGCTACTCGTACGACATGCTGGGCGAGGCCGCGCTGACCAGCGCGGATGCCCAGCGCTACTACGCCTCGTATGAGCAAGCCATCCACGCGATTGGCAAGGCCTCCGCCGGGCGCGGCATCTACGAAGGCCCCGGCATTTCCATCAAGCTCTCGGCCCTGCACCCGCGCTACAGCCGCGCCCAGTTTGGCCGCGTGATGGACGAGCTGTACCCGCTGGTGTTGCGCCTCACGGCCCTGGCCAAGCAATACGACATTGGCCTGAACATCGACGCCGAAGAAACCGACCGGCTGGAGCTGTCGCTGGACCTGCTGGAGCGCCTGTGCCACGAGCCCACGCTGGCGGGCTGGAACGGCATCGGCTTCGTCATCCAGGCCTACCAAAAGCGCTGCCCCTTCGTCATCGACTACGTGGTCGACCTGGCCCGCCGCACCCAGCGCCGCCTGATGGTGCGCCTGGTCAAGGGCGCCTACTGGGACAGCGAGATCAAGCGCGCCCAGGTCGATGGCCTGGAAGACTACCCCGTCTACACCCGCAAGGTGCACACCGACATTTCGTACATCGCCTGCGCCAAGAAGCTGCTGGCTGCGCCCGAGGCCGTGTACCCCCAGTTCGCCACCCACAACGCCGAGACGGTGGCCACCATCTACCAGCTGGCGGGCAGCAACTACGACGCGGGGCAGTACGAGTTCCAGTGCCTGCACGGCATGGGCGAGCCGCTGTATGAGCAGGTGGTGGGCGCCGTCACTGCGGGGAAGCTGGGACGCCCGTGCCGCATCTACGCCCCCGTGGGCACGCACGAAACCCTGCTGGCCTACCTGGTGCGCCGCCTGCTCGAAAACGGCGCCAACACCTCGTTCGTGAACCGCATTGCCGACGAAACGATCGCGCTGGATGAACTGGTGCGCAGCCCCGTGCAGGTGGTGGACCAGCAAGCCGCCACCGAAGGCACCGTCGGCCTGCCCCACCCGCGCATTGCCACACCGCAGGGCCTGTATGGCGCGCACCGCACCAACTCGCGCGGGCTGGACTTGTCAAACGACAACACGCTGGCCGAGCTGGCTGCCACGCTGCAAGCCACTGCAACCCACGCCTGGACGGCAGCGCCCCTGCTCGCCGCTGACGTGCCCGCAGGCCCCACCCAGCCCGTGCGCAACCCGGCCGACCACCACGACGTGGTGGGCCAGGTGCAAGAAGCCACCACCGCCGACGTGGACCAGGCCCTGGCCCACGCCCAGGCCGCCGCCGCCCCCTGGGCCGCCACGCCGCCCGCCGAGCGCGCAGCGGCCCTGCTGCGCACGGCCGACCTGCTGGAAGCGCGCATGCAGCCCCTGCTGGGCCTGCTGATGCGCGAAGCGGGCAAGAGCGCCAGCAACGCCGTGGCCGAAGTGCGCGAAGCCGTGGACTTCTTGCGCTACTACGCCGCGCAGGTGCAAAGCACCTTCGACAACGCCACCCACATCCCGCTGGGCCCCGTGGCCTGCATCAGCCCCTGGAACTTTCCGCTCGCCATCTTCATGGGCCAGGTCGCCGCCGCGCTGGCCGCTGGCAACCCCGTGCTGGCCAAGCCGGCCGAGCAAACCCCGCTGATCGCCGCCGAGGCCGTGCGCCTGCTGTGGCAGGCGGGCGTGCCCCGCGCCGCCGTGCAACTGCTGCCCGGTCAGGGCGAGACCGTGGGCGCCCGCCTGATTGGCGATGCCCGCGTGATGGGCGTGATGTTCACGGGTTCCACTGAAGTGGCGCGCATCCTGCAGCGCACCGTGGCCGGTCGGCTGGATGCCGCGGGCCGCCCCATCCCGCTGATTGCCGAAACGGGTGGGCAGAACGCCATGATCGTGGACTCGTCCGCGCTGGTGGAACAGGTGGTGGGCGATGCCGTGTCGTCCGCCTTTGACAGCGCAGGCCAGCGCTGCTCCGCCCTGCGCGTGCTGTGCGTGCAGGAAGAAGCCGCCGACCGCGTGGTCGAGATGCTGCAAGGCGCCATGGGTGAGCTGCACGTGGGCAACCCCGCCGAGCTGCGCGTGGACGTGGGCCCCGTCATTGATGCCGAGGCGCAGGCGGGCATCACCCGGCACATCGAGAAATTCAAGGCCCAAGGCCACCGCGTGTTCCAGCACCCGAATCACGTTTCTGCAGTCAGCGCACCAGGCACCTTTGTGCCCCCTACCCTGGTCGAGCTGAACCACATCGGCGAGCTGCAGCGCGAAGTCTTCGGCCCCGTGCTGCACCTGGTGCGCTATGCGCGCAACGACCTGGACCAACTGCTCGACCAGATCAACGCCACCGGCTACGGCCTGACGCAGGGCGTGCACACCCGCATCGACGAAACCATTGCCCGCGTAGTCAACCGCGCCCATGCGGGCAACGTGTACGTGAACCGCAACATGGTGGGCGCCGTGGTGGGCGTGCAGCCCTTTGGCGGTGAAGGTTTGTCGGGCACGGGCCCCAAGGCCGGCGGGCCGCTGTACCTGCTGCGCCTGCTGTCGCAGCGCCCGGCAGATGCCCTGGCCCGCACGTTTGCCGAGGCTGACCGCGCCACACCGCCCGACGATGCGGTGCGCAAACGCCTGCTGGCGCCCCTGGCCAGCTTGCAGCAATGGGCGCAGCTGCAAGGCAATGCCGCCCTGGCCAGCACCTGCCAGCGCTTTGCACAGCAAACCCCAAGCGGCACCGCCCGCACCCTGCCCGGCCCCACGGGCGAGCGCAATGTCTATACGCTGGCCCCCCGCGCACATGTGCTGTGCCTGGCACAGAGCGTGGACGACCTGCTGGTGCAGACCGCCGCCGTGCTCGCCAGCGGCGGCACGGCCCTGTGGCCCAGTGCCCAGTCCCCCCTGCGCGCACAGTTGCCCACGGCGGTACAGGCGCAGGTCATGCTGCAAGACAACGCACTGAACGACGGCACGCTGGAGCTGGACGCCGTGCTGCACCATGGCAGCGCCGCATCCCTGCAAGCCGTGTGCACCGCCCTCACCCGCCGCGCCGGGCCCATCGTGGGTGTGACGGCACTGCAGCCCAGTGCCACAGACATCCCACTGGAACGACTGCTGATCGAACGCGCGCTCAGCGTGAACACGGCAGCAGCAGGGGGCAATGCGAGCCTGATGACGATTGGCTGAGCACCCGGCACCGGGCTGCCATTTACCCGGGAGAAGATTTGAATCGAATGGGCCGCTAGCGCTTATAAATAAAGCGCTGGTAGCTATTGATTCAGTCGCATGTCAAGACGGAGATGCCAGTGGCAGGTTGAGCAGCAGGTTCTGCGGCTTGATGCGCACCACACCCTCGGCGTTGGTGGCCAGCCCCAGGTACACCGGCTTGCCCGCCACATCGGCGCGCATCTCGGCAGGGTTGGCAAAGTTCAGCGTGAACAGGCTCACCAGGCGTGCCATGCGGTCGGCATCGACCGGGTGGTCCTGGTACAGGTCGTTAAGGATGGCGGTGGACTCCACATCCAGCCCCACATGCCAGCGCCAGGCGCTGTCGGTGACCTGGTGCACGGGCTCGATGCGCACCTGCACGCCCAGGAAGTGCTGCACCCAGCGCTCCAGCACGCGGGCCAGCGCCTTCAACCCGGAGCGCGCTCGCGTCATCTTGAAGGTCAGACCATGGCTCAGGTCCTGCGTCAGTTCATGGGTCAAGTCGAGCAAAAACCGGTAGCGGCCACTTTCCTGCCAATACGCAGCCGCGTTGTCGGCACCGAGCACTTGCAGTTCGACGTGCGGCTGCAGTGCGCCGCTTTCCAGCAGCAGCCGCCCTACATCGCCCAGGCCTGCGGTTTCGTTGAGCATGTCCAGCGTGGCGCGGTCGCCTGCCAGCATCTGTCCATCCCGCAAGGTCACGCGCTGCGGCCGAAACAGCATCTCAGCTGCGCGGGCCTCCACGGCGTCATTGCAATCGTTCAGCAGCTTGCGCAGCATGGCCTGCACCATGGCGTCAATGAACACCGCTGGAATGTTGATGGCACCACCGCGCATGAGCTGCAGGTAGCAGGCCTCCAGCGTGCCTGCGCTCTGCAAAGCATCGCAAAAACGCAAGAAGACGGCGTAATTCTCACGCGCGTCGTCATCCGCCAGTGCCACCAGCTCCTGCGGCGCCACAGGCCGCAATGGCGATGTGGCCAGGGACTGGTGCAGGGCCACTTCGGCAGCGCACGACTCGGGCACCAAGGCAAGTTCGGGCCTTGCCAATATCCACCGAAAATACGTTTCCGTAGGCACGAGCCAGCCGCGTGCGTCTCGCACGAGCGAGTGAAAGCCGCATGGGGGCCAGAAGTCTGTGGACGAATTCATATGGCAGCGCCTCCAGCTGGCACCAGTACGCAGGGAAGAAAAATATTCATAGGAGGTAAAGCGCGATCCCCGGAGAGCCCCCTCGGGTCCGATCACGGCGCGCGAAAAAGGAGCAAGCTCCCATTGTGCCGATGGGCGAGCACAAGAATGGCAAAAGGGCTCTTGAGGCACCTTGGCCAATCATCCGTGGTGGACGAAGGAAAGCGCAAGCCGCATTACATGCACTGCGGGCCGTGCAATGTCCACCGTCCCAGCACCCGGTACGGCCCCGGAGAGCCGCGCAGGTTGTAGAGCAACTGGAACTCCCGCACCGTCCACTCCACGGGCTCCACCGGATGTGGCTCCACCACAGAGGGGCTGTACATCAGGGTCATGTGAGGGGTCACGGAAGGTATGCCATGTACCGCACTTGCCCCACCAGAAAATGAACTATCCAGCGCGCCGCACAAGGAGCGGTGGAGTTCCAGAAAACCGGCCACCCCGGCGCCATGGCCACACAGCACCAGGGGACGCCTTGCATTGCGTCGCTGAAAGCTCAGACAACGGTCCAGCCGCAAGAGGAATGCAGGGGCATCCACCAGTCCAGCTGCCAGGCCTGCAAGCCCGACCTTGTGCTCTGGAAACTCAGCATCCCACCCCAGGGACACCAGAGTGACATGCAATCGCTCCCTGCGCACCTTGCTGCCTTCCAGGTGGCGCAGAGCCATCTCCTGATCGCACAGGCGATCTGCTTTTAGCCCTGCGTCGGCATCCGCAAGCACGGCAAAGAAAACATGGTGATGGAGGCCCGGCGCAGACGCGATACCGGGCAGCAGGGACTGGTCGTCGGGCATGTCACCGCCTCCTTCAACGAGCCAAGCACCTTAGCGCGCGAGCCGGGCCCCGTCCAGATTCCGCCGCCCTGTCGTCAGGCCGCAGGCTTCGCACAGGCGCCAGGTCGCCTGCCGCACGGCACTGTCACTTCATTCCCACTCCATCATCAACAGGCCGTCCAAACCCGCATGGTTAAAGGACTTGGCTGTGATCGAGATGGGTCTATACCGTCGCTTTTACCGTCAAAAGCGCAGATCTTTTGCTGGCGCGGGAGATGGAGCGATTTGCGGGGCGTCGACGTTTTCGACATCATCATCAATTAGGTGCAAGCATACCGAAAAACGCATCGCACCCCAGGATTCGCCGAGATCGCCGGAGCGCGCGCTTCGACTGCGGCAGCAGTGCCCTCAGAATTTCGGAGGCGCCGTCAAGCCGTGAAAATGCCATGTGTCCTCCTGCTCAGTTTTTCTGTTCGGTCGGGGGGCTGCTCCTCGACCTGGTCCGGTTGACTTCCTCGTCCATCATCCCGCCGCCTGCGCAGGCCGTTCAATTTCATAGGCCTGGGCGATGCGGGCCACCAGCTCGGCGACAGCGACGTTGCCGAGTTGCAGCGTTTTCGGATCGATGGACGTGTCGGCAGCGACGGCGACAAGGAACCGCGTCATGTCTGCGCCGATCTTTTTGTCGACCGGAATGCGTGTGGCGGGCGCCAGCAGTTGCGAAAGGCGCAACACATCGTTGAGGTGCTTGCGCACGTCCTTGGCGTCCACCTTGGCGCCCTGCTCTTTCCGGGCCGTTAGTTCCAGCCACGCGATGGCCTTGAGCGGGATCAGGCGGTCTTCGCCGACCCAGGGCAGGCCATCGACTTCGCGGCGCCCAGCCATGATGAATGCGTAGTAGACCTCGTCCAGCAAGATGGCGGACAAGCTGGAGACCGCTTCGTCCAGCGGTATGGGTGTCAGCTGACTGCCCTCGGCTGGTTGCAATCCGTCGGGGGCTCTCGCGAACAGTTCGACCATCGCCGGGTAGCGATCATCAGCAGGCTTCTGGAACCGATAGAAGATCGGCTTTCCGGTGTCGCTGGCCTGGCGAATTTCGTAGCCGCCGTCCTCAACGAATTTCCAGAAGGCCTCGCCAAATGCCGGCGTCAGCGCTTCCACATGCAGGACGATGTCGAGGTCTTTGGTGGCTCGGAATTCCAGCCCGGCTTCCTCCATCGTCAAGGACGCAGCCGTGCCGCCAATCAGGACGTACTGGTCGACGTATTCCGCAAACCTCTCCTGGAAAATGTCCAACCCTCTCACCATGGAAGTTGTCCTTTCAGTTCTTCCAGTGCAAGCTGGATTCGGTCGTCGGCATTCTCTTGCAGGCTGAGCGTCAGCGAGAGCGGGTCCACTGTGGTGGCGTCTGGCATCAATGCCGGGCTGTAGCTCCACAGCTGCCATTCTTGAGCACCCGCTTCGGGCTCAGGCAGCTCTCGAACACCGGCATCCGTCGCAGCCTTCCAGTCGGCGGCGGTCATCGCATACACCGGCCATTTCGGCTCGGTCAGCATGGAATAGCGCGCGAGCGCGCTCAGGCCCGCGAGGCGGCGGGGGCCGTGTGCGGCCCCCCCATCGGCTGTCACCCAGACCGTGCGCCGGACCGGCGTGCGCAGTGCGGGCTTCGCTCGCTCCCAGATCTGCTCCGGGGGAAGTTCCATTCGCAGCCAGCGCGAGCGGCCGACCGTGTACGCCAGAGCCAGCCCGGCCGCGGTCAATTCCTTGACTGCGCGCGACAGGGTCATGGGCGTGTAGCCCAACTCGGCCGCGACCCCGGAAGGCTGCCAATCAGGTTGCCACGGTTGGCGCAGCAAGGCGGTGATCAGCATGGCTTGCGCGGATGGACTCAGCGCCGCTTCAGTGGCCGGAGCGCGCTGCCGAAAATACTCACGCAGGTCCAGCCCCAAATCCGGCAGATAGAGTTGGTTGCCCGGCACGATGAACGGGACTTTTTGCTCGATCAAGCGCCGACGGTCATACGATGCGAGTGCGTCAGTGACATAGACCGCCGGTTGACCGGCCAAGGCCTTGACCTTGTCCAACCAGGTCCTGACGTCGCTGAGGGACTGCTTGGCGTCGGCCCGCCCTATCGCCAGGACAACGGGCTGCCCCAACAGTTCCAGTTCGCTGAACTGGAAGGCATCGCGCAGGAAGTAAGGTAGCTCGTTTTCACGCGCCCATGGCCTCACCCCTGGCGCTTCGATGCCCAGGACCTCTTGGAGGTAGCGCAGAACGGCGGTCGTGAGGATTGGCAAAGCTCAACCTGGGTAACTTGAATTTCACACGATAACATATTGGTTGTTATCGTGCAAAACGGCGTTATCATTGCCTTGTCGATTGTTACCCGACCTTATGCGGAGCCGTCCAACGAGAGGGATCAGACATGATCAGAACAAGGACTCGTCGTCCATTTGCGCAATCCGGGGGCCTCAGGAGACTGCGGTCTCCATCCTGCTTGTTGATTTCCATGCAACCGTAACCCACCATTTCCATCTCGATCTGACCCACCCTTGTTCGTGAACTTCGCGCTCACGTTGTGGATAAGTTCTTGGTCGCTTTCTCCTTCTTGGTGGTCTGTGGTGGTCGCTGTGCGGAGCTGTTCTTGAACCGGTAGCTGTCGTTGCCGGTTTCCAGAATATGGCAGTGATGCGTGAGTCGGTCCAGCAGCGCCGTGGTCATCTTCGCATCCCCGAACACACTGGCCCATTCGCTGAAGCTCAGGTTGGTGGTGATCACGACGCTCGTGCGCTCGTACAGCTTGGACAGCAGGTGGAACAGCAAGGCACCTCCTGAGGCACTGAATGGCAGGTAGCCCAATTCATCCAGAATCACCAGATCCACATAGGCAAGCCGGTGGGCCATCTGCCCTGTCTTGCCGTTGGCCTTCTCCTCTTCGAGCGCATTGACCAGTTCCACCGTGGAGAAGAACCTCACCCTGCGGTGATGGTGCTCAATGGCTTGCACCCCGAGGGCGGTGGCAATGTGGGTCTTGCCCGTACCCGGTCCACCCACCAGCACCACGTTGTTGGCGTTCTCCAAGAATTCGCAGCGGTGCAGCTGGCGTACCAGTGCCTCGTTCACCTCGCTGTGGCTGAAGTCAAAGCCCGCCAGGTCCCGGTACGCAGGGAACCTGGCCACCTTGAGCTGGTAGGCCACCGAGCGCACCTCCCGCTCGGCGGTCTCGGCCTTGAGCAGTTGAGACAGGATGGGCTGTGCTGCATCAAAGGCCGGTGCACCTTGCTCGGCCAGCTCAGCGACAGCCTGGGCCATGCCGTGCATCTTGAGCTCGCGCAGCATGATCACGATGGAAGCAATGGCGGGGTCATGACGCATAGCGCACCTCCCTCAGCTGGTCATAGCGAAGCACGTTGGCCTGGGGTTCCACAGACAGCTTGAGGGCCTGGGGTGATGTGACCGGTGCTGGAGCAGGCTTGCCGTCCAGTAGGCGGTGCAGCACGTTCAGGATGTGCGTCTTGCTGGCAGCCCCTGACTCCAGGGCCAGTTCCACTGCAGCGAGCACAGCCTGTTCGTCGTGGTGCAGCACCAGTGCCAGTACCTCCACCATCTCCCGGTCGCCGCCGGGTTGCTTGAGCAAGGCAACCTGCAGGCGCTTGAAGGCTGCTGGTAGTTCCAGGAACGGAGCACCATTGCGCAAGGCCCCGGGCTTGCGCTGCAGCACCGCCAGGTAGTGACGCCAGTCATAGACGGTCTGCCCGGCACCATGGTGGTTGCGCTCGATCAGGCGCTGGTGTTCACAGATGATCTGACCTTCGGCCGCCACCATCAGGCGGTCCGCGTAGACCCGCAGGCTCACAGGCCGATTGGCATACGGCGCTGGCACGCTGTAGCGATTGCGCTCGAAGTGGACCAGGCAGGTGGGTGAGACGCGCTTGGTGTGCTCCACAAAGCCATCGAAGGGCCGGGGCACAGGCATCAAGGCTGCCCGCTCCTCGG
>NZ_AUEX01000012.1:0-130942 GCF_000426205.1 Acidovorax sp. JHL-9
AGAAAAGGCGACCCTACAGGCTGCGTCCCTGCGCTTCGCTGCGGGCAACCTGCGGTGCTCGCGTTCAGCGGAGTCTCGCTCGAACTCGCTGCGCTCAGACAATCGCGAGCCCTGATCCGCTGGCCGCTGCGCTCCTCGGCGCATCCTGAAGGGAACCCGAGCGAACATCCCTTCGGGCCATCGCTGCGCTTGGCCCGGGCTGCGCAGCGCGTGGCGCTTGCGCCCGCGAGAGGGTGCCGAGCGCAGCGATGGCCCGTAGGTTGTTTGGATGTTCTTTTCCCACACCATCTGGCTGCGCCTGCGGCGGGGCGGTGGCGGGGGGAGCAGGCGCGGCGCAGCGCGCATGCCTCGTCAACTGACTCGCCGTGGCTGTCCGAGCGGCGCGCGCAGCGCAAAGCGAGTTCCACGGCGCACCCCGCAACCGCCCCGATGCAGGTTTGCCCCGTAGCAACGCGAAGGGGTCGCAGACTGTGGGTCGCCTTTTCTTTGCTTACTTTCTTTTGGCGAAGCAAAAGAAAGTGAGGCGGCCGCCGGGCCGAAACCCGGCCTCCGCCCTCAACCAAGGCACACTACAAACCATCAAAACAATAGCAACCAGCGCCTGATAAACAAGCACCAGCGCCTAAAAAGACCTCAAGGAAGCTCCTTGTTCGCCTCCGGCTCCGCACTCTCCCGCGGCCCCACCGTGCCCAGCCGGCTCTTGAGCGACTGCGGCTGCCCCGTCAGCAAGGCCGCGTAGTTGGTGGTGTTGGCCAGCACCTTCTTGACGTAATCGCGCGTCTCGGCAAAAGGCACGTTTTCGGCCCAGATGGCGGCATCGAGCACCGGGCCGTTGCGCCAGCTGCGCGGGCGGCCGGGGCCGGCGTTGTAGGCGGCGGCGGCCATGGGCATGGAGCCGGCGAAGTCGTCGAGTGCCAGCTTGAGGTAGGCCGTGCCGATGGTGATGTTGGTGTCGCGATCGGAGATCTGGTCGGGCGTGAAACCGGCCAGCCCGATCTTGCGGGCCGTCCAGCGCGCGGTGGAGGGCATCACCTGCATCAGGCCCGAGGCGCCCACGCCCGAGCGGGCATCCATCACGAAGCGGCTTTCCTGGCGGATAAGGCCGTAGACATAGGCCGGGTCGAGACCTATGCCCTGGGCGCGCTCCACCACGGTGTTGCGAAACGGCGTGGGAAAGCGCTGCGCCGCATCGGTCACGGCCTTGGTGCGCTCGCTGGTGTTGATGCAGCGGTCCCACACCTCGCGCTGGCAGGCAAAGTCGGCTGCGGCCAACAGTTCGCGGTCGGCCATGCCGCCGGGGGTGTGCAGGTTGGTGGTGTAGTTCCACTCGCGCACGCCTTCGCTGCGCAGGCCCAACAAGATGGCGTACAGGCCCCGGTTAAGCCCCGGGTTGGCGCGCGCAGCGGCTTTTTCCTCGGCGGTGAGCGGCGCCGGCGCGGGCGGCGTGGCAATGCGCTGGCCCAGCTCTTCCAGGGCCAGCTGCTCATAAAAACCGCGGGTGCCGGCAATGCCCTCCAGCAATTGCCGTGCTTCGGCGCGCTCGGCTTCGCTGGGCCTGGCGGCCAGCAGGGCGCGGGCTTTCCAGTACACCCAGGTGCTTTCCTGGCGGGTGTCGTCGCCCATGGCGTCGATGGTCTTGCGCACCACCTTCCATTGGCCGGCACGCAAGGCGGCGCGCGCCTTCCAGCCCAGGGTATCGTCGTTCAGGTCGCTGTCGCGGGCCACGTTGGCGAAATACGCCATGGCATCGGGCGAGAGCTTTTGCGCGGCCTGCTTGCCGATCACGCCCCAGACCCAGTTGCGCTCTTCGGCCGACAGCTGCACACCCCATTTGGCGTCCAGCAGGTTGGCGGCGGCCTGCGGGTCGCCGGTGGCCAGCTTGACCAGGGCCAGCACCACCAGTTCCTGGTGCATCTTGCCGCGCACGGTGGCGCGGCCGAGCAGGTATTTGGTGGGCGAGTCGAACACATCGCGCAGCTGGGGCAGGGCATCGGGCGCGACAATTTCCACGGCATTGCGCACCACGCGCATGCGGTTGGCCTCTATGCCCAGGCGCGCCTTGCGCCACACATCCAGCGCACTGAGCTTCTTGTCGCTGTATAACTCGCTGGCCGCGTGGGTGCAGCCGTCGTCCGCATCGCGCAGCGAATACCAGGTGCGGCGCACATCATCGGCAGCACTGGCGGGTGCCGTGCCCTTGATCTGGTCGATCAGCAGGGCGTAGCAGCGCACCTCGCGGTCGTCCGACATGCGGTATTGCGGATGGTGCTCGGCAAACTGCGACCAGTCGCGCCGCTGGCCCAGCAGCAGCAGCCAGTCATTGCGCAGGCGGTCTTCCTGGTAGCTGCCGGCATAGCGCTGCAAAAAGGCCTGCACCTCCTGCGGTGCGGCCTCGTCCAGACGCGCCTTCAGCGTCCAATAGGCAGCCCAGGGTTCCAGCGCATGGCCGCGCGCGGCGGGCAGCAGCTGTTCGAGCTTCCTGCGGTCGCCCTTGCGGAAGGCCTGCTGCATCTCCAGCAGGGTGTCGTCGCCACGGTTTTGCGCCTGGACCAGGGGCGCAGCAATGGCCAGCACGGCAGCGGCCACAAGGGGTGTCAGAATGGCTCTGAGTAAATGCATGGGGGAATTATCTGATGGACAAAGCAGCCCTTCGGCGCGCATTGATACAAGAACGCCTCAATTTGCCCGATCGCCTACAGCGATCCGACCTGTTGCAGCAAGTCATGCGCATCTGGCTGGTGAACCGGCCCGACACCGTGATCGGCGCCTACTGGCCCATCAAGGGCGAGTTCGACCCCCTGCCCGCCCTGCACCGCTGGAAGGAAGACGGCGAGCTGCTGGACGAGCCCCTGCGCCGGCGCATCGGCCTGCCGGTGGTGAACAAGCAGCACAAGACGCTCACCTTCCACGCCTGGCACCCCGGCTGCCCCATGGAAGAAGACGCCTACGGCATTCCCAAGCCCAAGGACACCGAGATGATCGTGCCCACGCTGCTGTTCGTGCCCTGCGTGGGTTATGCGCCGGGCGGCTACCGGCTGGGCTATGGCGGCGGCTTTTACGACCGCACCCTGGCCACGCTGCAACCCAGGCCATTCACCGTGGGCCTGGGCTTCACCCACGGCTACCTCGACGACTTCGAGCCCGACGCGTTCGACCTGCCGCTCGATGCCATCCTGAACGACAACGGCGTGGTCTGGCCGGTATGAGGAACACATCCCTGATGTGGCCTGCTCTGCGGCCTTCTGACAGGTGACCGCGCTTCAGTTTCAAAAGAAAGGTGCACCATGATCCAGCTCTACATCGGCAACAAGAACTACTCGTCCTGGTCCATGCGCCCCTGGGTGCTGCTGCGCCAGGCGGGCATTGTGTTCGAGGAAGTGCGCGTGCGCTTCGACAGCTTCGAGGCCGGCTCGGAGTTCAAGCGCACCGTCGGCACCGTCAGCCCCACCGGCAAGGTGCCGGTGCTGGTCGATGGCGATCTGGTGGTGTGGGACACGCTGGCCATTGCCGAGTACCTGGCCGAAACCTACCCCGAAAAGCAGCTCTGGCCCCAGGACAAGGCGGCCCGCGCCCGCGCCCGCAGCGTCTGCGCCGAGATGCACAGCGGCTTCACCGCCCTGCGCGGCGCCTGCCCCATGAACATCGAGGCCCAGTTGCCCGACACCGGCGCCCTGCTCTGGCGCGACAAGGCGGCCGTGCGCGCCGACGTGCAGCGCCTGGTCGAGATGTGGACCGGTCTGCTTGCGCAATATGGCGGGCCGATGCTGTTCGGCCAGTTCACCATCGCCGACGCCTACTTTGCCCCGGTGTGCATGCGCCTGCACACCTACGCCCTGCCAGTGCCGCCCCACATCGCCGCCTATGTGGACCGCGTGCGCGCGCTGCCCAGCGTGAAGGCCTGGATCGACGAGGCCCTGGCCGAGAAGGACTTTCTGGATTTTGAAGAACCCTACCGGTTGCGGCGCTGACGGGCCCGTTACCGGAACTGCTTGCGCAAAAACGGCTTGTGCCGCACGATGTGCGCCATCTGCGCCCCGGCAATCGTGCCGCCCAGGTCTTCCTCTTCCGCGTTGAGCACCGCGTTGGCATAGGCCAGTGCGCGGGCCACCACTTCCTCATCGCTCACGCCCTGCTGCGCGGCCAGGTCCAGCGCCACGCGCTTCATGGCGCGCTGCGACAGCATCCACATGGCACCGAAGGCATCCCAGGCGGCGGCAGCCTCCTTGAACCTGTCGCGGTCGGCCAGGATTTCATTGAGCGGCTTGGCCAGGATCTCCTGCAGGTCGTCCACCTTGGCCTGGAGGGCGTCGAACTGCGCCTCGCGCTGCAGGGCGGCGGCGGCCGCGTTGGCGGCGGCATCGGGCGCCGTGGGCACGGGCACGCTGCCGTCGGGGTTGAGTTGGGCAATGGTGAGGTCGGACGACAGGGGCATGGTGGGCTGGAATATACGGCCGGGGGCAGGTCCTAAACTACGCCGATGCAAATCTACATGGTGGGCGGCGCCGTCCGCGACAAGCTGCTGGGCCGTCCCGTGAACGACCACGACTGGGTGGTGGTGGGCGCCACACCCCAGCAGATGATCGACCTGGGCTATCTGCCCGTGGGGCGCGACTTCCCCGTCTTCCTGCACCCCGAGACGCGCGAGGAATACGCGCTGGCGCGCACCGAGCGCAAGAGCGGGCGCGGCTACCGCGGCTTCGTGGTGCAAAGCTCGCCCGATGTGACGCTGGAGGAAGACCTCTCGCGCCGCGACCTCACCATCAATGCGATCGCGAGCAGCGCAGGTGGACCGAGCGCTGAGGCTCTGTTTGACCCCTATGGGGGTGCCCGCGACCTGGAACAGCGCGTGCTGCGCCATGTGACCGACGCCTTCCACGACGACCCGGTGCGCATCCTGCGCGTGGCGCGGTTTGCGGCGCGCTTTACCGATTTTTCGGTGGCACCCGAGACCATGGAATTGATGCGCTCCATGGTGGCGCACGGCGAGGCCGACCACCTGGTGGCCGAGCGCGTGTGGCAGGAGCTCGCGCGCGGGCTGATGGAAGCACGGCCTTCGCGCATGTTCGAGGTGCTGCGCGCCTGCGGCGCCCTGGCCGTGGTGCTGCCCGAGGTGGACCGCCTGTGGGGCGTGCCCCAGCGGGCCGAATACCACCCCGAGGTGGACACCGGCGTGCACCTGATGATGGTGCTGGACATGGCGGCGCACCTGCAGGCGCCGCTCACCGTGCGCTTTGCCTGCCTGGTGCACGACCTGGGCAAGGGGACGACGCCGGCCGACATGCTGCCGCGCCACATCGGCCACGAGCAGCGCGGCGCCAAGCTCCTCAAAGGCCTGTGCGAGCGCCTGCGCGTGCCCACCGAATGCCGTGAAACGGCCGACGTGGTGGCGCGCGAGCACGGCAACATCCACCGCAGCGGCGACCTGGGCGCGGCCGCCCTGGTGCGCCTGATCGAGCGCTGCGACGGCATCCGCAAGCCGGCCCGCTTTGACGAGATCCTGCGGGCCTGCGAATGCGATGCGCGCGGGCGTCTGGGGTTTGAAGAAGCGCCCTACCCGCAGCGCCAGCGGCTGCGCGAGGCGCTGCTTGCGGTGCAATCGGTCGCTACCAGCGGGGTAGCTGCCCGCGCTGCAGAATTGGGCATTACAGGGCAAAAAGTGGGTGACATGATCCACGCTGCACGGGTGCAGGCCGTGGCGGCCTGGCCAGGGCTGGTGCCGGCGCCCGGCGCCTGATCAGGAAGCCTGCACCGAGCGCACCCAGCGCACGATGTCGGCCGCGCCCAGCGCGCCCGAAATGCGCGCCAGCTCGCGCCCGCCCTGGAACAGCACCATGGTCGGAATGCTGCGGATGTTGTAGGGCGCTGCCACCTGCGGGTAGGCCTCGGTGTCGAGCTTGGCCAGGCGCACGCCGGGCTCCAGCTCGCGGGCGGCCTGGGCAAACGCGGGCGCCATCTGGCGGCACGGCCCGCACCAGGGCGCCCAGAAATCGACCAGCACGGGGATATGGCTGCGCTGCACATGCTTGGCAAAGCTGGCGGCGTCCAGCGCCAGCGGCGCGCCCGTGAACAGCGGCTGGTGGCAGCTGCCGCAATCGGGCGCGCTGGCCAGCTGGGCCTGCTGGACACGGTTGGTGGTGTGGCAGTGGGGGCAGACGATGTGCAAGGCTTCGGTCATGGCAGGGCTTTCAGGGCGGTGTCTTTGGGACATCGGGCCACGGCCCCCGAAATTCAAGCCCGCAGACTTCAGCCATCAGAGCCACTTCACCAGCAGGCTCAGCACAAAGCTCAGCAGCACCGTGCTGGCCAGCGGAATGAACCATTCGCGCCCGAACAGCCGGAAGCGAAAGTCCCCCGGCAGCCGCCCCAGCCCCATGCGCTGCAGCCAGGGCGAGAGGCCGTTGATGAACACCAGCGCCAGGAAGACAACAATCAGCCAGCGGATCATGGCGAGGCCTGCTTCATAGCCTGTGCGAGCGGTCGCCTTGCGCAAACCCCAAGGGCTCCCACGCCTCGCCCACGCCCAGGGCCAGCACCTTGAACAGCTCGCCCATCTCGTGCTCCATGATCAATTTGGCTGCCAGCGCACGATCTGATTGCGGCAGAAGCTCCATTTTCGATAGCAAGCCGCAGTTGATCAGGAAATGCGCCTGCGTGGTGTAGCCCAGCACGTTGAGCCCCGCCTCCTGCGCCGCCAGCGCCATGGCGGTGAAATTGACATGGGCAGTGATGTCCTTCAGGCCCACCTTCGCCAGCGGGTCGCCGTCGGCCAGATGGCCCTGGTGGCACATCACGGTGCCCATGTGGCGCTGGGGGTGGTAGTACTCGCCCTCGCCAAAACCATAGTCCAGCAGGAAGATGGCGCCGCGCACCAGCCGGTCGGCCAGGGTGCGGATGAAGGCTTCGCCCTGGGCGTGAATCTCGGTCAGGTAGTCCTGCGGGCCTTCGATGGCTATGGGCGGGCGCAGGTCGGTGGGGCGGTCGGCCCAGGCAAAACTGCCGTCCTCGGCCAGCACCACGCCGCGCTCGTGCCACCGCCCACCCTCTTGGCCGCCATGGCGGGCCAGCAATTGCACGGGCATGGCGTCGAGCACCTCGTTGCCCACCACCACGCCGCTGAATTGTTCGGGCAGCGCATCCACCCAGCGCAGCTTGTGCGCATGGGCCACCAGTTTGGCCTGCTGGCGCGCGCGCAGGCTGCCCGACAGGTCGACGATGGTGTAGCGCTGCACCTGGTCGCCCAGCGTGTCGAGCAGCTGCAGCGCCAGTGCGCCCGAACCCGCGCCGAACTCCCAGACCTCGTGGGTGCCAGTGTGCGCCAGGGCCTCGCCCACCTGCACGGCCAGCGTCTGGCCGAACAGCGGCGTCATCTCGGGCGCGGTCACGAAGTCGCTGCCCGACCCGGGCATGGCGCCGAATTTGGTGGAATCGTTGGCGTAATAGCCCAGGCCGGGGGTATAGAGGGCCAGCGCCATGAAGCGGTCGAACCCGATCCAGCCGCCCGCGGCGGCAATGGCCTGGGCGATGTGGGTTTGCAGGGCGGTCGTTAAACTGTCGGGTGTTTTTGTCACGGCCCGCATTGTCCCCCACATGTCCATTTCTCCCCGACCGCGCACGGTTCTGGTGACGGGCGCCGCCCGGCGCCTGGGTCGCAGCATTGCGCTGGCGCTGGCGGCTGGCGGCTGGCAGGTGGCGGTGCACTACCGCGCGTCGGCCCAGGACGCTATCGATACCGCAGCTGCTTGCGCAGAACTGGCAGGTACCAGCGCCCATTTTGATGCGGATTTCTCTGACGAGGCAGCGGTGCGCGCCCTGCTGCCCCAGGTGATCAACCACTTTGGCAGCGTGGATGCAGTGGTCAACAGTGCCTCGCTGTTCGAGCACGACGATGCCCAGACCTTCGGTTTTGCCGCGCTGGAGCAGCACCTGCGCAGCAACACCGGCGCGCCCATCGTGCTGGCCCAGGCCCTGCACCGGCATCTGCAGGACCGCGCCGCTGCGGGCGAGGCCGACGCGCACGGCGCCGTGGTCAACCTGCTGGACCAGAAGCTCTGGAACCAGAACCCCGATTTCCTGAGCTATACGCTCTCCAAGGCCGCGCTCGAAGCCGCCGGCACCATGCTGGCGCTGGCGCTGGCGCCGCGCGTGCGGGTGGTGGGCGTGGCGCCTGGCCTTACGCTCACCAGCCACATGCTGAGCGACGAGAAGTTTGCCCGTCTGCACGCGCTGAGCCCGCTGGGCCGCTCGTCCACCGCCGACGATGTGGCCGCCACCGTGCGGTTTGCGCTGGAAAACCGGTCGATCACCGGTACCACGCTGCTGGTCGACGGTGGCCAGCACCTGATGAAGTTCGAGCGCGACTTTTCCCTGATGTGAGCGCATGCTCAGCCCCAATACCATGAACCAAGCCACCGGTCTCCAGACCCTGACCCTCACCGGGCTGCGCTTCGATGCCAACCTGGGCATCCTCGCGCACGAGAAAAACGCGCCCCAGCCCATCCAGGTCGATGCCGAGCTGAGCCTGGGCGCGCAGCCGCTGGCGCCGCACGACGACGACATCGCGCATGTGCTCGACTACCGCAAGGTGCGCCAGATCATCATCGACGAGTGCACGGCCGAGCATGTGAACCTGCTGGAGAGCCTGATCGGCAAGCTGGCCCAGCGGCTGATGCAGCTGCCCGGCGTGTGCGGCGTGCGCGTGAAAATCGCCAAGCTCGAAATTTTTGACGACTGCGAAGTGGCGATCCGCATGGAAACAGGACAGTGGTGAACGCAATGAATGCAATCGACAGCAACGCCTGGACGGGCGAGGAAGCCGCAACGGCGGTGGCGGAACCGGCCCGCGCGCCGGCCGACTTCAAGATCGAGCGCGAAACGCACAAGCTCGAAAAACGCCTGTGCCGCGAAGTGGGCAAGGCCATCGTGCACTACAACATGATCGAAGAGGGCGACAAGGTCATGGTCTGCATGTCGGGCGGCAAGGACAGCTATGCGCTGCTCGACATCCTGCTCAAGCTCAAGGCCCGCGCGCCCATCCATTTCGACCTGGTCGCCGTCAACCTCGACCAGAAGCAGCCCGGCTTTCCCGAGCATGTGCTGCCCGATTATCTGAAGAGCACCGGCGTGCCGTTTCACATCGAGAACGAGGACACCTACAGCATCGTCAAGCGCCTGATCCCCGAGGGCAAGACCACCTGCAGCCTGTGCAGCCGCCTGCGCCGGGGCATTCTGTACCGCGTGGCCGACGAACTGGGCTGCACCAAGATCGCCCTGGGCCACCACCGCGACGACATCCTGCAGACGCTGCTGCTCAACATGTTCTTCGGCGGCAAGATGAAGAGCATGCCGCCGAAGCTGGTCAGCGACGACGGCCGCCATGTGGTGATCCGCCCGCTGGCCTTCGTGGCCGAGAAGGACACGGCACGCTGGGCGCAGCACCGCAACTTCCCCATCATCCCGTGCAACCTGTGCGGCAGCCAGGAGAACCTGCAGCGCAAGCAGGTGGGCGAGATGCTGCGCGATTGGGAAAAGCGCTTCCCCGGCCGCGTGGAGAACATGTTCAACGCGCTGCAGAACGTGGTGCCCAGCCACCTGCTCGACGGCGCACTGTACGATTTCAAGGGCGCACGCGCCACGGGCGTGGCCGACGAGAATGGCGACAAGGCGTTTGACGCCGAGGAATTCCCCGCGCCATCGGCCCTGCCCGGTTTGCAGGTGCTGCGCATCCAGTAAAGGTCGGAGCAGCGCTGCCGGCGCTTTTTTCAAGGAGCTGCCATGAAATGGATCACTTTGCCCCTGCTGTGCGCGGCGCTGTGGCTGACCGGCTGCGCCAGCAGCCGCCTGGTGGACAGCGATGTGCAGTCGTTCTCGCAGCTCGCCCGCGCGCCGGCGCGGCCCACCTACCAGTTCGAGCGCCTGCCGTCGCAGCAGGCCCAGGGCGCCCAGCAGGACGCCGTGGAAGAACAGGCCCGGCTGGCGTTGGCCAAGGTGGGCCTGCGCCAGGACAGCGCCGCCCCGTTCCTGCGCGTGCAGGTCCATGCCCGCACCAACCTCCAGGCCTATCCGGACTACTGGGATGGCCCCGGCTGGGGCTGGGGCGGCTGGGGCGGTGGCCGCGGTTTTCATGGCGGCCTGTCGATGCGCTTTCCACCTCCCACGCTGTACCGGCGCGAGGTCGGCCTGGTCCTGCGCGAGGCGGCCAGCGGCACCGTGGTGTATGAAACCCGTGCCGTGCACGAGGGCGTGTGGAGCGACAACCCGGCCGTGTTCGCCGCCATGTTCGACGCGGCCCTGAACGGCTTTCCCACCCCACCCGCCGGGCCGCGCCGCATCGTCCTGGAAATACCGCGCTGAGGCGCTCTGCACCCATGAACGCCACCCGCATCATTGCTGTTCGCCACGGCGAAACCGCCTGGAACGTGGACACCCGCATCCAGGGGCATCTCGACATCCCCCTCAACGACACCGGCTTGTGGCAGGCGCGGCAGCTGGCGCGGGCCCTGGCCGACGAGCCCCTGGCCGCCATCTACACCAGCGATCTGCAGCGTGCGCAGGCCACGGCCCAGGCCGTGGCAGATGCCACGGGCGCGCCACTCACGCCCGAGACCGCCCTGCGCGAACGCAGCTTTGGCGCGCTGCAGGGGCGCACCTTTGCCGAGATCGAGACCGCGCTGCCCGAGCAGGCCTTGCGCTGGCGCAAGCGCGACCCGCACTTTGCGCCCGAAGGCGGCGAATCGCTGACCGCGCTGCGCGAGCGCATCAACGCCACGGTGCACCGCCTGGCCGCACGCCACCCCGGCGAGCAGGTGGTGCTGGTGGCGCACGGCGGCGTGCTCGACGTGCTGTACCGCCTGGCCACCGGCCAGGAAATCCAGGCGCCCCGCACCTGGCAGCTGGCCAACGCCGCCATCAACCGCCTGCTGTGGACGCCCCAGGGCCTGAGCCTGGTCGGCTGGGCCGACACCCAGCACCTCGACCACGCCGCCCGCGATGAAGCCACTGCCTGAGACGCTGGAGGCCCGCATCGGCCTGCGCGTAAACCAGCTCGACACGCCCGCGCTGGTGGTGGACCTGGACGCCATGGAGCGCAACATCGCGCGCATGGCCGACTTTGCCCGCAAGCACCGCGTGCTGTGGCGCCCGCACGCCAAGATGCACAAGAGCGCCGAGATCGCCCTGCAGCTGCAGCGCGCCGGTGCCGTGGGCGCCTGCGTGCAAAAGACCGCCGAGGCCGAGGCGCTGGCCGCAGGCGGCGTGCGCGACATCACCATCACCAACCAGGTCATCGCCCACCCCAAGCTGCTGCGCGTGGCGCGGCTGGCCGCACGCCTGCAGGCCCAGGGCGGGCGCCTGGCGCTGGCGGTGGACAGCGCCGAGGGCATCCAGCGGCTGGCCGAGGCCATGGCCCAGGCAGCGCCGCAGGCGCGCATCGACGTGCTGGTCGAGATCGACGTCGGCCAGGGCCGCTGCGGCGTACCACCGGGCGAGCCGGCCCTGGCGCTGGCCCAGGCCGTGGCGCGGCTCACGCAGCTGCGCTTTGCCGGCCTGCATGCCTACCATGGCCGCGCCCAGCACCTGCACGGCGCGGCCGAGCGGCGCGACGCCATCGCGGCGGCCGTGCAGGCCGCGCGCCACACGCGCGACCTCCTCACCGCCGCCGGGCTGCCGGTGCCACTGGTCACCGGCTCGGGCACCGGCACGCTGGTGCACGAAGCGGCCAGTGGGGTGTATGGCGAGCTGCAGGCGGGCTCGTTCCTGTTCATGGACGCCGACTACGCACGCAACGAACGCGAGCCGGCCCAGCCCGCATTCGAGCAGGCACTTTTCGTCAAAACGCAGGTCATCTCGGCGTGCGACAGCCATGCCGTGTGCGACGCGGGGCACAAAAGCCACGCCATCGACTCGGGCCTACCCACCGTGGCCCTGCTGCCGCCCGGGCGCGCCCTGCGCTATGCCAATGGCGGCGACGAGCACGGCTTGCTGTATGCCGACAGCCCCCAGGCCCGGCTGCCCGCGCTGGGCCAGATGCTGTGGCTGGTGCCTGGGCACTGCGACCCCACGGTGAACCTGCATGACTTCTTGATCGGCGTACGCGGCGGGCTGGCCGCGGGCGCGGTGGAACGCATCATCAGGGTTGATGCCAGAGGTGCCTTGACCTGATTGGGGCCAGCATGCGGCGGCATGAGCCCAGCCAGATCATCGTTCTCGCCACGCGCGGCATTCTTTTTGCTGATCGCCATCGAGCTGGCCGTCGGCATCCGGCGCCAGCGCAACACCTACCACCTGGCCGACGCGGTCAGCAGCATCCGCCTTGGGGTTCACGCGGCTGCTGCGCATCGGCATCTACACGGCGCTGTTTGAGCTGCTGGCGCTGATGATAGAGGCGGGCGGCCGACGCCGCGCCAAGGGCTGGCGCACCCGAGTGCGCGGCGGCCCTCCCCGCAGCGCCCGACCATCACCCCGCTGCGGCGACCCGGGCAGGCTGATCAGGCAGTGCCAGGTCAGGCGCAGTGCCGGGCGCCACCGGCAAGCCGGTGAACACCCCGATGGGCGATCCGATGTGCGCCTGCAGCGCCACCGTTTCACCAATCATGATCAGCGCAGGCGGGTGCACGCCATGGGCCACACTGAGCTCGGGCAAGGTTTGCAGCGTGCCCACGATGCTGCGCTGGCCGGGCAATGTGGCGCGTTCGACCATGGCCGCGGGCGTGCTGGCCGGCAGGCCATGGGCGATGAGCTGGGCGCAGATGGTGGGCAAGGTGCCCACGCCCATGTAGATCACCACGGTCTGGTGGGGCCGCGCCAGTGCCACCCAGTCCAGCGCAACGGTGCGCTCGCCCTCTTCGCCCTGCAGGTGGCCCGTGGCAAGCACCAGCATGGCGGAATGGTCGCGGTGCGTGAGGGGGATGCCGGTGGCCGCCGCGGCGCCCTGCGCCGCGCTGATGCCGGGCACGGTGTCGCAGGCAATGCCCAGAGCGGCCAGCGCCTGGGCTTCCTCGCCGCCGCGCCCGAAGATGTAGGGGTCGCCCCCCTTGAGCCGCACGAGGGACCGGCCGCTTTGCGCCAGCCGCACCATCAGATCGATGATGCCTTCCTGCGGCAGGGTGTGGTTGCGGCTTTGCTTGCCCACGTAGATCCGCTCGGCGCCGGGTGCCACATGCTGCAGCACGTCATCGGACACGAGATGGTCATACAGCACCAGGTCCGCGCTGGCCAGCGCGCGGGCCGCCTTGAGCGTGAGCAGTTCGGCATCGCCGGGCCCGGCGCCCACCAGGGTCACTCGCCCCCACGCGGAAGGCGCCAGCCGGTTGGAAGGACCGACCGAAAGGGCGGCGGGAGTGCTGTCGTGGGGGGGCAGCGAAGTGGGGCAGGCGGTATCCATCGGGGTTTCCATGTGGAACGGGGCACGGTTGTAGGGCAATGGCTCGATTGTCAAAACGCCAGGGGCTGCCGTCCTTGATGCACATCAAGGACGATAGCGGCAAATCCAGCGATATTGGGCCATGCACGACAAGAACGCGCCGCAGTCGCCCCGCCTTGCGCAGGCGGGCACCTCACCCAAGGCCGGCAGCTCCCTGCGGGGCCTGCCCCGGCTCGGCATCTGGCTGGCCTTGCTGGCCGGTACCGCCGGACTCCATGCCCAACCCGCCCCACCCACCACGCCACGCCAGCAAGAGCTGGTGCGCATGGTGCGCCAGGACTGCGGCTCGTGCCACGGCCTGCGCCTGACCGGCGGCCTGGGCCCCGCGCTCACCCGCGAAGCCCTGGCCGACAAGCCGTTCGAGTCCATCGTCGCGACCATCTACTACGGCCGCCCCGGCACGCCCATGGCGCCCTGGAAAGCCATGCTCAGCGAAACCGATGCCCGGTGGATTGCCCAGCAACTGTTCGCCGGGTTTCCCGAATCTGTGAAAGACCGTCCATGAAACGCCGCCACTGCCTGAGCCTTCTGGGCGCCACCCCGCTGCTGCTGAGCGGCTGCGCCAGCGTTGCCGGGGCTTCCGGCGCCCCCGCCGACCTGCCCTTGCGCGGCACGGGCGACCTGGGTGTGGTGGTGGCGCGCGCCACCGGCACCCTGGCCATCGTCGACACCAGCCAGCGCGCGCTGCTGGCCCAGGTGAGCGGCCTGGGCGACCTCTCGCACGCCTCGGTGGTGTTCTCGCGCGACGGCCGCTACGCCTATGTTTTCGGGCGCGACGGCGCGCTCACCAAGGTTGACTTGCTGACGCAGCGCATGACGGCGCGGGTGATGCAGGCGGGCAACTCGATTGGCGGCGCCATCAGCGCCGACGGCAGCCTGGTGGTGGCGCAGAACTACACGCCCGGCGGCATCAAGGCCTTCAACGCCGCCACGCTGGAGCTGGTGGCCGACATTCCGGCCGCATACGAGAACGGCCAGCTCTCGCGCGTGGTCGGCCTGGTCGATCTGCCGGGCCGGCGCTTTGCCTACAGCCTGTTCGACGCCAACGCGATCTGGATCACCGACCTGTCCGACCCGGCGCGCCCCGTCACCACCAAGCTGCCCGACATCGGCCGCCAGCCCTACGACGCGCTGGTCACGCCCAATGGCCGCCACTACATCGCGGGCCTGTTCGGCGAGGACGGCCTGGCCATGGTGGATCTGTGGGAAGAGAAACCCCGCGCGCGCCGCATCCTGGCCGGTTACGGCCGGGGCCAGGAGCCGCTGCCGGTCTACAAGATGCCGCACCTGCGCGGCTGGGCCGTGGCCGGGCGCCGCGCCTACCTGCCTGCCATCGGCCGCCACGAGGTGCTGGTGGTGGACACCGACACCTGGCAGGAAGTGGGCCGCATCCCGGTGGCGGGCCAGCCCGTGTTCGTGATGGCCCGGCCCGACGGCCGCCAGGTGTGGGTCAATTTCTCGGTGCCCGACTACCACCGCGTGCAGGTCATCGACACCACCACGCAGTCCATCGTGCGTACCCTGGAGCCCGGCAAGGCCGTGCTGCACATGGAATTCACGCCGCGCGGCGAATCGGTCTGGATCAGCGCGCGCGACGACCACCGCGTGAGCGTGATCGACACCCAGAGCTTTGCCACCCAGGCCACCCTGTCGATCGATTCACCGAGCGGCATCTTCTTCACCTCGCGCGCTGCGCGGCTTGGGTTTTGACATGGACCACCCCCCTGAGCGGCTGCGCGGCGTCCGCTGGCCTGGGCCGCGCCAGTTTCATGGCCGACGGGCAAATCGCAACACAGCGGATGGACGGTATGCTTCTGAATACTGACCTGCGCCTGGCCCTGCTCAACCCCTGGCAGCGCGATTTTCCGCTGGTGCGCGAGCCCTTCGCGCACATTGCCACCAGCCTGGGCATGGCCCCCGACGAAGTCCTGGCGGGCTACGCCCGGCTGCAAGGCGAGGGGGCCTTGAGCCGCATCGGTGGCGTGTTCGCGGGCAACGCCGGTGGCGCCGCGCTGCTGGCCGCCATGGCCGTGCCGCCCGAGCGGCTCGATGCCGTGGCCGCCGTGGTTTCCAGCCACCCGGGCGTGAACCACAACTACCAGCGCGAGCACCACTACAACCTCTGGTTCGTGATGACCGGGCAGGACGACGCCGCCGTGCGCGCGGCCATGCAATCGCTCGAAGAAACCACGGGATTGATCGCGCTGCAGCTGCGCATGCTGCGCGCCTACCGCATCGACCTGGGCTTTGATCTGCGCGAACGCACCGCCCCGACCCCCATGGCGGCCGCGCGCGCGGCCCAGCCGGTGGCCGAGGCCGACCGCCCGCTGGCGGCCCTGCTCGAAGACGGACTGCCGCTCACGCCACGCCCCTACGACACCTGGGCGCAGGCGCTGGGCCGCACGCCCGAATCCGTGCTGCAGACGCTGCAGCAGTGGCTGGACGAAGGCACGCTGCGGCGCATCGGCGCCATCGTGCGCCACCACGAGCTGGGTTTCGACGCCAACGCCATGACCGTGTTCAACCTCCCCGACGCGCAGGTCGATGCCTTTGGCGAAGCACTGGCACGCGAGCCCGGCGTGACGCTGGCCTACCGGCGCGAGCGCGCCGAGGGCTGGCCCTACAACCTGTACTGCATGGTGCATGGCCGCGACCGTGCCGCCGTGCACGAAGTGCTCGCGCGCGCCATCGCCGACGTAGGCCTGGCGCCGTACCCGCACGAGGTGCTGTTCTCGTGCCGGCGCTTCAAGCAGACCGGCCCGCGGCGCTTTCGTGCCCTGCCCGCAGCCACCGCCCCGGAGGTGCTCGATGCTCTCGCCGGATGATGCCCGCCTGCTGGAACGCCTGCACGGCGAACTGCCGCTGACCGAGCGGCCGTTCGCCGACGTGGCCGCCGAGTTCGGCTGGACCGAGGCCTACGTGATCGGTCGGCTTGCTGCACTGCTGGAGAGCGGCATGCTCACGCGCTTCGGCCCGCTGTTCCAGATCGAGCGCGCCGGCGGCCTGTTCGTGCTCGCCGCCATGGCCGTGCCCGAGGAGCGCTTTGATGCCGTCACGGCGCAGGTCAACGCCCACCCCGAGATCGCGCACAACTACCGGCGCGACCATGCGCTGAACATGTGGTTCGTGCTTGGCACCGAAACACCGGCGCGGTGCGCGGCCGCCATTGAGCGCATCGAGGCCGAGACCGGCTTGCCCGTGCTGGCCTTCCCCAAGGAGCGCGAGTTCTTCGTCGAACTCAAGCTTCCCCTCACGAGCGGAGCAGCCCATGGCGCTGGATGATTTCGACCGCGCCCTGATTGCCGCCACCCAGGGCGGCCTGCCGCTGGTGCCGCGCCCCTACGACGCCGTGGGCGAACGCCTGGGCGTGTCGGGCCAGCAGGTGCGCGAGCGCCTGGCGCAGATGCTGGAGAGCGGGCTCGTGCGCCGCATTGGCGCCGTGCCCAACCACTACCGCCTGGGCTTCACCGCCAACGGCATGAGCGTGTGGAACGTGGACGATGCGCAGGTCGATGCCCTGGGCGAGCGCATCGGCCAGCTGCCCGGCGTGAGCCACTGCTACCGCCGCCCGCGCCGGCTGCCGGCCTGGCCCTACAACCTGTTCGCCATGCTGCACGGCCGCACGCGTGCCGAAGTCGAGCAGCAGGCCCTGCAAGTCCGCGAGCTGCTGGGCACGGCCTGCACGGGCCACGACATTCTTTACTCCACCGCCATCCTGAAGAAGACCGGATTGCGTCTCAAGGAAAACTAAACCATGTTCCGCATCAGCCACTACATGCGCGAGCTCGCGCAAGCAGAAAAAACCGGCCAGTACCCCGAGGCCGTGCTCGCGCGCCGCGGCAGCGGCGGGGCCCCCGGCCCGGTCGTCATCTGGAACCTGATCCGCCGCTGCAACCTGACCTGCAAGCACTGCTACGCGCTGTCGGCCGACCACGACTACGAGGGCGAGCTGTCCACCAACGAAGTGTTTGGCGTGATGGACGACCTCAAGGCCTACCGGGTGCCGGTGCTCATCCTCTCGGGTGGCGAGCCCTTGATGCGGCCCGACATTTTCGAGATCGCCGAGCGCGCCAAGGCCATGAAGTTCTACACGGGCCTCTCGACCAACGGCACGCTGATCGACGAGGCCATGGCCGACCGCGTGGCCGCCACGGGCTTCGACTATGTGGGCATCAGCCTCGATGGCCTGCGCGAGACGCACGACCATTTCCGGCGCCTGGAGGGTGCCTTCGAGCGCAGCCTGGCCGCCGTGCGCCATCTGCACGCGCGCGGCGTCAAGGTGGGGCTGCGCTTCACCATGACGGCCATGAACGCGCACGACCTGCCGGCACTGCTGGAGCTGATGCGCACCGAAGCGGTGGACAAGTTCTATTTCTCGCACCTCAACTACGCCGGGCGCGGCAATATCCACCGTGGCAAGGACGCGCAGTTCCAGGCCACGCGCGACGCGCTCGACCTGCTGTACGAGCGCGCCTGGCAATCCGCACTGGAGGGCCGCGACGAAGACTACGTGACCGGCAACAACGACGCCGACGGCCCCTACCTGCTGCAGTGGGTGCGCGCGCGCCTGCCGCAGTGGGAGGCCCCGCTGCGCGAGCGCCTGGTGGCCTGGGGCGGCAACTCCAGCGGCGTGAACGTGGCCAACATCGACAACCTGGGCACCGTCCACCCCGACACCATGTGGTGGCACCACGACCTGGGCAACGTGCGCCAGCGCCCGTTCTCGGCCATCTGGTCCGATACCTCCGAGCCGCTGATGGCCGGCCTCAAGGCGCACCCGCGCCCCGTGGGCGGGCGCTGCGCACAGTGCCACTACTTTGCCATATGCGGTGGCAACACCCGCGTGCGTGCCCAGCAGCTCACCGGCGATGCCTGGGCCGAAGACCCCGGCTGCTACCTGCGCGACGACGAGATCGGCCTCGAAGCCGGCAGCGATGCGCAGCGCGTGGCGCTGGCCCCTTTCAGCAGGGGCCGCCGCATCATAGACATCCAACCGGAGAACGAACATGCGTGACACCCTGCGCCACCTTGCTGCAGGTGCCGCGCACCTGGCCCTGGGCGCGGGCCTGCTCTGGATGGGCCACAGCCTCGCCCAGGCGCAGCCTCAGGTCGGCGCAGCGGCGGCCAGCACCGTGGCCGCCAAGGCTGCAGCGCCCACCACCGCGACCACCGCATCTGCCGCCGCGCTGTACCGCGAACACTGCGCCAGCTGCCACGGCGCCCAGCGCACCGGCGGCATGGGCCCGGCGCTGCTGCCCGAGAGCCTGGCGCGCCTGCGCCGCCCCGAAGCGCTGAAGATCATCCAGGAGGGCCGCACCGCCACGCAGATGGCGGGCTTCGCCGGCACGCTGGCGCCCGCCGACATTGCGGCCCTGACCGACTGGATCTACCAGCCCGTCAACCCCACGCCGGCCTGGAGCGACGCCGATGTGCGCGCCTCGCGCGTCGAAACCGCAGGCGCCAGGGACCTGCCGGGCCGCCCCGCCTGGAAGGCCGACCCCATGAACCTGTTCGTGGTGGTGGAGGGCGGCGACCACCATGTCTCGCTGGTCGATGGCGACCGCTTCGAGGTCATCCACCGCTTTGCCAGCCGCTACGCGCTGCATGGCGGTCCCAAGTTCACGCCCGATGGACGCTTTGTGTTCTTTGGCTCGCGCGACGGCTGGATCACCAAGTACGACCTGTGGAACCTCACGGTGGTGGCCGAGGTGCGCGCCGGCCTGAACATGCGCAACGTGGCCGTGAGCGGCGATGGGCGCTGGGTCATGGCCGCCAACTACCTGCCGCGCACCGTGGTGCTGTTCGACACCGACCTGCATTTCGTCCAGCGCTACGACGCCACCACGCTCGACGGCAAGCAGGCCTCGCGCGTGTCGGCGGTGTACGACGCAGCCCCGCGCAAGAGCTTTGTGGTGGCGCTCAAGGACATTCCCGAGGTCTGGGAGATTTCCTACGACCCCAAGGCACCACCCATTTATGACGGCCTGGTGCACGACTACAAGATGGGCGAGTCCATCGCCAAGCCGGGCTACCACGGGGTGCGCCGCACACCGCTCGACGAGCCGCTGGACGATTTCTTCTTTGACCAGGACTACCGCCATGTGCTGGGCGCGACCCGGCCCAAGACCGGCGCCGCCGACGGCGCCCCGACAGCGCAGGTGGTCAACCTCGATGTGCGGCGCAAGATTGCCGAGCTGCCCATTGCCGGCATGCCGCACCTGGGCTCGGGCATCACCTTTGCCTGGAACGGCACCACCGTGCTGGCCAGCCCGAACCTGAAAGACGGCGCCATCGACGTGATCGACATGAAGAACTGGAAAACGGTCAGGACCATTGCCACGCCAGGCCCCGGATTTTTCATGCGCAGCCATGAAGCCACCCGCTACGCCTGGGCCGACTCGATGATGAGCCCCACGGCCAAGGACACCCTCACCCTGATCGACAAGGCCACGCTCACGCCCGTGGCCACGCTGCGCGAGCCCGGCCGCACGCTGGCGCATACCGAGTTCACCAAGGACGGCCGCTACGCGCTGGTGAGCGTGTGGGAGACGGACGGTGCGATCATCGTGTTCGATGCGCAGACGCTCCAGGAGGTCAAGCGCCTGCCCATGAGCAAGCCCGTGGGCAAATACAACGTGTGGAACAAGATCACGCGCTCGGAAGGCACCTCGCACTGAGGGTGCACATCCCCCTGAGCGGCTGCGCCGCTTCCCCCTTCTCTCGCCTCGCTGCGCGACGCGGGAAGGGGGACGACGCCAGCGCGGCGTCCGCTGGCCTGGGCCGCGCCTGTGCGGCGGGTTGGGTCACAGCCCGCACCGCTTCTGCCACATATTTGATCGCTTTTAGCGCTTTATTGACGGGCGCTACAAGCCATTTTTACTGGGAATTTTCGGATGGAGCAATGGGCTCATCGCGCGCAATGCGGCCGTCGATCAGCTCCACCAGCCGGTCGCAGCGCGCGGCCAGGCGCGGGTCGTGCGTGACCACCACAAAGCTGGTGCCGCGCTCGGCATGGATGCGGCGCAGCAGCGCGAACACCTCGGCCGACGAGGCGGTATCGAGGTTGCCCGTGGGCTCGTCGGCCAGCACCAGCGGCGGGTCCATGACCAGCGCGCGCGCAATCGCCACGCGCTGCTGCATGCCGCCCGACAGCTCGCCCGGCCGCTTGTCCATGGCCTGGGCCAGGCCCACGGCGTCCAGCAGGCTGCGTGCGCGTTCGCGCTGCGCGGCACTCACGCGGCCTTCGGCCATGAGGGCCGGCAGCGTGACGTTCTCCAGCGCCGAAAAAGCCGGCAGCAGGTGGTGGAACTGGAAGACGAACCCCAGCGTGCGCCGCCGGCGCAGCGTGAGCGCGGCATCCTGAAGCCCCTGCACGGCCTCGCCGTCCAGCCGGTAGCTGCCCGAGGTCATGCGTTCCAGCAGGCCCAGGATGTTGAGCAGCGTGCTCTTGCCCGAGCCCGAGGGCCCCATGAGCGCGATGAACTCGCCACGGCGCACCTGCAGCTGGATGCCGTGCAGCACCTCGGCCTCGCTCGCGCGACCCAGGTTGTAGCTTTTGCGCACATCGCGTAGTTCGATCAACATTTTTGCAATCCATTGCGCTGCGTACCGCCCGCGACGCAAGAAACCGGCGCAGCCAAGGCCAGCGGCCCCCGCGCAAGGGCCGCCCCGCCGCGCTGGGGGCGTCCCCCTGCCCGCAGTGCGCAGCACTGCGAGAGCGGGGGGAAGCGGCGCAGCCGCACAGGGGGGAATCTCATCACTACATGCGGATGGCCTGCGCCGGGTCGAGCGCCGCCGCGCGCCGCGCCGGTGCCACCGCTGCCAGCACGCCGCAGACCGAGGCAATCAGCGCCACCTGCAGCGCCGTGGCGGGCGGCAGGGTGATGGAAAACAGCGGCAGGCCGTCCGAACCGCGCACGAAGTGGGTGAACACCCAGATCAGCGCCACCGCCAGCAGCAGGCCCAGCACCGAGCCCAGCGCCCCCACCACGGCGCCCTGCACCAGAAACACGCGCAGCACCTGCCCGCGCGTGGCGCCCATGGCGCGCAGGATGCCGATCTCGCGGCTCTTTTGCACGACAGACACCACCAGCACGCTGGCGATGCCCAGCACGACGACCGCCAGAACCACCCCCCGGATGATGCCCGTGCTGACCGACTGCGCATTCAGCGCCGACACCAGCTGGGCGTTGGTTTCCTGCCAGCTCTCGATCTTGTAGGGGAACCGGGACTGCAGCGCGCGTGCCAGGGCCTGGGCGACCCACACATCCTGGAGGGTCAGATCCAGCTGGCTGGCGCCGCCGGGCAGCGCCAGCAGGCTTTGCGCGGCCCGCAGGGGCACGATCACGGTGCGCCGGTTCAGGTCCTTCACCCCCAGGTCCACCAGGGCGGTGACGCGCACGGAATCGCTCACGGTACCAGTCTGCACCGTGAAACGGTCACCCACGCGCACGCCCAGGTCCTGCGCCAGCTCGCGCCCCACGATGGCCTCGCCAGGGGACAGGCGCGCGCTGCCGCTGACCACCTTGGAGCGCAGGCTCACCACCCGGTCATAGCGGTCCAGATCGACGCCCATCAGGGCGATGGCCTGCGATGCTTCGCCGCGCAGCGCCAGGCCGCTGCCCGACACCATGGGCGAGACCCCGGCCACTTCGGGCAAGCCCTCCAGCAGCGGCACCAGTGCCTGCCAGTTGGCCACCGCGCGCAGGCGCTGCGCACGCGGCTGCGTTTCGGTCAGCACGGCAGCGCCCGGCACCGGCAAGGCCGCCGGCGTCACCAGATCGTCGGGCGCCCGCAGGGTGATGTGCGCCTGGGCGCCGAGCGTCTTGGCCAGGGTGTTCGATTGCAGGCCGTTGATCAGCGCCGAGATATAGGCAATCACCGCCACCCCCGCCGCCACGCCCACGATGATGAGTACCGTCTGCATGCGCCCCTCGCGCAGAAAGCGCAACGCCACACGCAACTCGAAGCCGGGCCAGATCCACATGGCGGTGCGCTCAGCGGCCCATGGCATTGGTCAGCGCAGAGCCAGCATCGCCCCCCTGCGCTTTGCCCGGCGCGCCGGCCCCAGGCGCCGCAGAGCCCGCGGTCCATTCCACCGGACGCGCACGCACACGGTCGCCCGCCTGCAGGGTGCCGCCGCGCAGCACGGTGTCGCCCTCCGCCAGGCCGTCCAGCACCTCCACGGCATCCAGCGTGCGCAGGCCCAGCCGCACGCTGCGGGCCTGGGCGCGCCCATCCTGCAGCACCAGCACGCTGCCGGCATCGCCCACCACCGCGCCGCGCAAGGCCGCCTGGGGCAGCACCAGGGCGGTTTCGCGCCGGGCGGTCTCCACCTCGACCGACAGGGTCATGTCCTCGCGCAGATAGGCGGGGGCCTGCCCGTCCAATGCAAACTTCACCTCGATGGCGCCGCGCTGGGCATCCACCGCCGGCGCAATGGACAGCACGCGCGCCGCGAAGCGCTGGCCGGCAAACGCATCGGCCACCACCGAGGCCTTCTGGCCCGGCTGCAGCTGGTCCAGAAACCGCTCGTCCACCTGGGCCACCAGCTGGGTCGGCCCGGCCAGCGCCAGGCTGAGCAAGGCCTTGCCGGGCTGCACGATCTGCCCGGGCTCGACCGCGCGCACCAGCACGCGGGCATCGCTGGGCGCCACCAGCGTGGCCTGCGCCAGGCGGGCCTGGGCCGCCACGGTGGCCGCCCGAGCCAGCGCCAGCTGGGCCTGCGCCTGCGCCACGTCGGTGCCGGCATCGGCGTTGGCCTCGATCTGCGCCTGCGCACTGCGCTGCTGCGCCCGGGCCACATCGACCGCGCGGCGGGCTTCGTCGAGCTGCGCGGGGCTGTAAAAACCCTGCGCCACCAGCTGCTGCACCCGGGCCAGGCTGGCGCTGGCGGCCTGCAACGTAGCGTCGGCCTGGGCGCGTGCGGCCAGCGCGGCACTGCGGCCGCTGCTGCGCAGGCCCGCCAGCCGCGCCTGCGCCTGGCGCTCGGAGGCCACCGCCTGCGCCAGCGCGGCGCGCAGCTCGTCCGATTCGAGCTGCACCAGCACTTCGCCCTGGCGCACCTGCGCACCTTCGCGCACGCGCACCTGCGCCACCCGGCCGGTGACCGTGCTGCCCACATCCGCGCGCGACAGCGTGGCCACGCGGGCCGAGAACTGCAGGGTGCGCACCAGCGGGGCCGACTGCACCGTCAGCGCATCGACCTGCGGGCCGCGCAGCGCCAAGGCCGCCACACCGGCAGCCACCAGCAACACGGCGGAGCCCAATGCCACGGCAAGCCAGCGGCGCTTCACGGCAAATACCTCAATGCCATGGGTGCGCTTCGATCATTCGGAGAAAAGCCCACCCGCCGCCTGCGGGGGCGTGACGCCCAGGTGGCGATAGGCGGCCAGCGTGGCAATGCGCCCGCGCGGCGTGCGCTGCAGGTAGCCCTGCTGGATGAGATAGGGCTCGATCACGTCCTCAATGGTGCCCGCCTCTTCGCCAATGCTGGCGGCGATGTTGTCCAGGCCCACGGGGCCGCCGTCAAAGCGGTGGATCAGGGCCTCCAGCAGCTTGCGGTCCATCACGTCAAAGCCCTGCGGGTCCACGTCGAGCATGGCCAGCGCGCGGTTGGCGATGTCGCGCGTGATGCGGCCCGAGCCCTTCACCTCGGCGTAGTCGCGCACGCGGCGCAGCAGCCGGTTGGCGATGCGCGGCGTGCCGCGCGAGCGCCGCGCCAGCTCGAAGCCGCCTTCGTCATCCATGGGCGTGCCCAGCAGGCCGGCACTGCGCTTGACGATGCGCGCCAGCTCCTCGGGCGTGTAGAACTCCAGCCGCGCAACGATGCCGAAGCGGTCGCGCAGCGGGTTGGTGAGCATGCCGGCGCGCGTGGTGGCACCCACCAGCGTGAAGGGCTGCAGGTCGAGCTTGATGCTGCGCGCCGCCGGGCCTTCGCCGATCATGATGTCGATCTGGTAGTCCTCCAGCGCGGGGTACAAAATTTCCTCGACCACCGGGCTCAGGCGGTGGATCTCGTCGATGAACAGGACGTCGTTCTTTTCCAGGTTGGTCAGCAGCGCCGCCAGGTCCTTGGGTTTCTCCAGCACCGGCCCGCTGGTCTGGCGCAGGTTCACGCCCAGTTCGGCCGCGATGATGTGGCTCAGCGTGGTCTTGCCCAGGCCGGGCGGGCCGAACAGCAGCACATGGTCCAGCGCCTCGTCGCGCTTCTTGGCCGCGCCGATGAAGATTTCGAGCTGCTCGCGCGCCTTGGCCTGGCCCACGTATTCCTGCAGCAGCTTGGGGCGCAGAGCGCGCTCGATGGCCTCTTCCTGCGGCGATGCGGGTGCGGCGGAGATCACGCGCTTGGGCGGCGCGGGGGCGAAATCGTCGGTCTGGATGGTCATGCCATGTGCGGCCCCTGCGGGCGGTTGGGGTGCCGGTTCATGGCGCCGGTTTCAGCCAGTTCTTGAGGGCAGCCTGGAATGCCAGGTCATAACGGCCGTAGTAGTCGTAGCTGGCGGGATTCTGGCAACTCGCGGCACCGCCCAGCAGCTGCCCTGCCACGTAGCGCTTGCTGCCAATGGGCAGGAACAGGCTGGAGCCACTGCTGCCACCCTCGGTGGTACCGGCATTCCAGCCCACAGCCAGAAAGCGCCCATCCTGTGGTGTGCTGACCTGGCAGGTCTCAAAGGTGCAGTTGTTGAACTGCTTCACCGCCCCCTCGCTGAGCTTTTGCAGATCGCCCTGGGGGTGGTGGATGCCGGCCATGCCGGCGCCCACGGCCACGGCGCCAAAATAGGAGCCGGCAAACACGATACCGTCCGGTGGCGCTGCGTTGAGCCGCATGAACGATGTGTCGGTAGCCTCCTGCGCGTACAGCAGGGTTGCACCGCCATGCAGGCGCCGCGCGCCCGCGTTGACCTCGGTGGTGTTGCAAGCGGCCGATCGGTAGAACCAGTCGGTCGTCACGGAAGACGCCGCCGTCTGCGTGGAAACGCAGTGGTTGGCGCTCAGAAAATACGGGGTGGCACTCGACTGTGCATCGTTGAGCAGCGTACCCGTGCAGACGAAGGTGCTGCCGTTGTTCACAAAAATCATGCGCGCCACCGAACGGCTTTCGCTGCTGTATTCGGGCCGGCATGACACGTCGATATTGCAGGTGGCCGCCTCGCCCACCTTGGTCAGGCTGTTTTGCGCCGCACGCTCCGGTGAAACAAAAAAGTGCGACAGCGTGGGCACGGCGATGTCGAGCTGGTCCAGGTCGGCGCTGGCCGGCAGCTCCAGCTCCAGCGTGGTCTCGGCGCCGCCGAAATCGGGACTCCAGTAGGTGCGGGCCGCATCACCCGTGTCTCCCGCCTGCAGGTTGCGCGCCAGGGTGCCCAGCACCTCCTGGCCCGACACCTCGAACTCCGCATCACCGCCCTTCGCATAAAACCGCAGCGTGGTGCCCGCCGGCAGCGAACGCACCAGCAGCCCCAGGCGCACGCCCTGCGCACCTTCCGCCACAAAGCGGATGGCGGCACGCTGCGTGCCCCGGTCGGTGGGAGACCACTGCAACTGGCCCCGCAGGCCCGATGAAGTGGCCGTGGCGTTCACCTCCCGGGCCAGGCCAATTTGCTGGCGCATGCCGCTGCCCAGGGTGGGCGCTGCCTTTTTCTGCAGAGGCTGCAGCACCGTGGCCGCCAGCGGCCCCAGCCGCACGGGCGTGGCCTGCGGTGCACGCCCGGCAGTGCGCAACGGGGATGCCGCTGCCTTCGCCGCCTTGCCCAGGCTCGGGTCATAGGGCTCGATCCGGTCTGCCGCCGTCGCGTCTGGCGCTGGCGAGCCACCACCACCGCCACCGCAAGCGACCAACAGCAGCGCTGCAGCCGCAGCGCACACCCAATGCATCGAATACTGGAGCTTCATTGCCATCTCCTCCTGAAATCTCAGGGTTGGGTTTATTTCGCCAGCGCCTTGAGCGCCAGCTTGATGCCGTCACTCACGCCCACATCCGGCGGCAGGGCCTTCAGGGCCGCGGCCGCTTCCTTGTCGTTGTAGCCCAGTGCCAGCAGCGCCTGCAGGATGTCGGCTTGCGCCTCGCTGGTGGCGTTGGCGTGCGCCGTGCCCATGTCGGCGCCCAGCTTGCCCTTGAGTTCCAGCAGCAGGCGCTCTGCGGTCTTCTTGCCGATGCCCGGCACCTTGACGAGGCGACCCGCCTCCTGCAGCGTGATGGCCTGCGCCAGCTCGCCCACGCCCATGCCCGAGAGGATGGACAGCGCCGTGCGCGGGCCCACGCCACTGATCTTGATGAGTTCGCGGAACGCCTGCCGCTCGGGCACCGTGGCAAAGCCATACAGCAGCTGTGCATCCTCGCGCACGATGAACTGCGTGAGCAGGCCCACGCGCTCGCCCACGGCGGGCAGGTTGTAGAAGGTGCTCATGGGCACATGCACCTCGTAGCCCACACCGTGGCAGTCGAGCAGCACCTCGGGCGGGTTCTTCTCCAGCAGGGTGCCGGTCAATTTGCCTATCATGGATGTCCTTTGCCGGCGAATTCAGCCACTGCTGCGCCGTCATTCTTGCCGTATTTTCCTTTGCCTGACTGGAATTATCCGCGTGATCCTGCGCCACACCTTCACTCCCCACAACAACACCCGGCTGACGCACCTGTGCGGACCGGCCGACGTGCACCTGCGCACCATCGAGATTGCGCTGTCGGTGAACATTGCGCACCGGCACGAGCAGTTCAAGGTGGACGGCCCCAAGGCCAAGGCCACGCAGGCCATGGAACTGCTGCAGGCCCTGTACGAGATGGCCGAGCGTCCCATCACCGAAGACTACCTGCAGCTCATGCTGGCCGGCGATGCCGCGCTGGTGGAAGTGCCCGAGGGCGCCATCGTGCTCAACACCCGCCGGGCCGACCTGCGCGGGCGCACGCCCACGCAGAACCTGTACCTCGAAAACATCGCCGCGCACGACATCACCTTCGGCATCGGCCCGGCCGGCACGGGCAAGACCTACCTGGCCGTGGCCTGCGCCGTGGATGCACTGGAACGCAGCGCCGTGCAGCGCATCGTGCTGACCCGCCCCGCCGTGGAGGCGGGCGAGCGCCTGGGCTTCCTGCCGGGCGACCTGGCGCAGAAGGTGGACCCGTATCTGCGGCCGCTGTACGACGCGCTCTACGAACTGATGGGCTACGACAAGGTGCAAAAGGCCTTCGAGCGCAACGCCATCGAGATCGCCCCGCTGGCCTTCATGCGCGGGCGCACGCTGAACAATGCCTTCGTGATCCTGGACGAAGCCCAGAACACCACGCCCGAGCAGATGAAGATGTTCCTCACCCGCATCGGCTTTGGCGCCAAGGCCGTGGTCACGGGCGACGTGAGCCAGATCGATTTGCCCAAGGGCGCGATGAGCGGCCTGATCGACGCCGAGCGGGTGCTCAAGCGCGTGAAAGGCATCGCCGTGACGCGCTTCACCAGTGCCGACGTGGTGCGCCACCCGCTGGTGGCGCGCATCGTGGACGCCTATGACGCGTCCCGCCGCGCGCCACCCGTGCGCAGCCGTGCCAGTTAAAACGCCTGTTTCAATCGCTGCCAGCGCTTGATGCATGAGCGCTAGAGGCCAAAAAAGATCAAGAATGTCTCTCCACCAACTCTCCCTGTCGCTGCAGTTTGGCCGTTTTGACGGCGCCGCCGCCCACCGCGCCGTGCTGCCGCGCCACAAGGTCACGCGCTGGATCCGCCACGCGCTGGCCAGCGATGCCGAAATCACCGTGCGCATCGTCGATGCCGACGAAGGCCAGGCCCTGAACCGCGACTACCGGCACAAGGACTACGCCACCAATGTGCTCACCTTCGATTACACACAGGAGCCCGTGGTGACGGCCGACCTGGTGCTCTGCGCCCCCGTGGTCGAGCGCGAGGCGCGCGAGCAGAACAAGAGCCTGGAGGAGCACTACGCCCACCTGCTGGTGCACGGCACCCTGCACGCCCAGGGCTGGGACCACGAAACCAGCGAAGCAGATGCGCAGGAGATGGAGGACTACGAAACTGCCATCCTGCAGGAACTGGGGTTTGCCGACCCTTACGCGAAATAGCGCCGGGCGCAGGATGGCCCACGGCAAAGTAATTCCACCTTTTTTGCACACAATCAACCGCAAACAACGGCTTGTCTCCACCTAAGATCGCCGCAATAACCCGGCGCTCGCGCCCCCCGAAGACATGCTGGAAACCGCCCTGCTGCTTGCCGCCGCCTTCGTGGCCGGTGCCCTCAATGCCGTTGCCGGAGGCGGCAGCTTTCTGACCTTGCCCGCCCTGGTCTTCACCGGTGTGCCGCCCGTGGTGGCCAACGCCACCGGCACCGTGGCCCTGCTGCCGGGCTACCTGGCGGGCGCCTGGGGCTTTCGCGAAGACACGGCCCCGCCACCCGGGCTGTCGATGCGCCTGCTGGTGGTGCTGTCGCTCATCGGCGGCGCGGCGGGCGCGGCGCTGCTGCTGTTCACGCCCGACGCCACCTTCCGCCGCGTCGTGCCCTGGCTGCTCCTGGCGGCCACGGCGCTGTTTGCGTTCGGACCGCAGTTGCGCAAGGTGCTGGCCGGCGGTCGGCCTTCGACCGCCAAGGCCACCGTGGGCGTGCTGGCCGTGGCGGCCTACGGCGGCTATTTCAACGGCGGCCTGGGCATCTTGCTGCTGGCGCTGTTCGGGCTGCTCGGGCAGACGAACCTCCACGCCATGAACGGCCTGAAGAACTGGGTGTCGGCCCTGCTCACCGCGATTGCGGTGGCCATTTACGCCGCAGGCGGCCTGGTGCTGTGGCCGCAGGCGCTGATGATGATGGTGGCCGCCACCGCAGGCGGCTACGGCGGCGCGCGCATGGCGCGGCGGATTCCGGCGCCCATGTTGCGCTGGGGCATCGTGGCGACGGGGCTGGTGATGGCCGCCCTGTTCTTCTGGCGCCAGTAAGCCCTGGCAGTCATCGGGTCAACGCCGTGGCACGACCGGCCGGCCAGGCCAGCGCCCTGGCCTTGAGCCACTGCGCGCAGACCAGATAGAGCAGCACCAGCGCGCCCATGCCCGCCAGCATGTCGGCCGGTGGCACCACGAAGCCGAACCAGGCGCCCACCGGCGTGAACGGCAGCACCATGGCCACCAGCAAGGCCATGAGCGAGGACGCCACCAGGGCCGGGTGCGGTAGATCCCGCCACGGCCGGACGCGGGTGCGGATGATGAAGATCACCAGGATCTGCGTGGCCATGGACTCCATGAACCACAGCGTGCGAAATTCCTCAGGCGTTGCATGAAACAGCCACAGCAGCCCACCAAAGGTGGCCAGATCGAACAGCGACGACAGCGGGCCCATGGTGCCGGCAAAGCGCAGCAGGCCCTGCATGTCCCACACCTGCGGCCGGGCAATGGCCTCGGGGCGCACGGTGTCGAGCGGAATACCGATCTCCGAGAAGTCGTAGAGCAGGTTGTTCAGCAGGATCTGCGTGGGCAGCATGGGCAGGAACGGCAGGAACAGCGAGGCCACCGCCATCGACAGCATGTTGCCGAAGTTGGAGCTGGCACCCATGCGCACATATTTGAGGATGTTGACAAAGGTGCGCCGCCCCTCCTCCACGCCATCGGCCACCACTTCCAGGTCGGACGCCAGCAGGATCATGTCGGCAGCCGCCTGGGCCACGCCGCTGGCCCCCTCCACCGACAGCCCGATGTCGGCCACCTTGAGCGCGGGGGCATCGTTGATGCCGTCGCCCAGAAAGCCCGCCACCGCGCCGCGCGACTGGAGCGCCCGCACAATGCGCGCCTTCTGGTCGGGCGCGAGGCGGGCATAGATGTCCACCGACTGTGCCTGCACCGCCAGCGCATCGTCGGTGAGGGCGGCGACGTCGGCGCCGGTCAGCACCCGGTCGGCGGGCAAGCCCACCTGCTGCGCCAGCCGCTGCACCACGATGGGGTCATCGCCCGAAAGGATCTTCAGGCGCACGCCGGCCGCCGACAGCCGGGCGATAGCCGCCGCCGCCGTGGGTTTGGCCGGGTCGGCAAAGGCGCACAGGCCTTCGAAGACCAGATCCGTTTCATCGGCCGGCGACAGCGGCACCGCCCTGTCGGCAGCGCCCGCCCGCTGGCGCGAGGCCACGGCCACCACGCGCAACCCCTCCTGGGCCAGTGCGTGCACCCTTTGCAAGCCCTCGGCCCGCCCGGCGTCGCCCAGGGGCTGCACCTCGCCCCCCAGGCGGTGGCGCGTGCACAGGGCCAGCACGGCCTCGGGCGCACCCTTGACGATGAGCAGGCGCTCATGCGGTCCCTCGGCCCACACGCTGCCCAGGCGCCGGTTGAAATCAAACGCGTGCCGCTGCAGCAGTGTCCAGCCCTGCGCCGCATCGGGGTGGCTGGCCAGCAGCGCCGCATCCAGCGCCCCGCGGTCGCCTCCCAGGCTGGCAGCCATGGCACCGAGCCGGGCCGCCAGCGGGCTGCTCTGCCCGGCAGCATCCAGGCTGCGCGACAGGGCAATCTCGGCGCTGGTCAGGGTGCCGGTCTTGTCGGTGCACAGCACCGTCATCGCGCCCAGGTCATGAATGGCGGCCAGCCGCTTGACGATGACCTTGCGCCCCGCCATGCGCAAGGCGCCACGCGCCAGCGTCACGGTGGTGATCATGGGCAGCAGCTCGGGCGTGAGGCCCACGGCCAGCGCCACCGCAAACATCAGCGATTCGAGCACCGGGCGGCCAAACAGCATGTGCGTGGCCAGCACCACCACCACAAGCGCCAGCGTGAGGCGGGCGGTGACCAGGCCAAAGGCATGCATGTCGCGCTGGAAGGCGGAGACTTCCTGCCCCTCGCCCAGCACCGCAGCAGCCGCGCCAAACAGGGTGTTGCGGCCGGTGCCCACCACCAGCGCCCGCGCCTCGCCCGTCTGGGCGACCGCACCGCGAAACAGGGCATTGCAGGCCTCGCCCGCCGAGGAAGTGGTCACCACGCCGGGGCGCTTTTCCACCGGGTAGGGCTCGCCGGTCAGGGCTGCCTCGCCAGCCGTGAAGGCCTCGCTGTCCAGCACCAGGGCATCGGCCGCGATGATGTCGCCGGCGCGCACGCGCATCACATCGCCGGGCACCACTTCTTCCACCGGCACCTGGCGAAAGGTGCCGTCCCGCAGTACCTCGGCCCGCAGTGCCACGGCGCGGCGCAGCATCTCGGCGGCGCGGTTGGCCCGGCCTTCCTGCACGGTGTCGAGTCCGATCGACAGCCCCAGGATGGTCACGATGATGCCACCGCCCACGCCATCGCCCGTGGCCACCGACACCGCGCCCGCGCCCAGCAGGATCAGCGACAGCGGCTCGCGCAGCCGCCTGCCAATGGCCGCCAGCAATCCCCTGGCCTGCGGCGGTGCATCGGCGTTGGGGCCATGGCGGGCCAGCCGGGCCTGTGCCTGGGCCTCGCTCAGGCCGTCAGGGCCGCACTGCAGTTGTTCGCACAGGGCCTGCGCGGACAGGTTCCAGAAATGCGGCGATGCAGCCCGCGGAGCATGCGCCATGGTTCGCTTATTTCAGGAACAGGCCAGGTTCAGGCGCCGCGCACCAGCAGCACGGGCACCGGCGACTGGCGCAGCACCTGCTCGGCATCGCTGCCCAGCAGCATGCGGCCCACGCCACGGCGGCCATGGGTGCCCAGCACAATGAGCTGCGCACCCCATTCCCTGGCCTTGGTGATCACGAGGTCGCTCACACGCCCGGCATAGCTTTCGTACAGCTCGCTCTCCACCGGCACCCCGGCGGCACGCACCCGGTTCTGGGCGTCCTGCAGCACCTCCTGGCCGGCCTTCTTGAGCGACTCGAACACTTCTGCGGTCAGCGCCATGCTCGACTCGAAGCTCGTCATGAACGAGATTTCGTCCACCACATGCAAAAGCCGTATCGTCGAGCCCATCACCCGCGCCAGGGCAATCGCCTCCTGCAGCCCCGCCAGCGAGGTGGCGCTGCCATCCACGGGAACCAGAATCTTTTCGTACATGGAAAACTCCTGCGAAAAAATACATGGTAGTCCTGTCCATCCCGGTTGGGATGACAGCGGTAGGGGCGCCAGTGCAATCAACCGGCGGCAGGCGCCACGCGCAGGGGAATCGTCACCGGCCCGTCGTTCACCAGATGGACCTGCATGTCGGCGGCAAACTGGCCGGTGGCCACCGTGGCATGTGCAGCACGGGCCTGCGCCACCAGGTAGTCATAGAGCCTGCGCCCGTCATCTGGCGCCGCCGCCTGCGTGAAGCTGGGGCGGTTGCCACCCGTGGTGTCGGCCGCCAAAGTGAACTGGCTGACCAGCAGCAAGCCGCCGGCCATGCCCTGGCCGTCCAGGTCCTGCACGCTGCGGTTCATCTTGCCCGCGTCGTCACTGAAGATGCGCAGCTTCAGAAGTTTGGCCAGCAACCTGTCGGCCTCGGCCTCGGTGTCGCCGCGCTCGGCGCACACCAGCACCAGCAGGCCGGGGCCAATGGCCCCCACGACTTGCCCATCCACCTCCACGCGCGCCTGCCGCACGCGCTGCAGCAGGCTGATCACGCTTCGCCCGTCACCAGCCGCGCCTTGACGGTCTTGCCCTTGACGCGCCCGCTGTTCAGGCGCTGGACGGCCTGGGCGCCGATGGCGCGGTCCACCGCCACATAGGTGGAAAAGTCATTCACGTTGATCTTGCCGATCTGCGCGCGGGTGTAACCCATGTCGCCGGTCAGCGCGCCCAGCACGTCGCCCGCGCGGATCTTCTCCTTGCGGCCGCCGATGATCTGGAGGGTGACCATGGGCGGCACCAGCGGGCCGCTGCCCGTGGGCGCGAGGTCGGCCAGCGGGAACCAGCGCGATTCGCGGCCCTGCAGCTGCTCGATCTTGCCCACGCTGCCCATCTCGTCCAGGCTGGCCAGGTTCAGCGCCAGGCCCTCGGCATCGCCCCGGCCCGTGCGGCCGATGCGGTGGATGTGCACCTCGGGGTCGGGCGTCACGTCCACATTGATCACAGCGGCCAGGTTGGCAATGTCGAGCCCCCGCGCTGCCACGTCGGTGGCCACCAGCACCGAGCAGCTCTTGTTGGCAAACTGCACCAGCACCTGGTCGCGCTCGCGCTGCTCCAGCTCGCCAAACAGCGCCAGCGCGCTGAAGCCCTGGGCCTGCAGCACGGCCACGAGGTCGCGGCACTGCTGCTTGGTGTTGCAGAACGCGATGGAGGATTCGGGCCGGAAGTGGTTGAGCAGCAGCGACACCGCATGCAGGCGCTCGCTGTTCTTCACCTCGTACCAGCGCTGCTCGATCTTGCCCTCGGCATGCTGGGCCTGCACGGTGATCTGCACGGGCGACTGCATGAACTGGGCGCTGAGCTTGGCGATGCCTTCGGGGTAGGTCGCCGAGAACAGCAGGGTCTGGCGCTGTGCGGGGCACTGGCGGGCCACGGTGGCGATGTCGTCGAAGAAGCCCATGTCGAGCATGCGGTCGGCCTCATCGAGTACCAGGGTGTTCAGCGCCTCCAGCGTGAGGTGCTGGCGTTCCAGGTGGTCCATCACGCGTCCGGGCGTGCCCACCACGATGTGGGCGCCATGCTCCAGGCTCAGCATCTGGCCGCGCAGCGGCACGCCGCCGCACAAGGTCACGACCTTGATGTTTTCCTCCGCGCGCGCCAGGCGGCGGATCTCGGTGGTCACCTGGTCGGCCAGCTCGCGCGTGGGGCACAGCACCAGGGCCTGCACCGCAAAACGGCGGGGGTTGAGCTTGGCCAGCAGGGCCAGGGCAAACGCGGCGGTCTTGCCGCTGCCGGTGCTGGCCTGGGCGATCAGGTCCTTGCCCAGCAGCGCAGGCGGCAGGCTGGCCGCCTGGATGGGCGTCATTTGCGTGTAGCCCAGCTGCTGCAGGTTGGCCAGCATGGCAGGGCTGAGGGCCAGCGTGCTGAAATCAGTGCGGGCTTGGTTGTCTTTGGAGGTCATGGGCCGATTATCCGGTGCCCCTGTCCTGGCCAGGGTACCCCAGCACCCGCGGATGGCTATTGCAGGGCCAGCAGCACCCCCACAAAGGCCAGCGTGTGCGCCAGAATGCCCGGCGCCACGGCCAGCGCATAGCGCCAGCCGCCGATGGCCAGCGCCACCGCGCTTTTGCTGCCGGCATGCACCAGCAGCGCCACCATCAGCGCAGACGCAATGGCGGGTGCCGCAACGCTGTCCGGGCCGCCCCGCACCAGCACCGCGGCCGTGGCTGCGTGCACATCTGCCAGGGCCGCCAGCAGGGCACCGGCCAGCATGCCCGCATCGCCTTGCCATGCCGTCAGCAGGTGCACCCCCACCTGGATGCCCGTGAGCAGGGCCGCAATGAGCAAGGCGTCGCGCAGCTTGAACATGGGCATGTCGGGCAACATGCCGGCCACCGCCTCACCCTCGGCGGCGTGCGCGGGCACCTGCCGGTGCACCACACCGCGCCCGCCCCACCACCCCAGGGCCGCCGCAACACAGCCACCCGCCAGGGCGGGCAACCACAGCCGTGCCAGCCACTGGGGCTGCACCGTAGCGGCAACCACCACGATCTGGACCATGGTGGCCACGCACGACAGCACGGCAGCCGCCCCATGGACGCGCGGCGTGGCCTGCCCTGCACGCACCTCCATGCCGAGGCTGGCAATGGTGGCGGTGCTCGACACAAACCCCGACGCCAGCACCGACAGCGCCAGCGCATGGCGCGCCTGCATCAGCCGCTTGGCCACATGCGCCAGCGACTGGATCACCAGCAGCACGATGACCAGGCGCACCACCAGGCGCGGGTTCAGCGCCCCCTGCCACAAGGGCGTGTCGGGAGCCAGCGGATACACCAGCAGGGCCAGTGCCGCCAGAATGAGCCCGCTGCGCACCTCGCCGGGCTGCAGCCACTGGCTGGAGAACTGGTGCAACGCATCCCGCAGTGCCAGCAGCCCCGTCACCACCACTGCCAGCGCGGCGGCCAGCAACTGGTCGCGCGCGCAGGTCACCCCGATCAGGTAGGCCAGCAGCAGCGCGATTTCGGTGGTCACCCCCGGGTCGCCCGAGCGGTCGCGGGCATAGGCCACCACGGTCAAAGCGGCCACCAACGCGGCCCCGACCACCACCAGAGCCTCCATGGCCGTCAGCGCGGCCGCCGCCCCGCCAATGGACGCCAACGTGAACGACCGCACCCCGGCCGGCGCCCGGCCCGGCCCCTCGCCCTTGCGACGCTCGCGCTCGATACCCATGAGCAAACCGCATCCCGTCGCGCTCGCCAGCACGGCCAGTGCCGTGGAAAAACCTGCCAGATCCTGCATGGGGCTTGTGCACCTCTCTGTCAAACCATCGCTCATGGTGACACAACGGGCCGTTGGGCCGACGGCGCAGGTTCCACGTCCTGCGCAATTGCCCCGAGGCAGGCATCACGCAAGAACGTTTTGACGATCTCCCAGAGGCCGCGCAGCGGTCTTTGCTGGCCGGAATGCAGATCCCTGTCACACCGGCTGCGCCCGCGTGTGGACAATAGGCGCATGCCGCAGATCCCCGATTTCATCGCCCCCACCCGCCACACCGATCCCGCCGAAGCGCTGGCCCAGGTGCAGCGCATCTACCAGCAGCAGATCGGCCACCTGCGCACTGCCATGCAGCGTTTCGTGGCCGGCGAGACGCCTGACGGCGCCGTGCGCGCGTTCTACCCCTTCGTGCGCGTGCACACCACCACCGTGGCGCGGGCCGACAGCCAGCTGGCCTACGGCTTCGTGGAAGGCCCCGGTCGCTACGAAACCACCCTCACCCGCCCCGACCTGTTTGCCGATTACTACGCCGAGCAGTTCCGCCTGCTGCGCCACAGCCACGGCGTGGAGCTGGAGGTGGGCACCAGCGCCCACCCCATCCCCATCCACTTCTCGTTCGCCGAGCACGACCATGTGGAGGGCACGCTGAGCCCCGAGCGCCGCATGCTGATGCGCGACCTGTTCGACCTGCCCGACCTGGCCGCCATGGACGACGGCATCGCCAACGGCACCCACCGGCACCGCCCCGGCGAGGCGCAGCCGCTGTCGCTGTTCACCGCGCCGCGCGTGGACTATTCGCTGCACCGCCTGCGCCACTACACAGGCACGCAGCCCGAGTGGTTCCAGAACTTCGTGCTGTTCACCAACTACCAGTTCTACATCGACGAGTTCGTGCGCCTGGGCCACGCCGAAATGGCCAATCCGGACAGCGAATACATCGCCTTCATCGAGCCCGGCAACGTGGTCACGCGCCGCGCGGGCCTGGCCGCTGAAGATGGCGACGCGCTGGGCGCCGCCCCGCCGCGCCTGCCGCAGATGCCGGCCTACCACCTCATGCGCGCCGACCGCAGCGGCATCACCATGGTCAACATCGGCGTGGGCCCGGCCAACGCCAAGACCATCACCGACCACATCGCCGTGCTGCGCCCGCACGCCTGGATGATGCTGGGCCACTGCGCCGGCCTGCGCAACACCCAGCAGCTGGGCGACTACGTGCTGGCCCACGCCTATGTGCGCGAGGACCATGTGCTCGATGAAGAGCTGCCGCTGTGGGTGCCCATTCCGGCGCTGTCGGAGATCCAGCTGGCGCTGGAGCAGGCCGTGGCCGACGTCACGCGCATGGGCCGCGACGCACTCAAGCGCATCATGCGCACCGGCACCGTGGCCAGCACCGACAACCGCAACTGGGAGCTGCTGCCCGACAACCTGCCCCAGCGCCGCTTCAGCCAGAGCCGCGCCGTGGCCTTGGACATGGAAAGCGCCACCATCGCCGCCAACGGCTTCCGCTTCCGCGTGCCCTACGGCACCCTGCTGTGCGTGAGCGACAAGCCCCTGCACGGCGAGATCAAGCTGCCCGGCATGGCCAACCACTTCTACCGGGAACGCGTGGACCAGCACCTGCGCATCGGCATGCGCGCCGTCGAGATCCTGCGCCAGGGCGGCGTGCAGCGCCTGCACAGCCGCAAGCTGCGCAGCTTCGCCGAGGTGGCGTTCCAGTAGGCCCGCGCGTTGACACCGGGTGCCGGCGCGGCCGTCAATCACTTCGTTTCCAATAGCTGCCAGCGATTACCCGGAAACCGCTGCAGCCACTTGTCACACGAATCCGGCTGCTCCGACTTCCCGGCACGGGCACCCGGCAGATCGCCCACAATCGGCCCATGACGGAACTCTTCACCGCCTCGCAGCTGAGCAAGCGCTACGGCGACACCCTGGTGGTCGATGGTGTCTCGTTCGCCATTGCCCCCGGTGAATGCCTGGGCGTGATCGGCCCCAATGGCGCCGGCAAGACCACCACCATCCGCATGTGCCTGGGGCACACCGCCCCCGACGGCGGCAGCGTGCAGTTTGACCCGGGGACGGGCGCGCCCCCGCTGCTGATGCCCCGCGATGCCCTGGCCATCAAGGCCCAGCTGGGCGTGGTGACCCAGTTCGACACGCTGGACCCGGATTTCACCTGCGCCGAGAACCTGCGCGTGTTCGGCCGCTACTTCGGCCTCAAGGGCGCGGTGATGGACGAGCGCGTGCCTCTGCTGCTCGAATTCGCGGCGCTCACGCACAAGGCGCATGCCAGGCCCGGCGGGCTGTCGGGCGGCATGAAACGGCGCCTGTCGCTGGCCCGGGCGCTGGTGAACGACCCGCGCCTGCTACTGCTTGATGAACCCACCACGGGCCTCGACCCCCAGGCCCGCCACCTGATGTGGGAGCGCCTGCAACGGCTGCTGCAGCAGGGCAAGTCGATTTTGCTCACCACCCATTTCATGGACGAGGCCGAACGCCTGTGCTCCCGCCTGCTGGTGCTCGACCATGGCAGGAAGATCGCCGAGGGCCGCCCGCGCGAGCTGATCGCCCAGCACCTGGAGCCCGACGTGGTCGAGGTCTATGGCGTAGGTGCCGTGGCCCTGGCCCAGGACCATGGCCTGCGCGCGCTGGCCGCGCGCGTGGAGGTCAGCGGCGAGACCGTTTTCTTCTACACCCAGAACGCCCAGCCGCTGCTGCAGGCGCTGGGCCAGCAGGGCCATCTGCGCACACTGCACCGGCCGGCCAACCTGGAGGATCTGTTCCTCAAGCTCACCGGGCGGCAGATCCGGGAAGATGGTTGAGCGCACAGGATTCGCTTTCAAGTTAATAGCTATTTGCGCTTACAGGGCAGGCGCCACAGCCCTTTTAAACCGTTAAAAGTACGCCCATGCGGCGCGCCGGCAGTTGGCGCGCATGCGCTTGCCCACCCTTTGCCTGGCCGTCGCACAATCAGCCCATGCCTACTGCCTCGTCTACACCCGCCACCGCCGCCCCGCCCGCTGCGTCGGTGTGGCGCCCACCCCGCCTTTCCGCCCGCTGCTGGCCGGTGTTCCTGCGCAACCTGCTGGTGTGGCGCAAGCTGGCCGTCCCCAGCCTGGTGGGCAACATCGCCGAGCCGCTGATGTGGCTGGTGGCCTTTGGCTACGGCATGGGCGCGCTGGTGGGCGAGCTGAGCGTGGGCGGGCAAAAGGTGCCCTACATCCTGTTCCTGGCCAGCGGCTCGATCTGCATGAGCGCCATGAACGCCGCCAGCTTCGAGGCACTGTATTCGGCGTTCTCGCGCATGCATGTGCAGAAAACCTGGGACGGCATCATGAACGCGCCCATCAGCCTGGACGACGTGGTGCTGGCCGAGATGCTGTGGGCCGCGTTCAAGGCGCTGTTCACCGTGACCGCCATCATGGGCGTGATGCTGGCGCTCTCCATCAGCCACAGCCCCAAACTGCTGGTGGCCTGGCCGGTGCTGCTGGGGGTGGGCATCATGTTCTCCAGCATTGCGCTCATCTTCAACGCGCTGGCCCAGGGTTACGACTTCTTCACCTACTACTTCACGCTGGTGCTCACGCCCATGATGTTCCTGTCGGGCGTGTTCTTTCCGCGCGAGCAATTGCCGCCCATCGTGCACGCCATCTCCGACTGGCTGCCGCTGACCAATGCCGTCGAGCTGGTGCGGCCGCTGTTCATGGACCAGTGGCCCGACCACGCGCTGCGCCACGGGCTCGTGCTGGTGGTGACCACCGTGGTGGCCTTCTGGGTGGCGCTGGCGCTCACGCGCCGGCGGTTTCGCGTCTGAAATCGCTGGTTTTCATATCGCTGCCAGCGCTTTTCAGACAAGCCCTGCCGACCAGAATCCCCCTTATCCGGCCTTACGCCGCAGCGCGCAACAAATCCACCGCCTTTTCGGCAATCATCACCGTGGGTGCGTTGGTGTTGCCGCTGACGATGCGCGGCATGATGGACGCGTCCACCACGCGCAGGCCCGAGAGGCCATGCACGCGCAACTGGGCATCCACCACATCCAGCGGGCCCGGTCCCATGCGGCAGGAGCCCACGGGGTGGTAGATGGTGTCGGCATGCTGGCGGATGAACTGCTCGATCTGCGCATCGGTGCGGGCGCCGGCCGAGGCAGCCAGTTCCTTCGCGCCGAACCGCGCCAGCGCCGGTTGACCCAGGATGTGGCGCATCCGCTGCACACCGCGCACCATGCGCGCCATGTCGTCGGGATCGCTCAGGAAACGGGGGTCCACCAGCGGCAGCTGCAGCGGGTCCTTGCTGGCCAGCGAGACGGTGCCGCGGCTCCTGGGCTGCAGCGGGCAGACATGCGACGAGTAACCATGGCCCAGCACGGTCTTGCGGCCATGGTCCAGCAGCTTGCCGATCACGAAATGCAGTTGCAGATCAGGCGCCGGCTCGGAGGGATCGCTCTTGATAAAGCCCCCGGCCTCCGCGAAATTGGTCGTGAGCATGCCGGTGCGGCAGCGGCGCCACTGCAGCATGCCACGCACCACGTTCAGCATGCCGGGCAGCGACAGCCCGAACAGGTCGGTCAGGCCCGGCGCATCCATGACCTGCACCACGTCCGGATGGTCGTGCAGGTGTGCCCCCACGCCGGGCAGGTCGTGCTGCACCGCGATGCCATGGCGCTGCAGTGGTGCCCCCGGGCCGATGCCCGACAGCATCAGCAGCTGCGGCGACAGCAGCGCGCCGGCGCTCAGCAGCACCTCGCGCGCGGCCCGCACCTGGTGCAGCTGGCCGCCCTGGCGGTACTCCACACCCACGGCGCGGCGGCCCTCCAGCAGCACCCGCGTGGCATGCGCCTGGGTGATGACCTGCAGGTTGGGCCGCGCGAGGTGCGGGGTGAGATAGCCCTTGGCCACGCTGTGGCGCTCGCCGTTCTTGTGCGTGACCTGGTACAGGCCCACGCCTTCCTGCGTGGCGCCGTTGAAATCGGGGTTGTGCGGGTAGCCGGCCTGGACCCCGGCCTCGGTGAAAAGCTGGCTGAACCGGTGGGGCGCGCGCAGATCGGCCACGTTCAGCGGGCCACCCTGGCCATGCCATGCGTCCGCGCCGCGCTCGTTGTTTTCAGCGCGCAAAAAGTAGGGCTTGACATCGTCCCAGCCCCAGCCGGGGTTGCCCTGCTCCGCCCAGTGCTCGTAATCGGCAGGCTGGCCGCGCACGTACACCATGGCATTGATCGAACTCGAGCCCCCCAGCACCTTGCCCCGGGGCTGGCACCCCTGGCGCCCGTTGAGCGCGGGCTGCGGCGTGGTGGCCTGCCCCCAGCTGTTGCTTTCGAACTTCGCCATCACGGCCAGCCCGGCGGGGCAATGGATGAAAACGCTTTTGTCGGCGGGCCCTGCCTCCAGCAGGCACACGCGCACACCGGTGTCTTCGGTCAGGCGCCCTGCCAGCACGGCGCCGGCCGATCCGCCCCCGATCACGATGTAGTCGAACATGGATGCTTGTCTCTTCCGCCCTGTGGTGCGGCGGTCTGCGGACACGATAACCGAACGGAGATGCGCTCCCCTTACCATCTCGGCTGTCTGTTTCACTTATGAAGAGGGCTTTTTCTATGACGATTCAAACCGTTGGCATCATTGGCGCCGGCACCATGGGCAACGGCATCGCGCAGGCCTGCGCCGTGTCGGGCATCAGCGTGGTGATGGTGGATATTTCTGACGCCGCCGTGCAAAAAGGCCTGGCCACCGTGGCCGGCAGCCTGGACCGCCTGATCAAGAAGGAAAAGATCAGCGCCGCCGACAAGGATGCTGCCCTGGCGCGCATCAAGGTCTCCACCCGCTACGACGAACTCAAGGCCGCCCAGCTGGTGATCGAGGCCGCCACCGAGAACTACGAGCTCAAGCTCAAGATCCTCCAGCAGGTCGACGGCATCGTCGGCCCCGACGTGATCATCGCCTCCAACACCTCGTCGATCTCCATCACCAAGCTGGCCGCCGCCACCAGCCGCGCCGACAAGTTCATCGGCATGCACTTCTTCAACCCGGTGCCGATGATGGCGCTGGTGGAAATCATCCGCGGCCTGCAGACCAGCGATGCCACGCACGACGCAGTCAAGGCCATGGCCGTGGCGCTGGGCAAGAGCCCCATCACCGTCAAGAACAACCCCGGTTTTGTGGTCAACCGCATCCTGGTGCCCATGATCAACGAAGCCTTCTTCGTGCTGGCCGAAGGCCTGGCCACGCCCGAGGACATCGACGCCGGCATGAAGCTGGGCTGCAACCAGCCCATCGGCCCGCTGGCCCTGGCCGACATGGTGGGCCTCGATGTGTGCCTCGCGGTGATGGACGTGTACCTGGCCGAGTTTGGCGACAGCAAGTACCGCGCCTGCCCGCTGCTGCGCGAAATGGTGGCCGCTGGCCGCCTGGGCCGCAAGACCGGCCGGGGCGTTTACAGCTACTGAACCTTGCGGCGACGCGGGGCACGGCACAAGGCGCCCGAGGGCGCCTTTTTTTCGGCACGGCGAGTCGCCAGAAGTCCTTCTCACGAAAAAGGTTTCTAGCAATTGAATTGCGCGCAATTCAATTGCCAGCAAAAATACGAACCATGCCACGCAAGACCACGCCCCTTTCACCCAGCCCCGCCACGCTGCAACTGGACAACCAGGTGTGCTTTGCGCTGTATTCGGCTTCGCTGGCCATGACCAAGCTGTACAAGCCCCTGCTGGAAGCCCTCGGCCTGACCTACCCCCAATACCTGGTGATGCTGGTGCTGTGGGAGGGCGACGGCATCACGGTCAACGCATTGGGCGAGCGCCTGTACCTGGATTCGGGCACGCTCACCCCGCTGCTCAAGCGGCTCGAAGCATCGGGGCTGATTGCCCGCCTGCGCGACACCGAGGACGAGCGGCGTGTGCGCATCCGCCTCACGCCCGCAGGGCGGTCGCTGCGCGATGCCGCAGAACGCATCCCGCCCTGCGTGCTGCAACGCAGCCAGTGCACGCGACCCGAGCTAGCGGCACTGACCGGCCAGCTCAAGACCCTGCGCGGCCGGCTGAGCGCGCCTTGATGGCATCCACCCGTTCACGTTCCCTCCCCGTCCCGCGCTGCGGGCATTACCTGCAAAGGAAGACACCATGGCCTCGCTTGAAAAAGTTCTGTACACCGCCCACGCCCACACCACCGGGGGCCGCGACGGCGCCTCGCGCACCGATGATGGCCGCCTGGACATCAAGCTGTCGCCCCCCGGCACCGCCGGCACGGGCACCAACCCCGAGCAACTGTTCGCGGCCGGCTACTCGGCCTGCTTCATCGGTGCCATGAAGGCCGTGGCCGGCCAGCAGAAGATCACCCTGCCCCAGGACCTGGCCATTGACGCCAGCGTGGACCTGGGCAAGCTCGGCGCGGGCTATGGCATTGCCGTGCGCATGGCCATCAGCCTGCCTGGCATGGACCGTGCCACAGCGCAGGCCCTGGTGGATGCCACCCACCAGATCTGCCCTTACTCCAACGCCACGCGTGGCAACATCGACGTGACGCTCACACTGGTCTGAGGCACCGGGCAGCGCCGGTGGGCCTTGGGCTCTGACAGACCGCCGGCAGAACCTTCTGGTGGCATGCCCGCAGGCCTCGGCTAGGATGGTGCCATCAAGGAGGCACCGATGAAGCTGGCGCTGCTGTCAGACATTCATTCCAACCGCCAGGCGCTCGACGCCTGCATGGACCACGCCCGCACGCAGGGCGCGCAGCACTTTGCCTGGCTGGGCGACCTGGTGGGCTATGGCGCCGACCCCGGCTATGTGGTGCGGCAGGCCATGGCCCTGGTGGCGGGTGGCCACTGCGTGATCGGTGGCAACCACGACGCCCTGGCCGTGCAGCCCCCGGCCCCAGGTGACCGGGCCGCCGGCACCGTGGCCGCCCATGGGGCCGGCTGGACCCACGACCAGCTCACGCCGCCGGAACGCGCCTTTCTCGCCAGCCTGCCCCTCGTCGCCGAGGTGGGCGGTGTCCTGCTGGTGCATGCCAGCGCCGACGCGCCCGAGCGCTGGCGCTATGTGGACAACGAAGCCGTGGCGGGCCAGTGCCTGGACGCCGCCACCCAGCGCCCCGGCATCCGCCATGTGTTCTGCGGCCATGTGCACCAGCAGACGCTGTACTACCGTGGCACCGGGCGGGGGCTCATGCGCTTTGCGCCCCAGCCAGGCGTGGCCATTCCGGTGGCGCCACGCCGGCAATGGGTGGCCACCATCGGCTCGGTGGGCCAGCCGCGCGACGGTGACCCGCGCGCCATGTACGCACTGCTCGACACCGACGCCTGGCTGCTGCGCTTTGAGCGCGTGCCCTACGACCATGCCGCCGCTGCCGCCGCCATTCGGGCCACGAGTGCCATGCCCGACTACTTTGCCCTGCGGCTGGAGGCCGGCCGATGAAGCTGCTCGAACCCGGCACCGAAATCGATGGCTTCACCGTACTCGAATGCATCCATTCGGGCGGCATGGCCCATATCTACCGCGTGGAATACGCGGTGGGCGCGCCCAACCCGGGGTTTCCGCTGGCCATGAAGATCCCGCGCATGACGGCGGGCGACGGCGCCGAGAACATCGTCAGCTTCGAGGTCGAGCTGCAGATCCTGCCCGTGCTCACCGGCCCCCATGTGCCACGCTTTGTTGCCGCGGGCGACCTGGAGCGCCTGCCCTACCTGGTCATGGAATACCTGACGGGCCGCACCCTGCAGCACTGGCTGGACATGGCCGGGCGGCCCGGCGTGGCAACCATCGCCCGCCTGGGCGCCGCCATGGGGCGTGCCGCGCACAGCCTGCACCAGCAGAACGTCTGCCACCTCGACCTGAAACCCGGCAACGTGCTGTTCACCCACGACGACCATGCCGTGCTGCTCGACTTTGGCCTGTCGTGCCACGCCCACTACCCCGACCTGCTGGCCGAAGAGCTGCGCCGCGCCGTGGGTTCGCCCGCCTGGATCGCGCCCGAGCAGGTGGTGGGCGTGCGCGGCGACCCGCGCAGCGACATCTTTGCCATCGGCGTCATGCTGTACGAACTGGCCACGGGCGAGCTGCCCTTTGGCGCGCCCACCACGCCAGGCGGCCTGCGCCAGCGCCTGTGGATGTCGCCCGTGCCGCCGCGCCAGCACCGCCCCGACCTGCCCGAATGGCTGCAGGAAACCATCCTGCGCTGCCTGGAGCCCGAGGCCGCCAAACGCCACCCCTCGGCCGCGCACCTGGCCTTCGACCTGGCCCACCCCGACCAGGTGCCCATCACCGAGCGCGGCCAGCGCCAGCGCGGCCCGGGCGCACGCACACACTTCAAGCGCTGGATCAAGGCCGCCGGCATGCACTACCAGCCCAGCCCGCTGCCCACGCGCCAGATCGAAGAAGTGCCCATCGTCATGGTGGCCGTGCCGCACGACGACGTGACCGATGCCACCCTGTATTCGCTGCGCCAGGCCGTGGGGCGCTCGCTGGGCATCCGCCCGGGTGCGCGGCTGGCCTGCGTCACCGTGATCTCGCCCTCGGCCAGCAGCAGCACCGACAGCGAACACAGCGAAACCGCGCTGCACCGCCAGCACCGCGCCCGGCTCAGGCAATGGGCCGAACCGCTCGACCTGGCGGGCCACAGCGTGAGCTACCACGTCCTCGAAGCGGGCGACGTGGCCCAGGCGCTGGTGCGCTACGCCGAGGGCAACCAGGTCAGCATGATGATCCTGGGCGCCGCCACGCATGGGCTGCAGACCCAGCGCTTCATCGCCACCGTGCCCATGCGCGTGGCCCGCGACGCGCCCTGTACCGTCATCCTGGTCAAGCAGGCCCTGCCCTTTGCCCAGCTGGCACGCGAATACAGCGAGTAAGCCCCAACGGGGCGGCTGTATCCACCCGTCTTTTCCTATTAAAAATAGAGCTTCTTGCGCAATGCCACCGGGTGGCAGAGTCCATTCATCCAAGATTCCGGGCATGCCAGGCGCCCTGCCATGCCCGCGGTGGGGCCACTGCAGCCGGGCGACAATGGCCCGATGCACATTTCCCCCGAAGCGCCTGGTGCGCACCCCTTTGCCACCCTGACCCCCGACGCCGTGCTCGACGCGCTGGCCAGCGTGGGCCTGTATGGGGATGGCCGGCTGATGGCGCTGTCATCCTACGAAAACCGCGTCTACCAGGTCACGCTGGAAGACGGCGAACGCGTGGTCGCCAAGTTCTACCGCCCCGGCCGCTGGAGCGAGGCGCAGATCCTCGAAGAACACGCCTTCGCCGCCGACCTCATGGCCGCCGAGGTGCCCGCCGTGGGGCCGCTGGTGCGGGACGGGCGCACGCTGCACCCGCACGGCGGCTTCATGTTCTCGGTCAGCCCCTGGCGCGGCGGCCGCCAGCCCGAGCTGGACGATTTCGAGGTGCTCGAATGGATTGGCCGCTTTCTGGCGCGCATCCACACCGTGGGCGCAGCGCGGCCCTTCACCCACCGCCCCGCGCTCAACCTTGCCCAGTTCGGCACCGAGCCGCGCGACTGGCTGCTGGCGCACGACCTGATCCCGCTCGACGTGCAATCGGCCTGGCGCAACGCTTGCGACAAAGCGCTTGATTTGATTGCTGGCAGCGCAGGCGATACCAACGCCGCAGGCCCCTTTGGCCTCCAAGACGCCACCCCGCTGCGCCTGCACGGCGACTGCCACCCCGGCAACATCCTCTGGACCCCGCTCGACGATTGGGGCCGCGGCGGCCCGCACTTCGTGGACCTGGACGACGCCCGCATGGGCCCCGCCGTGCAGGACCTGTGGATGCTGCTGTCGGGCGACCGGCGCCAGCGCACCCACCAGCTCGGCGCCCTGCTCGACGGCTACGAGCAGTTCCGCCCCTTCGACCGCCGCGAGCTGGCCCTCATCGAACCGCTGCGCACCCTGCGCCTGATCCACTACAGCGCCTGGCTGGCCCGCCGCTGGCAAGACCCGATCTTCCCCATCAACTTCCCGTGGTTCGGCAGCAGCGACTACTGGAAAGGCCAGGTGGACATGCTGCACGAGCAGATCGAGGCGATGCAGGAGGAGCCGCTGGTGGGGTGAGACTTGGGAGGGGGATCCGGCTAAAAGCGGCAATGAGCTCGCGAAGATCGGACCGCTCAAGGCTGACAGCGGCCACTTCCAGGTTTTGCCAGCTCATTGGCATGTGGCTCTCCTTGACTCAGTAGGACTTGGGCAGACCCAACACTTTTTCAGCAATGAAGCACAAGATGAGTTGAGGGCTCACGGGTGCCAAACGGGGAATCCAGGACTCACGCAGATAGCGTTCCACGTGGTATTCCTTGGCATAGCCCATACCGCCATGGGTGAAGATGGCGTTCTCGCAAGCGTGGTAGCAAGCTTCTGCGGCAAGGTACTTGGCGCTGTTGGCTTCTGCCGCACACGGCAAATGCTGGTCATAAAGCCATGCTGCTTTCTGAACCATCAATTCGGCTGCTTCCAGCTCCATCCAAGATTTTGCCAGTGGGTGCTGTATGCCCTGGTTTTGACCAATCGGGCGACCAAACACTTCGCGCTCATTGGCATAACCTGCGGCGCGTTTGAGTGCTGCGCGACCAAGGCCCACAGCCTCACTGGCGATCAAGATTCGCTCCGGGTTCAGGCCATGCAGGATGTAGCTAAAGCCTTTGCCTTCTTCCCCAACACGGTCTTCCACAGGAATGCGCAGACCATCAATGAACACCTGATTGGAGTCAACGCACTTGCGACCCAATTTTTCAATTTCACGGACTTCTACCTTGCTGCGATCCATATCGGTGTAGAACAGACTCAGTCCTTCCGTACCCTTGCATTCTTCGATCGGGGTAGTGCGCGCCAGCAACAATATCTTGTTGGCCACTTGGGCTGTGCTGATCCAGACTTTCTGGCCGTGTACGACATAGTGATCGCCATCACGCACAGCACGCGTCTTGAGCTTCAGGGTGTTGAGACCGGTATTGGGTTCGGTCACGCCGAAGCAGGCCCGATCCGTGCCTGCAATCAGCGGTGGCAACCAGCGCTGCTTTTGTTCGTCAGTGCCGAATACCACCACAGGGTGCAGGCCAAAAATATTCATGTGAACCGCAGAGGCACCGGACAAACCGGCACCTGTTGCAGAAATCGTATGCATCATGAGCGCCGCCTCACTGATGCCCAAACCTGCACCGCCATACGCCTCGGGCATGGCGATACCCAGCCAGCCAGACTCGGCCAGCGCATGGTGAAAATCATCAGGAAATCCGCCTTCCTGGTCTTTGCGCAACCAGTAGTCCGCATCGAAGGGTACGCAAACACGTTCAATGGCGTCGCGGATTTGTTCCTGTTCAGGGGTACGGGCGAAATTCATTCGGTGGATCCGTTCGAAATGGTGTTGCCGGGGCGAATCACCTTGTCAGGCGATTCGCAGTAGGGTGGGCTGTACATCACCAGGAGCTTCACAGGGGTGTCACTGGTGACGGTGAAGACATGCATCTGATCGGCCGGGAAAAAACAGGTATCGCCTGGTGCCATGTCGAAAGACTGGCCGGCCACCTCAACATGGGCGGTGCCTTCCAGCAGGTAGCATGCTTGCTCAATGCCAGGATGGGCATGGGGCAAGGCCCCACCACCCTTATGCAGCGTTCCCATCAACACTTCCATTTGTTGGGCGCCGACGGTCTCGGGGCCAATCAGCCGTTGATTCTGGGTGTGATGGTGATTGGCGGGCTGATAAGCCGGCACATCGGCAGCGCGGACCAGGTAACTTGGTTGCATGTTGTTATTCCTTTCAGGTGTCAATTCGGCAAGCGCCCTGCTCGAGCAGGGCGTTGATGCGCTCAGGGGTGTAGCCGGCTTCTTCCAGGAGTTGCCGGGTGTGTTCACCTAACCGTGGCGCAGGTGAAAAGCTCCGCGCGGGTGGCGTGGCCGACCACTTCGTTGGATGAGCAAGCGTGTGCATGGGTCCCTCTGTCGGATGAGCCATGTCGCTGACAAACCCCGTGGCACGAAGTTGTGGATTGACCAGCAGGTCCTCCGGACTGTTCATCGGCATGTTGGGTACGTCGGCGGCGTCCAGCAGTGAGCGCCATTGCGCAGTGGTGCGGGTGCGCATGAGGCGAGCGACTTCGGCATACACCTCATCGATGTTGGCCGCCCGCGCGCTGTGCGTAGAAAAGCGTGGATCACGCGCGAGTCCCTCGGTCTCGCCTATGGCTTCAAAAAAACTTTTCCAGTGTTTATCGTTGTAGATCAGGACACACAACATGCCATCGCTGGTGAGGTACGGCTTGCGGTGTGGCGTCAGCAGTCGGGCGTAGCCGGGTTTTCCAATCGGTGGATCGAAGGTCAGGCCAGCCATGTGGTCCCCCAGAATGAACTGAGCCATGGCTTCAAACATGGGCACCACCACGGCCTGTCCCACGCCTGATTGGCTGCGGGCATATAACGCAGCCGTGACGGCGTAAACAGTGTGCAAGCCTGTCACGCGGTCTGCCAACGTGGTTGGAACATAAGTGGGATCGGGTGATCCGTATTGCCTCATCAGCCACGGAACGCCGGTGGCACCCTGGATCAGGTCGTCGTAAGCGGGCCGGGCGGCATCGGGGCCGTCCTGATCAAATCCGCAGCAACTTACGTGGATGATGCGCGGGTTGCGCTGACGCACGGCTTCGTACTCCATCCCCAGGCGAGTCAACGCCTGAGGTCGAACATTGCTGATGAACACATCGCAACCTTCCGCCATCTTCAGGGCCGCCTCGCGGCCTTCCGGATGTTTGAGGTCCAGGACAATGCTTCTCTTACCTGCGTTGGCATGCAGGAAGATGGGACCCATGCCGGCATGCTTCATGGGCCCCACGTGGCGCATGTTGTCGCCTTCCGGGGTCTCCACCTTGATGACGTCTGCGCCCAATTGGGCAAGGATCTGGGTCGCAAAAGGCCCCATGACGACAGATGTCAGGTCGAGAATCTTCACACCTGCCAGCGGACCGGAGGTGGAAGCTGAATACTGAGCCGTCATGTTTATTCCGGACGGATACCGGCCTGCTTGATGAGGGTGCCCCAGTGAGCCAGCTGGTCCGTCACGTATTTGGCAAACTCCTCTGGCGTCTTGGTCGGCCAGGTTTCAAAGCCCAGCAGGCTCAGCGCTTTTTGCACTTCCTTGTCTGCCAGAACCTCTTGAAGTTCCAAGTTCAACTTGTCCACGACAGGCTTGGGCATGCCAGCGGGGCCGAAAATTCCGTTCCAGGATGTCAAGTCAAATCCTGGGACTTCCCTGGCGATGGGCACTGCATCGGGCATCGACTTCAGCGGCTCTTTCGTGGTGACCCCCAGAACCCGGACGCTGCCCGCATTGATCATGCCCATGCCAGATCCCAGATCCACGACATACATTTGCACGGACCCGCCGATCAAATCAGTGAGGGCCTGCGGGCTCGATTTGTAGGGGACCCCCATAACATCCAGGCCGGCCATCCGCTTGATGGTTTCAGAGGCCACCAGCGATGTACTGTTCGGCGTGGCATAAGAAAATTTTCCGGGGTTGGCCTTGGCCTGATCGATCCACCCTTTTAGCGATTTGGCGGGATCGTTTTTATTCACTACCAACGCGAACGGAAGTTCGCCCACACGGGCGACCGGAGTGAAGTCTTTGATCGGGTCATACTTGAGATTGAGGACCAGACTGGGATTGGCTGAGTGCGACGTGTTGGTCGTCATGAACAAGGTGTAACCGTCAGGCTTGGCTTTCGCCACAAACTGGGCACCAATCTGCGCATTGGCACCTGCTCGGTTGTCGATCACCACAGGTTGATTCAGGCGCTCACCGAGTTTCTTGGCAACAATGCGTGCCACGGAATCCGTGCCGCTTCCAGCAGCAAACGGCACGACCATCGTGACCGGTGCATTAGGGTAGGTCTGGCTTATCGCCGCGGAAGCAGCCAACAAGCTGGCCACCAGGGTCAGGGCACGAGGCAAATTTTTCATGATGCGTCTCCGGTTGTCGTTGGAATGGGCATCGTCTCGTCAATCGATGCACCCCCATCTTCCCTTTCGCAATCATTCGCGTCCAATCCTGTTTTTGGCTAGAGCAATTCTTTTTGAGAATTGTTGACAAATAATCTGCACTCGTCACATCTAGGTTGCTGCACCCATGAAGCTTCACTTTCTTCGCTACTTTGTCGTCCTGGCTGAAGAGTTGCATTACGGGCGGGCAGCCAGCAAGCTCGCGATGACTCAACCGCCCTTGAGCAGCGCCATCAAGTCTCTGGAAGAGGAGCTAGATGTTCAGCTCTTGATTCGCGATAGCAAGCATGTCGAGCTGACCCAAGCCGGCGAGGCATTCCTGGAAGAAGCGCGCCAGATTTTGGAACAGGTGGCTCGGGCTTCGAATGTGGCAAAAATCGTCGCAAGAGGGATGCGTGGACGACTTGAGATTGGTGTAACTGGTTCGCTGATCTACCGGGAGGTTCCGGACATTGTGAGGCGATTCAATGCAGAAATGCCTGACGTGGATGTGGTGCTCAGAGAGATGTCCAGCGCAGACCAGGTTAATGAGCTACTGCGCGGCCAGATTCATACCGGGTTTGTGAATGCCTCTACGGTTCCACCTCAGTTGGCATCTCTGCCCATGGGTGAAGATGAATTTGTAATCTGCTTGCCCGAAGATCATGCCAAAGCGCAGCGCGATTCAATTGAACTAAAACAATTGGCCCATGAACGTTTTGTGATGTTTTCCCGGGATGTAGCTCCTGCAAACTATGACAACGTGATTGCCATTTTCTCTCGTGCCGGGATACATCCAAAAATTGCTCATGCGGCCCGTCAATGGTTGACTATTGTGGCCATGGTCGCAAAAGGCCTGGGTGTTTCCGTTGTGCCCAGCACACTGGCTCGCTCGCGTGTGTACGGCGTGAAATTCGTAAAAATTAGAGGCGATAAAGTGCTTGCACCTGCAATCTTGATATGGAATCCAACTTACTACCCACCTACACTACGTAGTTTTATTGAGTGCTCCGAAAGGATTCTCAATCGAAAGTAGCAAACAATCAACACATTATCTTCGGCAATATTTGGTGTGCTTAAATGAAATTTAGGCACACCTTAGAATTTGGTTACCACAAGGTTTTTCCAGTTATCAAGACTGATCTGTCGCCAATAATAACCAACGTCGAGTCAGAAAAACTTTGAAGTTGAACTCCGGAAAGCAGCCGTTGACCAATGACAGCAATCGCTGCAGACCAGGCATAGGAACAAAAATTCGGATGGCTGCACTGGGTCGAAAGCAAGCGCCAGCGCGTTAAAAAACCCCAGAGGAGTCCAACTCCACCGGGACTCTGCGCGCGCTATCTGCGATAGCTGTTAGCGCCCGTCGCGCCCCTGCGCACGCTGTGCCTGGTCCACCATGACTCTCGGTTGGCGCGGCGCTGGACCGACCCGAACTTCTCGCGCAACTCCCCCTGATTCGGCGACAGCGAATACTGGTGCAGCCAGATGGACATGCTGTGCGAGCAGATAGCGGCCGCGCGGGATGACCCGCTGGCCGCCTGAAAACCCGCCGCAATCAATCCATCTTGGCGCCGGAGATTTTCACCAGCTTCTGGATCACCGGTTCCACGGCATCGAAGTCTTTGCGGAACTGATCCGACCCGCCTGGCACGCCCTCCAGGCCAAAGACCTGGAAGCGCGCCTTCATGGCGGTGGAATGGATGATTTCCACCGTCTCTTTTTCCAGCCGCTGCAAGATGGGCTTGGGCGTGCCGGCGGGTGCCAGCAGGGTGAACCAGGCGACGGTGTTGAATTCGGCGTCAGGGAAACCCTGCTCGGCCATGGTGGCGACGTCCGGCATGTCGGCCAGGCGCCGGGGGCCAAAGATGGCGATCGGCCGCACGCGCTGGTCCTTGATCACGCCCTGGGCCGCGGCGATGGTGCCCAGGCCCCAGGGCACCACGCCGCCCGCCAGGTCCTGGATGTGCGGCGCCTCGCTCTTGTAGGCGACGTGGGTCATGTCCAGCTTGCGCGAATCACTCAGGTAGGCGCTCATCAGGTGGCCCGCCGAGCCCTGGCCGTAGGAGCCGTAGTTGACCTTGCCCTTGTTTTGCTGCGCCCAGGCCATGAATTCCTTCATGTTTTTTACCGGCACGTTGGCGTTGACCATCATCACCAGGCTGGTGGACGCCAGCTGGGTGATGAACTCGAAGTCCTTGCGGATGTCGTAGGGCACCTTGGCAAACATGTGGTGGACATAGAACACCGGCGTGGAATAGGCCACCAGCAGCGTATGGCCATCGGGCGCGGCGCGGGCCACGGCCTGGGTGCCCAGCATGCCGGATGCGCCGGTCTTGTTGTCCACCACCACGGCCTGGCCCAGGCGCTTGCCCAGCTGGTCCGCCAGCACGCGCGCCACCACGTCCGTGCCGCCGCCTGCGCCAGCCGGCACCACCAGGGTGATGGGTCGGCTGGGGTAGTTGTTGGCAGCGGCGCCGGTTTGCGCCTGCGCGAGCCCGGTGGCACCCAGGGCCAGGGCCAGGGTAGCCAGCAAGGTTGTGGTCTTCATGTGCCGTCTCCGTTTGTGTCATCAAGGAGACGATGTTGGGGGAACGCGGCGCCCCATGCCATTAGGGGATACCTGCAGCGCTGGCTGCTTCAGCAGCCCCCGTGCACCCTGCAGGCAGGCACGATCCGGCCGCTGGAGTCGCGCCACTGGATCTGGTCAAGGTCGGGCGCTGGCGCGGGTGCGTCGGCGGGGATATCGGGGGCCGCTGCAGGCCGCTGCGGGTCATGCAGCACGGTCGATGTGCCCACGCCTGCACCAACGCGGGCGCCGCCCACGCCGGTGGATGCACCAACGCCCGCGCCGCCCACCACCTGCCCGCGCTGGTTGACGCCGACACCCACGCCCAACGGCCCGGCGCCGGCGCCCACGCCGGCGCTGACCCCGCCACTGCCCACCCCCACGCCCACGGAGACGGGGCCGACGGGGATGCCAATGCCCACGCCGGCGCCCACCGAGCCGCATCCCGACAGCATGGCGGCCAGCACCAGTGCGACGCAGGGCAGTGCTCGCGAGAAGGTCAGCATGGCCAGGCTTTGCGCGGTGCGGCTTACGCCAGCAGCGCGTTGACGCGCTTGACGTAGGCCGAAGGGTCCTCGGGCAGGCCACCTTCGGCCAGCAAGGCCTGGTCGAACAGGATGTGCGCCAGGTCGTGGAAGTGCACGCTGCCGTCGAGCTTTTTCACCAGCGCGTGCTCGGGGTTCACCTCCAGCACCGGCTTGGTTTCGGGGGCCTGCTGGCCGGCCTGCTTGAGCATGCGGGCGAGCTGGGTGCTCATGCCGTCGTCCTGCACCACCAGGCAGGCGGGCGAATCCACCAGGCGCGAGGTCACGCGCACGTCCTCGGCCTTGTCCTTGAGCGCCTCTTTCAGCTTGGCCAGCACGGGCTTGAAGGCTTCGGCGGCTTCTTCTGCGGCCTTCTTCTCGGCTTCGTCCTGCAGCTTGCCCAGGTCCACCGCGCCCTTGGCCACGCTTTGCAGCGGCGTACCGTCAAAGTCGTGCAGGTAGTTCAGCGCCCACTCGTCCACGCGGTCGGTCATCAAGAGCACCTCGATGCCCTTCTTCTTGAAGACTTCGAGCTGCGGGCTGTTCTTGGCGGCCGCCAGGGTGTCGGCCGTGATGTAGTAAATGGCCTCCTGGCCTTCCTTCATGCGCGCCTTGTAGTCGGCAAAGCCCACAGTGGGGGTGTCGCTGCTGGTGCTGGCAAAGCGCAGCAGCTTGGCCAGGCGCTCGCGGTTGCCGAAGTCTTCGCCCAGGCCTTCCTTCAGCACGGCGCCAAACTCGCTGTAGAACGCGGTGTACTTGCCTTCCTTGGCCTTGTCGTCGGCATCGACCACATCGGTCACGCCATCGGCATTCTGCGTGGTGTCATGCCGGTCGTGCTTGGCCAGGTCTTCCAGCATGCTCAGCACACGCTTGGTGCTGCCCTCGCGGATGGCGCGCACGTCGCGGCTTTCCTGCAGCAGCTCGCGGCTCACGTTGAGCGGCAGGTCGGCCGAGTCGATCACGCCCTTGACGAAGCGCAGGTAGCTGGGCATCAGCGCCTCGGCGTCGTCCATGATGAAGACGCGCTTCACATACAGCTTCACGCCGGCCTTCTTGTCGCGGTTCCACAAATCGAACGGGGCCTTGGCGGGGATGTAGAGCAGCTGCGTGTATTCGGTGTTGCCTTCCACGCGGTTGTGCGCCCAGGTCAGCGGGGCCTCGTGGTCGTGGCTGATGGTCTTGTAGAACTCGGCGTACTGCTCGTCGGTCACGTCCTTCTTGGGACGGGTCCACAGGGCGCTGGCCTTGTTGATGGTTTCCCATTCGCCGGTCTTGACCATGCCGCCGGGCTGGCGGCCGCCGTTTTCGTCATTGGGGTTGATGAGCTCGCCGTCTTTCCACTCTTCCTTTTCCATCAGGATGGGCAGGCTGATGTGGTCGGAGTATTTGGCGATGACCTGCTTGAGCTTCCAGGCATTGAGGTATTCCTCGGCGTCGTCGCGCAGGTGCAGGATGACGCTGGTGCCGCGCGCGGGGCGGGTGATGGTCTCGACCTCGAAATCGCCGCTGCCGCCGCTGGTCCAGCGCACGCCGTCTTCGGCCTTCAGGCCCGCCCGGCGCGATTCCACGGTGATCCTGTCGGCCACGATGAAGCCCGAGTAGAAGCCCACGCCAAACTGGCCGATGAGCTGGGCATCCTGCTTCTGGTCACCCGAGAGCTTGCCCATGAAGTCCTTGGTGCCACTCTTGGCAATGGTGCCCAGGTGGTCGATGGCCTCCTGCGCGCTCATGCCGATACCGTTGTCGGTGATGGTCAGCGTCCTGGCTGCCTTGTCGAAGGTGACCCGCACTTCGAGGTTGGGTGCGTCTCCATATAAGGCGTTGTCGTTGAGCGCTTCAAAGCGCAGCTTGTCGCAGGCGTCGGAGGCGTTGGAGACCAGCTCGCGCAGGAAGATTTCCTGGTTGGAATACAGCGAATGGGTGACAAGGTGCAGCAACTGGGCCACTTCGGCCTGGAAAGACAGGGTTTGTTTGCTCATGGTGTCGGTTTCTGGTGCCATCAATGAAAAAGGGGAACGGCCCGTAGCTGGGGGCGCGGGGCAAATTATCCATAGCGCGCCAGGGCCGGTGTGCCAGACGGCCTCCCACCCACCGGGCCGCACGGGCTCAGGATGGGTGCAACGTTTGACAATTCATTGCCAAATGAGGCCATCGCTCGTCTTTTTCAACATTTAGGGTTATTGTGGTGCGGTTCTGCGAAAGCAGAGCTGGCTGCCGCCAATACCGCCACCACACTTTTCTTCCAGGGAGTATCACCATGGACAGCAACGTCAAGAAATGGTCCGCCGAATTCATCGGCACGTTCTGGCTCACCTTTGGCGGCTGCGGCAGCGCGGTGTTGGCCGCTGCCTTTCCGCAATTGGGCATCGGCTTTCATGGTGTGGCGCTCGCCTTTGGCTTGACGGTACTCACCGGGGCCTACGCGCTCGGCCCGATCTCGGGCGGGCATTTCAACCCGGCCGTCTCGCTGGGTCTGGTGGTGGGCGGGCGCTTCAAGGCGTCGGAACTGCCCGGCTATGCCATTGCCCAGGTGCTGGGCGCCATCGCCGCAGGTGCGGTGCTGTACGCGGTGGCCACCGGCAAGCCCGGCGCCGAGCTGGGCGGCTTTGCCACCAACGGCTATGGCGCGCATTCGCCCGGCGGGTACGGGCTGGTGTCGGCGCTGGTGATCGAGGTGGTGCTGACGGCCATCTTCCTCATCGTGATCCTGGGCGCCACGGCGCGACGGGCCGCGAGCGGCTTCGCCGGCCTGGCCATCGGCCTGTGCCTGACCTTGATTCACCTGATTTCCATTCCCGTGACCAACACCTCCGTCAACCCCGCACGCTCCACCGGCGTGGCCGTGTTCGGCCCCGAGATCGCCATGGGCCAGCTCTGGGTTTTCTGGGTGGCCCCCCTCGTGGGTGCGGCCATTGGCGCCCTGATCTACCGGAGCCTGCTATCGAGCGGGCAGGAAGACTGAGCCCCGCACCGACCTCCACCCACCACGCGGCCCGCGCATGGCATGGCCGACCCGCTGACCGACGCCGAAGCCCGCTTTGGCGCACTGCAGAGCTACCAGGTCACGCTGCGCTCCACCCATGGCGTGGGCGTGCAGGAGGTGATCCGCTACTTCTACCGCAAGCCAGGATGGGTGCGCATGGAATTCGAGCAGCCGCACCGGGGTGCCATGCTGGTCTATGCCCCGGACACCCGGCGCGTGCGGCTGTGGCCCTTCGGCCTGGGCCATTGGCCGGCGCTGGACCTGGCGCCGGACCATCCGCTGCTGCACAACCCGCACGGCCACCGCGTCGATCGCTCGGATGTGGGCGTGCTGCTGGGCAACATGCTGGCGCTGCGCCAACGCGGCAGCATGTCGCCACCGGACACGGCGGAGTGGGCCGGCCGACCGGCGACCGCCCTGGACATCACCGGGCCGCCTGGCGGCGGCGCGGGCGCGGTGCAGCGCTATCGGGTATGGCTGGCCCGCGACACCCTGTTCCCGCTGCGGGTGGACAGCTTCGCGGCCAACGCGGGCCTGCTGGAGAGCGTGGACATGGGCGATGCGCAAATCGACGTGCGATTTCCCGAGCGTTTCTTCACCCCCTGAGCATTCGCCCCGCATGCGCGCACCTTCCGCCACCGTTTACCGCCTGACCACGCGGTGGGGCTTTGACGCACCGCTGGACGCCGTATGGAACGCCATCGTCGATGCGGAGCACTGGTCGACCTGGTGGCCAGGCATGGACTGCGTGCCCCTGGAGCCCGGCGATGCCCAGGGCCTGGGCGCCCTGCGGCGCTACACCTGCCGCGGCGCCCTGCCCCTGCACCTGCGCTTCACCGCCCGGGTCACGCACATCAGCCCGCAGCAGCTGATCGAGGGGCGGAGCTGTGGCGACCTCGTGGGCATGGGCCGCTGCCGCCTGGGCCATGCCCAGGGGCAGACCACCGTCTGCTTCGACTGGCAGGTGCACACGACCGGCGTCTGGCTGAACCACCTCGCACCGCTGACGCAGCCGCTACTGCGCTGGAACCACAACCAGCTCATGCGGGCCGGGGGCCGAGGACTGGAACGCCACCTGGCACACAGCGCGGCCGGGAGCGCTATCAAAAAAGAGAGCGCGTGACGCTTTTACCTGAAGGGGCGATTTCCCTCTGGAACCGCCCAATGGCATGCGCCATCAGCTCACTTTTTTGCAGCCTTCACCGCATCAGAACCGCTCGCCCGGCGCCAGGTAGCGCCATTGCCCGACAGGCAGGTTGCCCAGCACCACGCGGCCCATGCGGATGCGCTTGAGCCCCACCACCTTGAGGCCGACCTGCTCGCACATGCGGCGGATCTGGCGCTTCTTGCCTTCGGTAAGCACAAAGCGCAGTTGCTCGGGGTTCTGCCACTCGACCTTGGCCGGCTTGAGCGGCTGGCCGTCCAGGCTCAGGCCGTGGCGCAGGCGCGCCAGCAACTCGGGCGGAAACACCGCCTGTACGTTGGTGCGGACGGGGTCGCGTTCGTTGATTTCCTGCAGCGGCGCGCTGCGCTCGTCGGGGTGCCGGGGCGCGGCCTGGCCGGGCCCTTCATAGACCACGCGCACCAGGTATTCCTTGTCGATCGTGGAGTCCTCGCCAATCAGCTGGCGGGCCACGCGGCCGTCCTGTGTCAGCACCAGCAAGCCCACCGAGTCGATATCGAGCCGCCCGGCGGGCGCCAGCCCGCGCAGCTGCGGCGGCGAAAACCGGATGCGGCTGGGGTCATCGCGCCAGTGCGTGCGCGGGTTGATCAGTGCCACGGCGGGGGTGTGCCCATCCTCGGCCTGGCCGCTGACATAGCCCATGGGCTTGTGCAGCAGGATGGTGACGCGCTGCTCCTGAAAGCCCTGGGCGACCTTGTCCACCTCGATGCGGTCGGCGGCCGTGACCTGCTGGCCCATGGTCGCCACCACGCCATTGACCTTGACCCAGCCCTGCTCCACCCAGTCGTCGGCCTCGCGGCGCGAGCACAGGCCCAGCTCGGCCATGCGCTTGTTCAGCCGGGACGTGACCAGCCCGTTGGCAGCAACCACAGGGGCTGCCCGCACGGGCGCCTGGCGCACCGGCGCGACAAACGGGCCCGACGCCGTGCGGTAGTTGGGCGGCGCAGGCCCTCTGGAAGGCCGGGGTGGCGGTGCGGGCCGGGCAGGCGCCGCCTTGGCCGCCACGGTGGGGCGGCGCAGCACGGCGCGCGCGGGGGCGGCGGCGGGCGCCGCAGGCACAGAAGCGGGTGGGCCGCCCGCATCGGAGGCGGGGGCAGCAGCGGGGCCGGCAGGCGGGCGGGGGCGGGAAGAAGACATGGGGCGTATTTTCGCCTGCCAAGCCAGGCTGCCCCATGGCGCTGAGCCTGGCGCGCCTGCCAGGCCAGAAAATCACCGGCCCGCAAAGGCCGCGCAATGCGACAGCTACCCCGCTTCTTTCATCTGAAAGATGCTGGACCGCAAGGCGCACAGATCCAGCACCCGCAGCCCGCCATATTCGATGCGAATGGCCCCTTGCCGCTCCAGCGCCGCCAGGGCCTCGTTGACCCGCTGGCGTGACAGCCCCACCAGATAGGCCAGCTCCTGCTGCGTGATGCGCAGCACCTCGCCCACGCCGGGGTAGAGCACGGGATTGAACAGCGAGGCCAGGCTGCGCGCCACGCGCACATCGGGGTTGTTCAGCCGGTCGATCTCGCGCGCGGCAATGAACTGGGCCAGGCGCTCGTTGAGCTGGTTCATCACGAAGCGGTTGAAGCCGATGGAATGGTCCAGCAGCCAGTGAAAGGTGTCGATCGGCAGCCCTGCCACCACGCTCTTGCGCAGGGCCTGGATGTTGTAGCGGTAGGGCTCGCGCTTGAGCGCGGTACCCTCGCCAAACCAGCCGCCAGGCGGCACGCCGGTGAAGGTCATGGTCTGGCCCTGGGCGTTGTCGCTGCTCATCTTGAGCAGGCCCTCGACCACGCCAAACCAGTAGGTCACCGGCCGCCCGAGACGGCAGACATAGTCCCCCGCTTTCGCGTCCCCCACCCGCAGTGCGTCCACGGCGCGCTCGCGTTCTGCGGGCAGCAGCGGGGCCAGCCACGGGATATCGTCCAGTTCTGCCGCGGTGGGCGGACGGCGGCGCTGGTGCAGGGACAGATCGTGGGTCATGCGCGTGTCTTCGGGGCGATGCAGAGTCGGTTGCTTTCGTTGGACCGGGCAACAAGGGTTCAACCCCATGAGGACTTTCCCGCAAATTGTCGTCCGAAAGACATGCCAGCGTCAAAGCCCGTCCTAGCATGGAACCCAATGCACTGCCCCAACCTGCAGCGCTGCCCGGCAGCCACCGGGCTGACACCACCAAAATTTAGGAACCGGAATGAAGACCACGTTCCCGCAACTGCTGCTCCAGCATGCCGCCGAGCGCCCCACGGCCCCGGCGCTGCGCGAAAAAGAATACGGCATCTGGCAAACCTGGAGCTGGCAGGAGGCTGCCGAAACCGTGCGCCACATGGCCTGCGGCCTGGCAGCCCTCGGATTGGAGCGGGGCCAGAACCTCGCGCTGGTGGGCGACAACCGCCCCCACCTCTACATGGGCTTCATTGCCGTACAAAGCCTGGGCGGTATTCCCATTCCCCTGTACCAGGATGCCGTGGCATCCGAGATGGCCTTCGTGATGGAAGACGCCGAGGTCCGGTTTGTCTTCACCGAAAACCAGGAGCAGGTGGACAAGCTGCTGGAAGTACGCGAGACCTTGCCCGGCATCGCGCACATCATTTACGACGACCCGCGCGGCCTGCGCGACTACGATCAGCCCGGCCTGATCAGCACCGAAAAGCTCCTGGCCCTGGGCGCCGAATGGGACCGCGCGCACCCCGGCGCCTGGGATGCCATGGTGGCCAGGAACCAGCCCGACGATGTGTCGGTGATCCTCTACACCTCGGGCACCACCGGCAAGCCCAAAGGCGTGTGCCAGACCCACGCCAGCTTCATCGCATCGGCGCAAGGCGGGGCAGAGGTCGATGGACTGAACCCCAGCGACAACGTCATCTCCTACCTGCCCCCGGCCTGGGTGGGCGACCACCTGTTCTCGCTGGCGCAATGGCTGGTGGCGGGCTTCACCATCAACTGCCCCGAGTCGGCCAGCACCGTCAACATCGACCTGCGCGAAATCGGCCCCACTTACTATTTCGCGCCACCGCGCGTGTTCGAGGGCATGCTGACCTCGGTCTCCATCCGCATGGAAGACGCGGCGCCCGCGAAACGCTGGCTCTATGCCCGGTGCATGAACCTGGCCCGCCGGGTGGGTTCCGACATCCTGGACGGCAAGCCCGTGGCGCTGTCGGACCGCATCCTCTACCGCCTGGGCGACATTGCCATCTATGGGCCGCTGCGCAATGTGCTCGGCCTGTCGCGCCTGCGCGTGGCGTACACCGCCGGCGCCGCCATCGGCCCCGACCTGTTCCGCTTCTTCCGCTCGATCGGCATCAACCTCAAGCAGCTTTACGGCCAGACCGAGACCTGCGCCTACGTGTGCATCCAGAAGAACCGCCAGGTCAAGCTCAACACCGTGGGCCAGGCCGCACCGGGCATCGAGCTCAAGATTGCCGACAACGGCGAGGTGCTGGTCAAGGGCGTGTCGGTACTCAAGGAGTACTACAAGCGCCCGGACGCCACCGCCGAGGTGATCGATGCCGACGGCTACTTCCACACCGGCGATGCCGGCGTGCTCGATGACGACGGGCACCTGCGCATCATCGACCGTGCCAAGGATGTGGGCAAGCTCAACACGGGCGCCATGTTTGCGCCCAACTACATCGAGAACAAGCTCAAGTTCTTCCCGCAGATCAAGGAGGTGGTGTGCTTCGGCCACCACCGCGACCAGGTCTGCGCCTTCATCAACATCGACTACGAGGCCGTGGGCAACTGGGCCGAGCGCCAGGGCCTGCCCTACGGTGGCTACGTGGACCTGGCCTCCAAGCCGCAGGTGCTGCAGCTGATTGCGGGCTGCATTGCCCAGGTCAACGCCGACCTGGCGGCCGAGGCCGGCATGGCCGACACCCAGGTGGCGCGCTTTCTGGTGCTGCACAAGGAGCTGGATCCCGACGACGACGAGCTCACCCGCACCCGCAAGGTACGCCGCAATTTCATTGCCGAGAAATACGCCGTGCTGGTGGACGCGCTCTACACGGGCAAGGCCGAGCAGTTCATCGAAACCCAGGTCAAGTTCGAGGATGGCCGCACCGGCAGCGTGAGCGCCACGCTCAAGATTCTCGACGCCAAGATCCATGCGCCTGCCAAGGTCAGTGCCTGAGACACCGGAAAGCAGCCCATGACCCAGAAAAAGATTGGCGACGTCATCCTGGACGTCAAGAACATCAGCCTGCGGTTCGGCGGCGTGAAGGCGCTGACCGACATCTCGTTCAACGTGCGCGAGCACGAGATCCGCGCCATCATCGGCCCCAACGGCGCCGGCAAGAGCTCGATGCTCAACTGCATCAACGGCGTGTACACGCCGTCCGAAGGCTCGATCACCTTCCGGGGCAAGACCTTTGCCCACATGAACTCGCGCCAGGTGGCCGAGATGGGCGTGGCGCGCACCTTCCAGAACCTGGCGCTGTTCAAGGGCATGAGCGTGATCGACAACATCATGACCGGCCGCAACCTCAAGATCAAAAGCAACCTGCTGCTGCAGGCGCTGCGCATCGGACCGGCCGAGCGCGAGGAAATCCGCCACCGCGAGTTTGTCGAGCACATCATCGACTTTCTCGAGATCCAGGCGCACCGCAAGACCCCCGTGGGCCAGCTGCCCTACGGCCTGCAAAAGCGCGTGGACCTGGGCCGGGCGCTGGCCATGGAGCCGCAGGTGCTGCTGCTCGACGAACCGATGGCAGGCATGAACGTCGAGGAAAAGCAGGACATGTGCCGCTTCATCCTGGACGTGAGCGCCGAGTTTGGCACCACCATCGTTCTGATCGAACACGACATGGGCGTGGTGATGGACATCTCGGACCGCGTGGTCGTGCTCGACTACGGCAAGAAGATCGGGGACGGCACCCCGGATGAAGTGCGCAACAACGAAGACGTGATCAGTGCCTACCTGGGCACCAGCCACTGAAGGCCGGAGAACACACATGGCATTCTTTCTTGAAACCCTCATCGGCGGCCTCATGGCCGGCATGCTGTATTCCCTGGTGGCGCTGGGCTTCGTGCTGATCTACAAGGCCTCGGGCGTGTTCAACTTTGCGCAAGGCGCGATGGTGCTGTTCGCGGCGCTGGCCATGGCGCGCTTTGCCGAATGGATTCCGAAGTGGACCGGCATCGACAATCCCATCGTGGCCAATCTCGCGGCCTTCGTGATCGCGGGTGCCATCATGTTCGTGGTGGCCTGGCTGATCGAGCGGCTGGTGCTGCGCCACCTGGTGAACCAGGAGGGCGCCACGCTGCTCATGGCCACGCTGGGCATCACCTACTTCATGGAAGGCCTGGGCCAGACGCTGTTCGGCAGCGACATCTACAAGATCGACGTGGGCATGCCCAAGGACCCGATCTTCATGCTGGAAAGCATCTTCCAGGGCGGCATCCTGGTGAACAAGGAAGACGTGATCGCCGCCGCCATTGCCGCTGCGCTGGTCGCCCTGCTGTCGGTGTTCTTCCAGAAGACCTCCACCGGCCGCGCCCTGCGCGCCGTGGCCGACGACCACCAGGCGGCGCAATCCATCGGCATCCCGCTCAACCGCATCTGGGTGATCGTGTGGTGCGTGGCCGGCGTCGTGGCCCTGGTGGCCGGAATGATCTGGGGCAGCAAGCTCGGGGTGCAGTTCTCGCTGACCACCGTGGCGCTGCGCGCGCTGCCGGTGGTGATCCTGGGGGGCCTTACGTCCGTGCCCGGCGCCATCATCGGCGGGCTGATCATCGGCGTGGGCGAGAAGCTCTCCGAGGTGTACCTGGGCCCGTATGTGGGCGGGGGCATCGAGATCTGGTTTGCGTATGTGCTGGCGCTGGTGTTCCTGCTGTTCCGCCCCCAGGGGTTGTTCGGCGAAAAAATCATTGATCGCGTATGAAATACGAGAGCAGTGATTTTTCGAAGGAGGCACAACGCGCATCGCGCGTTGTCAGCGGAGCCGAAGGCGCCGCGTGGCACCGCAGGTGCGCCCCCGTGCAAAAGATCATCGATCGCACTTAACCCATAACAACAAGAACACAGGAGACTTCCATGCTCTACCGCGAAAACGGCCAGTTCAAGACCAGCTACCGCGCCGACCAGCAGATCTTCCCGATCGCGCAGGACCGCCTCGCCATCGGCATCATCCTGGCCATTGCCTTCATCGCCGTGCCCATGCTGGCCAGCGACTACATCTTCCGCGCCATCCTGATTCCCTTCGTGATCATGTCGCTGGCGGCCCTGGGGGTGAACATCCTGGTCGGTTACTGCGGCCAGATCTCGCTGGGCTCGGGCGCCTTCATGGCCGTGGGCGCCTATGGCGCCTACAACTTCTTCGTGCGCTTCCCCGGCATGCCGCTGATCCCGGCGCTGATCCTGGGCGGGCTGTGCGCCACGTTCTTCGGCATCCTGTTCGGGCTGCCCAGCCTGCGCGTGAAGGGGCTGTACCTGGCCGTGGCTACGCTGGCCGCGCAGTTCTTCAGCGACTGGATGTTCCTGCGCATCAAGTGGTTCACCAACAACTCCGACTCGGGTTCGGTGTCGGTGAGCAACCTGCAAGTGCTGGGCCTGCCCATCGACAGCGCCACCAGCAAATACCTGTTCTGCCTGGCCCTGCTGGTCATCGTCGCGCTGCTGGCCAAGAACCTCGTGCGCGGCGCGATCGGCCGCGAATGGATGGCCATCCGCGACATGGACGTGGCCGCTGCCGTGATCGGCATCCGCCCCATGTACGCCAAGCTCAGCGCGTTTGCCGTGAGCTCCTTCATCATCGGCATGGCGGGCGCGCTGTGGGCCTTTGTGCACCTGGGCGCCTGGGAGCCGGCCGCGTTCTCGGTGGAAATTTCGTTCCGGCTGCTGTTCATGGTGATCATTGGCGGCCTGGGTTCCATCATGGGTGGATTTTTCGGCGCGGCCTTCATCGTGGTGCTGCCCATCGTGCTCAACCAGTTCCTGCCCGCACTCCTCGGCGTGTTTGGCATCGAGATCTCCACCGCCGGGGTCTCGCACGCCGAACTGATGATTTTTGGCGCCCTCATCGTCTGGTTCCTCATCGTGGAGCCGCACGGCCTGGCCAAACTGTGGTCCACCGCCAAGCAGAAGCTGCGCCTGTGGCCGTTCCCCCACTGAGAGTGCAGCCCTTGAGGAAACCCCTTACACGCAATTCCCGATACGGACGGCCTGCATTGCCGCGTTAACTGTCTGTCCATCTGGTTTTCCCCCGTGCTTCAACATATTCATCCAAAGGAGACATCCATGAAGCTTTCGAAACTCGTGATCGCTGCCGCAGTGGTCGCCGCAGGCGCGTCGTCCGTCACGACCAGTGCCTTCGCGCAAGCCAAGGAGCAGTTCTTCCCGCTGCTGTCCTACCGCACCGGCCCCTATGCACCCAACGGTGTGCCATGGGCCAACGGCAAGCAGGACTACATCAAGATGATCAACGCGCGCGACGGCGGCATCAACGGCGTCAAGCTCACCTTTGAAGAGTGTGAAACGGGCTACGCCACCGACCGCGGCGTGGAATGCTACGAACGCCTCAAGAGCAAGCCCGGCGTCTCGCTGTTCGACCCCCAGGCCACCGGCATCACCTTCGCCCTGACCGAAAAAGCCCCTGTGGACAAGATCCCGCTGATGACGCTGGGCTACGGCCTGTCGGTGGCGCAGGACGGCCAGGCATTCAAATGGAACTTCCCCTACATGGGCAGCTACTGGACGGGCGCCGACATCCTGATCCAGCACCTGGGCAAGGCCAACGGCGGGCTGGACAAGCTCAAGGGCAAGAAGATCGCCCTCGTGTACCACGACAGCCCGTTCGGCAAGGAACCGATCCCGCTGCTGCAGGAACGCGCCAAGATGCATGGCTTCGAGCTGCAGATGCTGCCCGTGACCGCACCCGGTGTGGAACAGAAAGCCACCTGGCTGCAGGTGCGCCAGAGCCGTCCCGACTACGTGCTGCTGTGGGGCTGGGGCGTGATGAACTCCACCGCACTGAAGGAAGCCCAGGCCACGGGCTACCCGCGCGACAAGATGTACGGCGTGTGGTGGGCCGGCGCCGAACCCGACGTGCGCGATGTGGGCGAAGGTGCCAAGGGCTACAACGCGCTGGCGCTCAACGGCTACGGCACGCAGTCCAAGGTCATCCAGGACATCCTCAAGAACGTGCACGACAAGGGCCAGGGCACGGGGCCCAAGGATGAAGTGGGCTCGGTGCTGTACACCCGCGGCGTGATCATCCAGATGCTGGCCGTCGAGGCCGTGCGCCGCGCACAGGAGCGCTTCGGCAAGGGCAAGGTCATGACCGGCGAACAAGTGCGCTGGGGCATGGAGAACCTGTCCCTCGACCAGAAGAAGCTGGATGCGCTGGGCTTCAAGGACCTGATGCGTCCGCTGTCCACCAGCTGCGCCGACCACATGGGCTCCACCTGGGCACGGGTGCACACCTGGGATGGCAAGAAGTTCAACTTCTCGTCCGACTGGTACCAGGCCGACGAGCAGATCTTGAAGCCCATGGTCAAGGCGGGTGCCGACAAGTACCTGGCGGACAAGAAGATGACGCGCCGGGATGCGGGGGATTGCCAGTCTTGAGGACATCCCCCTGAGGCGCTGACGCGCCTTCCCCCTTCTCTCTTAGCGCTTCGCGCTGCGGGAAGGGGGACAACGCCAGCGCGGCGGGGCGGCCCTTGCGCGGCGTTCCTGGCCTGGGCAGCGACAGTTTTTACGGCCAGTGATCAGCGGTTGCTCCTGCGGGCAGCCGCCAATCGAAAGGGTTGCAAGTACAGCCCTCCCGATTGGCACAGCGAAGGCAACACCATGGACTCTCAAAACATCGTTCTCAACGTCAACGGCATCGAGGTCATCTACAACCACGTGATCCTCGTGCTCAAGGGTGTCTCGCTGCAGGTGCCCGAGGGCGCCATCGTGGCGATTCTGGGGGGCAACGGCGCCGGCAAGACCACCACGCTGCGCGCCATCTCCAACCTGCTCAAGGGCGAGCGCGGCGAAGTCACCAAGGGCTCCATCGAACTGCGCGGTGAGCGCATTGAAAACCTCTCGCCCGCTGATCTGGTCAAACGCGGCGTGGTGCAGGTCATGGAAGGCCGCCACTGCTTCGCCCACCTGACCATCGAAGAGAACCTGATGACGGGCTCCTACACCCGCACCAGCAAGGCCGAGGTCGCGGCCAACCTGGAGAAGGTCTACAACTACTTTCCGCGCCTGAAGACGCGCCGCACCTCGCAGGCAGCCTACACCTCGGGCGGCGAGCAGCAGATGTGCGCCATCGGCCGCGCCCTCATGGCCAATCCCAGCGTGGTGCTGCTCGACGAGCCCTCGATGGGGCTGGCGCCGCAGATCGTGGAGGAGGTGTTCAACATCGTGAAAGACCTCAATGCCAAGGAGAAGGTGACCTTCCTGCTGGCCGAGCAGAACACCAACATGGCACTCCAATATGCCGACTACGGCTACATCATGGAAAGCGGCCGCGTGGTGATGGACGGCGCCGCCACCGATCTGGCCAACAACGAGGACGTCAAGGAGTTCTACCTGGGCGTGGGCGGCGGCGAGCGCAAGAGCTTCAAGGACGTCAAGAGCTACAAGCGCCGCAAGCGCTGGCTGGCTTGACATGCACGCTGTGATGCCCCCTGTGGCGCTGCGCGCCTTCCCCCGAAGGGGGACGCACCCGGTGGCCCGGCAAAGCCGGTTCCACGGGTGCGCTGGGATTGGCGCAGCGCCAGTTTAAGACGCCGACTCCGCAACCAACACCATGCCGAAAACGCCTGAATTCATAGCTACTCGCGCTTGATAGATAAGCGCTGGCGGAATATTTCATTCAAATTTACTGCACTAGGACCCTTCGCATGAGCACGTTCTACGACGCCCTGGAAACCCGCGACCCGGCACAACGCGAAGCCCAACTGATGGCGGCCCTGCCTGCCCAGATCGCCCATGCGCAGCGCCATTCGGCCGCCTTGGGGCAGATCCTGCAAGGCGTGGATGCGGCCAGCGTCACCAGCCGCGAGGCCCTTGCGCGCCTGCCGGTCACGCGCAAGCACGAGCTTCAGGAGCGCCAGCAGGCCGGGCGCGCCGACAACGTTTTTGGCGGATTTGCCACCATTGGTTTCGGCGCTGCCATGCCGCGCGTTTTCTCCAGCCCCGGCCCGCTCTACGAGCCCGAGGGCACTCGCCGCGACTACTGGCGCATGGCGCGCGCGCTGTACGCCGCCGGTTTTCGCGCCGGCGAGCTGGCCCACAACTGCTTCAGCTACCACTTCGTGCCAGCCGGCTCGATGATGGAAAACGGCGCCCATGCACTGGGCTGCACGGTGTTTCCGGGCGGTACCGGCCAGACCGAGCAGCAGGTGCAGGCCATGGCCGAGCTGCGCCCGGCGGGCTACATCGGCACACCGAGCTTTCTCAAGCTGATCCTTGAAAAAGCCGCCGAACTCCAACAGCCCCTGCCCAGCGTGACCAAGGCCCTGCTGTCGGCAGAAGCCTTTCCGCCGTCGCTGCGCGACTGGTTCGCCGAACGCGGCATCGCTGGTTACCAATGCTACGGCACGGCCGACCTGGGCCTGATTGCCTACGAAACCGCGGCGCGCGAAGGCCTGGTGCTGGACGAAGGCGTGATCGTCGAGATCGTGCGCCCCGGCACGGGAGACCCGGTGCCCGAGGGCGAGGTGGGCGAAATCGTGGTGACCACCCTGAACCCCGACTATCCGCTGGTCCGTTTTGGCACCGGCGATCTCTCCGCCGTGTTGCACGGCTTTTGCCCCACCGGCCGCACCAACACCCGCATCAAGGGCTGGATGGGGCGCGCCGATCAGACCACCAAGGTGCGCGGCATGTTCGTGCACCCAGCGCAGGTCGCCGCCATCGCGCGCCGGTTTCCGCAGGTGCTGCGGGCCCGGCTGGTGGTGAGCGGCGAGATGGCCAGCGACCAGATGGTGCTGCAGGTCGAGACGCACGAAACCGCCGAGGGCTTTGCGCGCCAGCTCGCTGACGTGGTGCGCGAGGTGACCAAGCTGCGCAGCGAGGTGCAGATGGTGGCCCCAGGCTCCCTGCCCAACGATGGCCGCGTCATTGAAGACGCGCGCAGCTATCGCTGAAAAACCATGCCCGCGCCCCCCCCGCATGCGGGTTGCGCGGACGGGCGCAGGACACAGGGAGCATCCGTGTTTACCCTTATTAAGCTATCAATTAAATAGCTACAAAACAATACGCGCAATGAATTTCGAGATTTATTAAATTAATTCATACCCCACAAGCCTTAAGTGATTTCCTCAATACCCGGTTGGAAGGAGCTCGCTATCATCTCGCGTCCAAGTACAGGAGCCTTCATGAAAAATATGCCGAAACTCGCGCTGATCGCCATTGCCGCAGCCGCCACGCTGGGCGCACACGCCCAAGACTATCCCGCCAAGGACAAGACCGTCACCCTGGTCGTGCCCTTTACCGCGGGCGGCCCCACAGACCGCGTAGCCCGTGACCTCGCAGAAGCCCTGCGCAAGCCGCTGGGCGCCAACGTGGTCGTGGACAACACGGCCGGCGCCGGCAGCTCGATCGGCGCAGCCCGCGTGGCCCGCGCCACCCCCGATGGCTACACGCTGCTGCTCAACCACATTGGCATGTCCACCATGCCTGCGCTGTACCGCAAGCTGTCGTTCAGTGTGCCCAACGATTTCGAGTACCTGGGCATGGTCAATGATGTGCCCATGACGCTGATCGCCCGGCCCAGCATCCCGGCGAACAACATGAAGGAACTCACTGCCTGGATCGACCAGAACAAGGGCAAGATCAATCTGGGCAACGCGGGTCTGGGCGCGGCCTCGCACCTGTGCGGCCTGATGTTCCAGAACGCCATGCAGGTCGAAATGACCACGGTGCCCTACAAGGGCACGGCGCCGGCCATCACCGACCTGATCGGTGGCCAGATCGACCTGCTGTGCGACCAGACCACCAACACCACGTCGCAGATCGAAGGCAAGAAGGTCAAGGCCTTCGCCGTGACGACCGCCAAACGCCTGAAGACACCGGCACTCAAGGACCTGCCCACGCTGGCCGAGTCGGGGCTGAAGAATTTTGAAGTGACCATCTGGCACGGCCTGTACGCACCCAAGGGCACGCCAGCCGCCGTTGTGACCAAAATCAACGACGCCCTGAAGCTGGCCTTGAAGGACCCCGACTTCATCAAGAAGCAGGAAGGCCTGGGCGCCGTGGTGGTGACCGACAAGCGCGTCGAACCCGCTGAGCACAAGAAATTCGTGCAGGCCGAAATAGACAAGTGGGGCGCCATCATCAAGGCCGCCGGCACCTACGCCGACTGAGCCCGTCCAGCCTTCAGCCTGGAGACATCCAGCCGCCTGCCCCTTGGGGCCAGGCGGCTTTTTTTTCTGGCGCGGACCCACGCGTACACGGCTGCACACGCCGCATGGTTGGGGTTATCCACCTTCACCCCCAAGCCGGGGACGCGTAGAACCAAAGAATTCCCAACTGAAAGGACGTTCATGGTCTCGTTCACCCACCTGCCCCGCCGCCAAAGCCTTGCAGCCATGGTGGCGCTCTCCCTGGGTTGCGCCCTCGCTGCGCTGCCGGCCGCCCATGCCCAGGGCACCTGGCCCACCAAGCCGGTGCGCATCGTCGTACCCTTCGCACCGGGCGGCACCACGGACATCCTGGCGCGCGCGCTGGTGCCGGACCTGAGCCGTGCATTCGGCCAGCAGTTCATCGTGGACAACCGGGCAGGCGCGGGCGGCAACGTCGGCGCGGAAATCGTGGCCAAGTCCCCGGCAGACGGCTACACGCTGCTGATGGGCACCGTCGGCACGCACGGCATCAACCGCGCGCTCTACGCCAAGCTGCCCTACGACCCCATCAAGGACTTCGTGCCCATCACCCTCGTGGCTGCGGTGCCCAACGTGATGGTGATGAACACCGACAAGGCCAAGGCCCTGGGGGTGCACAACGTGCAGGATTTCATCCGTGCGGCCAAGGCCAGCCCGGGAAAGATGAACATGGCGTCGAGCGGCAACGGCACCTCGATCCATCTGGCGGGCGAGCTCTTCAAGAGCATGACGGGTACCTACATGCTGCACCTGCCGTACCGCGGCTCGGGGCCGGCACTGATGGACATGGTGGCCGGCAATGCCGATGTCATGTTTGACAACCTGCCCTCGTCGATGGCGCAGATCAAGGCCGGCAAGCTGGTTGCGCTGGCGGTGACCAGCAGCCAGCGCTCTGCGGCCCTCCCCGATGTACCCACGGTGGAGCAGGCCGGCGGCGCGGCGCTCAAGGGCTATGAAGCCAGTTCGTGGTTTGGGCTGCTGGCGCCGGCCGGCACGCCGCCCGACATCGTCAACCGTGTCCAGCAGGAAGTCGCCAAGGCCCTGGCATCACCGGGCATGAAAGAGCGCTTGATGGCACAGGGGGCCATTCCCGGTGGCAACACGCCCACCGAGTTTGCCCGGCATATCGACAATGAGCACCGCAAATGGGCGGGCGTGGTGAAAGCCTCGGGCGCAAAGGTCGACTGACTTGCACGCGCCAGAGGCCCCTGCGTGCACCGCGTCAGGCGCCCCACACCACGTCATGCTCCTCGGCGACCGAGCGGCGCAGCATGTCGAGAAACGGCGCCGCACGCTGGCGCAGGCGCACGGTGTCGGGGCGCTCCACGCCGTCCTCGTCGGCCTGTTCCTGGGCAACGGCGGCAAGGGCCTCGTCGGCTGCAACGGCAGCTTCCAGCGCAGCCATGGCACCCGGGATCTGTGCGGCCGTGATGATGCCGCTGGTGCCTGGGGTCTTGCCAATGATCTGAAGGATCTGGCGCCCGTGGGGTTCGAGCATGATCAGGTCGGGGGCTGATCGGGACTTGAATTTGTAGAGCATGCAGCGGAGTCCTTGGTGTACATGTAATCGCGCGTGAACGGATACGCCGATTGTGCGCCGGTCATCGTGCCAGAGCCCATGTCGCCATCGGGGCGCACGGCCAGTATCTGGTGCAATGCCATCCAGCCGCGCTCGAATCCCAGCGCACTGCCCGCCAGATACAGGCGGTAGGCGCGCAGCGTCTTGTCCGCTTGCTCGGTGGTGGCCTGTTGCTGCAGCACTTGGCGGGCGGGCTCCAGCACGGCTTCCAGCGCATCGGACCAGGCCCACAGCGTGCGGGCGTAATGGGGCCGCAGATTCTCGGTGTCCACCATCTCCAGCCCGGCCTGCGCCAGGTCGTGCAGCACGGCGCTGGCGTGGAGCAGCTCACCGCCCGGGAAGATGTACTGCTCGATGAAATCGCCCATGCCGGCGCCCAGCTGGACGTTGTCCACGCCGCCGGCGGTGATGCCGTGGTTGAGCAGCAAGCCGCCCGGGCGCAGGAGCTTGCGCACGGCGACAAAGTAGGCGTGCATCTTCGCCCGCCCCACATGCTCAAACATGCCGACCGAGGCCACCTTGTCAAAGGGCTGCCCGGCCTGCAGTTCACGGTAGTCGCACAGTTGCACGCGCACGCGCCCCTGGAGCCCGCGCGCCGTGATGAGTTGCTGCACATGCGCATGCTGGTTGCGCGACAGGGTGATGCCGGTCGCGTCCACGCCATAGTGCTCTGCCGCCCACAGCAACAGCCCCCCCCAGCCAGCGCCAATGTCCAGAAAGCGCTCGCCCGGCTGCAGGCGCAGCTTGCGGCAGATCAGGTCCAGCTTGGCCTCCTGCGCGCGCGCCAGCGTCATGCCGGGCTGGCAAAAATAGGCACACGAATACACCCTGCGCGGATCCAGCCACAGGGCATAGAAATCATCCGACAGGTCATAGTGGAACCGCACATGGCGGGCATCATGCTGGAGCGTGTGCACCGCCATCGATCTGGCGCGCGCCAGCACACGGTGCCACCAGTGCTGGTGCGGGTCCTGCACCGGGCTGGTTGCCAGCAACCCGGCGGCAGCGGCCATCAATTCGCGCATGCTGCCTTCCAGCGCCACCTTGCCCTCGACGATCGCTGCGCCAACGTTCCCGATCTCACCCGTGGCCAGCGCCACCAGCGCCATGCGGTCCCGAAACCAGAGCGTGACGGCCGCGTTGCGCGCCCCCAGCCGCTGCCCTGCCGGCAACTGAACCGCCATGCGGACCGGCAGCGCCTCCAGCCGCCCCTCCAGGATGCGCAGCAAGTGTTTCATGGTGGTGCATTCTTGAAGCTGGCGGCCGGCACGTCAACACCTTGCCTGGCCGGCGGCGCCCGCCGGCCGCCGACACGGGCCGATCACGCGCCAGGGCGACAGCATGGGTTCGATGCTTTTACCTGGATTGCTTGCACGCCAGGCCTCTCCAAGATGCCGATGCGCGCGAAGTGCGCTGCCGCCCTGAGCGACGGACTCGTCAGGCGGATCCGGCGCCAGGCACCTGGCTGGCCAGCGCATGCCGCGCGGTGACCGTTGCCAGCACACCCATGAAATGCCCGAACGCGGGCGTCGCGCGGCCGGGCACCTTAGAGTCTGTTTACGATCTCGCAGGGGATCGCGTTGGAGCGCCATCGGGATGAGTGGATGCTTCGGGTGCGCCGCATGGGCTGGTGCCCATGCCAGCAGCCGGGGCGTCCAATCGCCCGATTTCGCTCCAACCCTTGGGGCAGTGGTCTTTGCGGGCGGTCTGCGTCGTAGCGGCGCAGCCGGATGGCTTCGCTGGCGAATGGCTGGGAGGCAAATTGCACCGCCTCCTCTACCGAGTACGCACCCCCTTGCAGCTCCAGGCTTTGCCGGGAAGCAGGCGACAGCGCTTCCCGGTACCCTTGTTCCATGGTGCACAGGTAGCGCTTGGCATCGACATGCAGCCGCACGGGCTCCAGCACGGCACGTGGCAGCAGGGCCCGCAGGAAAGGCAGCGCCACATACTGGTGCAGATCATCGTGGCCCGCGCGGTCTGCGGCCCCACCGTCTGGCGCCAACAGGTGCCCAATGTCATGCAGCAGCGCCGCGGCCACGGTTTCCGGTGTTTCACCGGCCAGTTCGGCCAGGTGGGCACACTGCAACGCGTGCTCAAGCTGGCTGACGGCTTCGCGGCCATACTGCTCCTTGCCGCGGGTCACCAGCACATGCGAAATATCGATCAGGGTCAAAGCCATGAGGGCTCCAGTGGCGGCGTTAGACCAGGGCCTTGCGAACGCGTGCTGACACCAGGTCGATGGCACTCACGGTCACCACGATGATGAGCATCACCGCACAGGTTTCGGCATATTGAAAGCCACGGATGATTTCCCACAGCACCACGCCAATCCCTCCGGCACCCACCATGCCCACCACCGACGCGGAACGCACGTTGGCCTCGAAACGGTAGAGCGTGAAGGAAATCCACAGCGGCATCACCTGCGGAATCACGCCATAGATGATTTCATGCAAGGCGCTCGCCCCGGTCGAGCGGATGCCTTCCACGGGCTGGGGGTCGATGGCCTCCACCGCCTCGGAAAACAGCTTGGCCAGCGTGCCCGAGGTATGGATCCACAGTGCCAGCACGCCCGCGAAAGGCCCCAGGCCCACGGCCACCACGAACAGCATGGCAAAGACCATTTCGTTGATGGCGCGGAAGGTATCGAGCACGCGGCGCATCGGCTGGAACACCCACCACGGCACGATGTTGGACGAGGCCAGCAACGCCAGAGGCACGGCGGTGAGCACGGCCAGGGCCGTGCCCCACAGCGCGATCTGCAAGGTGACGAGCATCTCCTGCACATACAGCTGCCACTGCGCAAAGTTGGGTGGAAAGAACTCTGCCGCATACCGTGCCATGTTGCCCGAGTCCTGCAGCAGGTCCAGAGGGCGCATGTCGGCGCCCTTCCATGAAGCGGCCAGCAGCACCAGCAGAATGCCCCAGGAAAGGTACCAGCCCAGGCTGCGCTTGGGCGCAGTGGCCTGGGCCAGGTGGGTGAGCGACGGGGTCAGGGCAGAAGACATGGATATACCTGCAATCACCGGGACGGGGGGCAACCACTGCGGTTGTCCGCCCACCGCCGGCACAAGAGTGGAACGCTTTACTTCAGGGACGCCAGCTGCTGGTCGATCTCGGCCAGGCGCGTCTTCTTCTCGGCCTCGGCCAGAGTGCTGTCGGCTTCGATCTTGTTGCGCTTGCCGAACAGGTCGAGCTGGCGGATCGGGGTGAGCTGGGCATTGCTCGACGGCTTGAAGCCCGACAGCTTGGAGATCTTCATCACGATCGCCTTCTCGCGGGGGTCGGTCTTGGCATAGTTGTAGAAGAAGTTCTTGATCTTCGCCTTGGTGGCCTCGGGCATCTCCTTGTGCATCACGATGGGGTCGAGCGCGATGAGGGGCGAGGTCCAGACGATCTTGATGTCCATGAACTTCTCGGGCTGCCGTTCCTGGATCTTGCCGAGGTTTTCGCTGTTGTTGGTGGCCACATCCACCTGCTTGTTGGCCACGGCCAGGGCATTGGTCTCATGGTTGGCGCTGCGCACGATCTTGAAATGCGTCTTCACGTCGACCTTGTTCTGTGCGAAGGCGTAGTAGCCCGGCACCAGGAAGCCCGAGGTGGAGTTGGGATCACCGTTGCCGAAGCTCAGCGACTTGCCGTTCTTGAGCACGTCATCCAGCGTGGCCAGGGGGCTGTCCTTGTGCACGATGAGGTGCGAGTAGTAGCCCTGCGTGCCATCGGCGTTGACCATTTGGGCAAACACTTCGCCGTTGGCGCGGTCCACGGCTTCCATGGCCGACTTGTTGCCCAGCCAGGCCACCTGCACCTTGTTGAAACGCATGCCTTCGATGATGCCGGCGTAGTCGGGCGCAAAGAACGCCTTGATCCTGAAGCCGGTCTGCTGGGCCATGTCGTCGAGCAGGGGCTGCCAGTCGGCCTTGAGGTTCTGCGTGGCCTCGGTGGAGATGATGCCGAAGTTGATGTCCTGGGCAAAGGCCCCCGTCATGCCCAGGCCCAGGGCCATGGCTGCGCACAGTTTCTTGATCATGAAAACTCCCGTGAATGGAAAGAGCGAAAGAAAGGAATCAGGCCGCCTGGGCCAGGGGTGGCATCCAGCCGGCAACCGGCGAAACGGCAGGCACGGCAGCCGAAGGCAAAGGATTCGCACCCGTCAGGATCTCGTCGGCCTGCACGCCATAGAGCTCACGCAGCAGCCCGGGGGTGAGGGCAGCGGATGGGCCGTCGTACACCACGCGGCCCTGGTGCAGCGCCACCACACGGGGGCAGTATTTGATGGCCACATCCACCTGGTGCAGCGACACGATGACCGTGCTGCCGTCTTCGCGGTTGATGCGCGCCAGGATGTCCATGACCTTGCGCGAAGACTCGGGGTCGAGCGAGGCGATGGGCTCGTCGGCCAGTACCACCTTGGCGCCCTGCACCAGGGTGCGGGCAATGGCGGCCCGCTGCTGCTGCCCGCCCGACAGGGTGGAGGCGCGCTGGGCGTGGCAGTCGGCAATGCCGACACGGGCCAGCGCCTCCAGCGCCAACGCGCGTTCGTGCGGCCGGAACAGCCGCAGCCAGCCGCGCCAGCGCGGCGTGCGGTGCAACAGGCCCACCAGCACATTCATCAGCACCGGCAAACGGTCCACCAGATTGAACTGCTGGAACACGAAACCCACCTGCGCCCGCACCTGGCGAATGTCACGGTGGATGCGACCACCCTGCTGCACGCAGCGGCCGTCCACCTCGATCAGCGAACCGCTGGCGCCATCGGCCACCACCAGTCCGGCCACGTGGCGCAGCAGGGTCGATTTGCCAGAGCCGGATGCACCGATCAGGGCCACCATCTCGCCACGCTGCACGGTCAGGTTGATGTCGCGCAAGGCGTGCTTGCCATTGGCAAAATGCTTGTTCAGTTGCTGTATGCGAAGTGCTGTAGACATCACATGGCCCTCAAGTCGTCTAGACAACCCAGTGTGCGGCGGCCTCGTGACATGGTTTTGACAGTTGCAAGAAATTTGGGTGTCAGTCTCAGAGCACCCGGATGCCTTCGCGCCACACCCCGCGCACCACGGCCTGCAGCGATCCATCCGACAGTTCGGCCATGTGCACCTGGACCAGGTCCGCGCGCAGCCCCGGCGCCAGTTCGCCCCGGTCGGCCATGCCGGCCGAGCGGGCGGGGTTGCGCGTGACGGTGGCCACAGCCTGCGGCAGGGTGAGGATGCCGTCGTGCACCAGGCGCATCACCGCGCTCAGCAGGCTGCCGGGCACGTAGTCGGACGAAAGAATGTCCAGCAGCCCCTGGCGCGCCAGGTCGGCCGCTGCCACATTGCCCGAGTGCGAGCCACCGCGCACCACGTTGGGGCCGCCCATGACGGTGAGCAGGCCACGCGCATGCGCAGCGCGTGCAGCGGCCAGCGTGGTCGGGAACTCCGACATCGCAGCCCCCTCGGCATGGGCCTGCGCCACATGCGCCACCGTGGTGTCGTCGTGGCTGGCCAGCGAGATGCCGTGCGTGCGGCAGTAATCCACGAAGTAGGCGCGGTGCGGCTCGGCATATTGCGCCTGCAGCGCAGCGGCATGCTCAACCTGGCGCTCGAACTTCTCGGCGCTCCAGCCCTTCTTGCCGGTGTAGTAGGTGCGCGCCTGTTCGATGTCTTCCCACTGGCGCTGGCCTGGCGTATGGTCCATCAGCGAGATCAGCGACAGGCGCGGGTGCCCGTGGAAGGGCTCGAACAGCTCGATGGTGTTGGGTGCGGGCAGTTCGCAGCGCACATGCAGGTGGTGGTCGGCGCGCAGCAGGTTGCGCTCGGTGCAGGTGGCTATGGTGTCGAGCACACGGTTCCAGGCGCTGCCGCGCAGGCTGTCCGCATCCGCCTCGCCCACGCCCAGGGCATCCAGCACCGTGGTGATGCCGGCGGCGGCGATCTCGGCGTCATGGGCGAGCAGCGCGGGCATCTCGGCCCATTGCACCTTGGGCCGGGGCATGAGGTGGCGCTCGAAGTTGTCGGTGTGCACCTCCACCAAGCCCGGTATCAGGTAGTCGCCGCCCAGGTCAAGGCCTTCCAATGCCGAGCTTGCTCCGGCGTCCATCGACGCGATGCGCCCCGCGTCTGCCCGCAAAGCGCCGTGCACCACCTCGCCCGGCAGCACCAGGCGGGCGTTCTTGAAAACCGTGGCGCTCATGCTGCCGCTCCCCGGAAATCGCCCACATTCACGCGGCGCGTGGCCACGGCGGCACCCACATGGGCGTCGTGGAAGATGCCCACCACGGCGGCTCCGCGCGCCACCGCCTCGCCAATCAGGGCAATCACGGTTTCGGTGTTGGCCGCGTCCAGCGATGCCGTGGGCTCATCGAGCAGCAGCAGCGGCTTGGGCTTGATCATGTTGCGCGCGATGTTGACGCGCTGCTGCTCGCCGCCCGAAAACGTGGCCGGGGGCAAATGCCACAGGCGCTCGGGAATGCGCAGGCGTTCCAGCCACTGGCGTGCCTGGTCGCGCGCCGCCTCCAGCGCGGCAATGTCATCGAGGGCATCCTCGGCCAGCGGCTCGGCCACCACGTCCAGCGCCGACACCCGGGGAATCACGCGCAGGAACTGGCTGACATACCCGATGGTGTCGCGGCGCAGCTGCACCAGCGCGCGGGGCGTGGCCTGCGTCACATCCACCGCCGCGCCACCGGGCGGCTGTACCGTGATGCTGCCGGCATTGGCGCGGTAGTTCGCGTAGATCATCTTGAGCAGCGTGCTCTTGCCCATGCCCGAGGGACCGTCGAGCACCACGCACTCGCCCGGGCTGACGGCCAGGTTCACATGGTCCAGCACGGACAGTTCAATGCCGTTGCGGTGGTGCAGGGTGAAGCGCTTGGCCACCCCTTTCATCTGGAGAATGGGAGGGTTCATGGCTGCAGTACCGAAGAGACGAGAAGCTGGGTATAGGGGTGCTGCGGGTCGTCGAGCACCTGGTCGGTGAGGCCCGACTCGACCACGCGGCCGCGCTGCATCACCACCATGCGGTGGGCCAGCAGCCGCGCCACCGCCAGGTCGTGCGTGACGATGATGGCGGCCAGCTGCATCTGCCGCGTGAGCTGGCGCAGCAGGTCCAGCAGCCGGGCCTGCACCGATACGTCGAGGCCCGAGGTGGGCTCGTCCATGAACACCAGGCGGGGCTGCGTGACCAGGTTGCGGGCAATCTGCAGGCGCTGGCGCATGCCACCCGAGAAGGTGCGCGGCGCGTCGTCGATGCGCGCCGCGTCGATCTCCACGCGCTGCAGCCAGTCGGCAGCGGTGCTGCGCAGGCGGCCGTAGTGGCGCTCGCCCAGGCCCATCAGGCGTTCGCCCACGTTGGCGCCGGCCGACACATCCATGCGCAGGCCGTCCGCTGCGTTCTGGTGCACGAAGCCCCAATCGGTGCGGGCCAGCAGGCGCTGCTGGGCTTCGGTCATGGCATAGATGTCCTGCAGCTCGCCACTGCGCTGGCGGAACTGCACCGTGCCTTCGTCCGGGGCACTGCGTGCCGCAATGGCGTTGAGCAGCGTGGACTTGCCGGATCCGGACTCGCCCACCACGGCGAGCACCTCGCCAGGCCACAGGTCAAAGGACGCGCCCTGCAGCGCCACCCGGTCGCCATAGCGCTTGCTGACGTTGCGCACGCTCAGCAGCGGCGCAGCAGGTTCGGGATGGTTCATGTGAGGGTCTCGACAACAAAGCTCAGGCCGTGCTGCGCAAAGCCCAGGGATTCATAAAAGGCATGGGCGCCCGCGCGGCGGGCGTTGGACGAGAGCGCGAGCTTGTAGCAGCCCGCATCGCGCGCCTGCTGCATGGCGTGGGCCATCATCTGGCGGCCAATGCCACGGCCCTGCTGGTCCTGTGCCACGACCACGTCCTCGACGATGGCCGAGGGCGCCCCCCGGTGCGCCAGGTTGTGCATGATGAGCAGCGCATACGTGCCCACCACCGCGCCGTGCGCCGCCGTATCGCAGGCCACCCACAGGCGATAGCTGGGGTAGCGGGCAAACTGGGCCCATACGGCCTGGGCTTCTTCCAGGGTCAGCACGTCAGCGGGGCTGTCTTCAATGGCGGCATACAGGGCCAGCACGTTCTCCAGGTCGGCACGCTGGGCTTCGCGAAGGTGCACGCTGCTCATGCTGCACCGCCTTGCGCCTGCACGGAATCGGTCGGCTGTGCCTGGCGCCCCTGGCAGTAGTCCGAGTCGGAACACACATGCATGCGGGTGCCCCGATCGTCGGTGATCACCTCGTCCAGAAAGCTGTCGGTGGCACCGCACAGCGCGCAGGCCGCATCCCAGCGCTGCACCTCGAAGGGGTGGTCGTCAAAGCCCAGGCTTTCCACCGGCGTGTAGGGCGGCACGGCGTAGATGCGCTTTTCGCGGCCGGCCCCGAACAGCTGCAGGGCCGGGCTCATGTGCAGCTTGGGGTTGTCGAACTTCGGGATCGGCGAGGGCGACATCACGTAGCGGCCATTCACCAGCACCGGGTAGTCGTAGGTGGTCGCGATATGCCCGTGGCGCGCGATGTCCTCGTAGAGCTTCACGTGCATCAGGCCGTACTCGGCCAGGCCATGCAGGGTACGGGTTTCGGTTTCGCGCGGTTCCAGCCGCTGCATGGGCTCGGGCACGGGCACCTGGTAGACGAGCACCTGGCCTTGGGTCAGCGGAGTCTCCGGAATGCGGTGGCGCGTCTGGATCAGCGTGGCCTCGGCGGTGCGCGTGGTGGAGGCCACCCCCGTGGTGCGCTCGAAGAACCGACGGATGTTGACGGCGTTCACCGTGTCGTCCGAGCCCTGGTCGATGACCTTGAGGCGATCCTGCGGGCCGATGATGGATGCGGTGACCTGGATGCCGCCCGTGCCCCAGCCGTAGGGCAGCGGCATTTCGCGCGAACCAAACGGCACCTGGTAGCCCGGGATGGCGACCGCCTTCAGGATGGCGCGGCGGATCATGCGCTTGGTGCGCTCGTCCAGGTAGGCGAAGTTGAAGTGGCCGTCCACCGGCGCAGCGTCCGCGGGCAGGCCCATCACGGCGGGCATACAGTCGGGGTGATGGGGTGCATTCATGCATGCTCTCCTGGCAAGGGATCGGCAGTGGCCGCGCTGGCGGCGGCGCGCATCTTGCGCACCAGCTCCAGCTCTGCCTGGAAATCCACGTAGTGCGGCAGCTTCAGGTGCTGCACGAAGCCCGAGGCCTCCAGGCTGTCGCTGTGCGAGAGCACGAACTCCTGCATCTGCGCGGGCGAGTTGATGGCCTCGCCCAGCTCGTCGGCCCGCAGCGCGCGGTCCACCAGGCTCATCGCCATGGCCTTGCGTTCGCTGTGGCCGAATGCCAGCCCGTAGCCGCGCGTGAACTGCGGCGGCTGGCTCTTGCTGCCGGCGAACTGGTTCACCATTTCGCACTCGGTGATCTCGATGTCGCCAATGTCGATGGCAAAGCCCAGCTCCTCGGGTTCGACCTCCACGGCCACCGTGCCCAGGCGCACCTCGCCCACAAAGGGGTGGGAGTGCGCATAGCCGCGCTGGGTGGAATAGGCCATGGCCAACAGAAAGCCTTCGTCACCACGCGCCAGGTTCTGCAGCCGCGTGGCGCGGTCGGCCGGAAAACGCAGGGGCTCGCGTGTGAGATCGCCGGGCGTCGGATCCCCTGGAGGGGCGGTACGGGTTTCGATGAGGCCCTCCTGGTTGAGCAGGTCCACCACGCGGGGGCTGGGCTCGGCTTGCACCGCCGTCGGCGCCGACAATGCATGGCCATCGGCCGCCGGCCCCTGGGCCAACAAGGTGAAATCGAGCAGCCGCTGGGTGTAGTCATAGGTCGGGCCCAGCACTTGCCCGCCCGGCAGGTCCTTGAAGGTGGCGGAAATGCGGCGGTCGAGCGCCATGGCGGCGGTGTCCAGCGGACAGGTGGTGCCCAGGCGCGGCAGCGTGGCACGGTAGGCCCGCAGCAGGAAGATGGCCTCGACCAGATCACCCGACGCCTGCTTGATGGCCAGGGCCGCCAGTTCGGGGTCGTATACCGAACCTTCGGTCATCACGCGGTCCACGGCCAGCTTGAGCTGCTGGCGGATCTGCGCCACCGACAGCTCAGGCAGTGCCGAGTCGCCCCGGCGCTGCTCGGCCAGCAAACGGTAGCTGTTGAGAATGGCGGACTCTCCGCCCTTGACGGCTACATACATGCTCAGGCCTCCATGGCAGATGCGATGCGGGTGGTGCGGGACAGCCCGGCAACGTGGGTCGCCGTGGCCAGCAGCGCGTCCACACCGCGCGGAAACGCGGCGTGGTTGTCAGCCCACTGGCGTTCGAAGTCGGCAGGCAAGCCACTGACCTGCAGATGCTGTGCAGTCCGGATGCCCGGTCCACTCAGGCGCCAAAGACCATGGCCCCCACCGCCAACGGCCAGCCGGTCCACATCCACGAAGCAGGTGGCCGACTGGTCGGGATAGGCGTCGCTGCCCTGTGCAAAAGTGGACAGGGGCGGCAGGGCGTCACCCTGCGCCACCCAGGCAAACCGGGCCTGGCCCGGGTTCAGCACCAGTTGGCAGCCCGTGTGAAAGCGCAGCCAAGGACCGGCATCGCTGGCCGCCAGGCGTGGCGACAGCCACAGCGTGCAATCGCTGTCGAGCAGGGCCAGCAAGGCGGCCGCCGAAGCGCCGTTGCCTGCCGCAGGCACCTCCGCGTCGTGGTCCAGATGTACCGGCTGGCCGGGCTGCGACAGCGCCTGCAAGACCGCACGGAACACCTTCTGGCTGCCCAGCGCTTCGCTGGAAAATCCCGCACCCAGTGCGGACAGAACGCGGGCGGTCATTCCGAATCCTCCTCGTCAGCGCTTGCGCTTTCGCGGGCCACGGTGAAGAAATCCACCTTGGTGCTGGCAGCGCGCGCACTGCGGCGCACCTGCGCATCCGCCAGGTGCTTGCGCACCGGCGCAAGCAGGGCGACATCGAGGGCGGCGTGCTGTGCGGGGTCCTGCAGCAAGGCATCGGCCAGCGCGGCCAGGTGCACCTGGCGCCGCGAACGCCCCAGCACATAGGCCACGCCCACGGCGGCTTCGCCAGCGCCGGCCTCCACGCGCAATGCGCAGCGGGTGACCGTGATCTCCCCCAGGTTGAAGCGCTCGCCCGTGCCACCGGCGCGGCCCTGCACCATCATCAGCCCGGTTTCGGGGGCACGCAGCCAGCGTGCGGGCCGGCCCACGTGTTCGCGCAACGCGGGCTCCAGCAGCTCGATCGGCGCGCGGGCCAGCAAGGCCATCCATTGCGCCCGCTCGGGCGGCCTGCCGGCGCCGGGGTTGTCAAAGGCTTGAAACATGAAAGTGATACCCTGAAAGTTGTATAGACAAATTGAACAACTCGCGCCAGCTTAAAGAGCGCTCATGTAGTTTTCATGACAGCCAGCACCCCCTCCACGGTTTCATCCCCCCCGACCCCACGCCCGGCCCGCGACAGCTTCTGGACACGCATCGCCGCCGAACTGGCCGAGGCCATCGGCAACGGCATTTACCCACCAGGCCAGCGCCTGCCCTCGGAGCACGCGCTCGCCGAACAGTTCGGCGTGAACCGCCACACCATCCGCCGCTCGCTGGCCAGCCTGTGCACCCAGGGCCTGGTGCGCATCACGCAAGGCAGCGGCACTTACGTGGAAGACTTTGCGGTGGACCTGGTGCTGGGCAAGCGCACGCGGCACCAGCAAGGCCTGGCGCAGGCCGGCCTGCGCGGCAGCCTGGAGGTGCTGCACGAACAGGTGGCGCCGGCCACGGCGGCACTGGCCAGGGCCCTGCAAGTGCCGGTGCGCAGCAAGGTGCTGGTGCTGCGCGTGATGGGCAACGCCGAAGGCCAGCCGCTGCATGTGAGCGAGCGCTATTTCCCGCTGCCCCGCTTCGACGGACTGGCCGCCGTGGTGCGGGAGACCGGCTCCATCACGGCAGGCTTCGTCGCCCATGGCGTGGCCGACTACACCCGCCGCGAAAGCCGCATCACCGCCGAGCTGCCGGAAGTGCAGGTGGCCACCGCACTGCGCCAGCCCGCCAGCCGCCCCGTGCTGCAGGTGGAGAGCCTGAACGTGGACCCCGCCGGCGTCCCCATCGAATGGGCCCGCGCCTGGTTCGCGGGCGACCGCGTCAAACTGACCATTGCACACGATGAGCACTGAAACCGCCCCCGCGCACCGCTACGCGGTGTATTTCGCACCGGCCCCCGGCACCCTGGGCTGGCTGGCCGGCAGCCACTGGCTGGGCCGCTGCGCAGCACAGCTGCAACCCCTGCCCCAGCTGGACATCGTGGGCGTAGCCCAGGAAGACCTGCACCGCCTGACGGCAGCGCCCCGGCGTTACGGCTGGCACGCCACGCTGAAAGCGCCCTTCATGCTGGCGCCCGGCGTGGACTGGTTGGCGCTGCACCAGGCCACACAAGCCGTAGCCCGCCACCTGCGGCCCTTCACCCTGCCGCCCCTGCAGGTCGAACGCCTCGGCGATTTTCTGGCACTGGTGCCGATGGCAGCGCCCGCCACGCAAGCCGCACTCCACGAAGCCGCCGCCGCCTGCGTGACGCAGCTGCAGCCGCTGGCAGCGCCCTTGTCGCCAGTCGAGCTGGCACGCCGACGGGCAGGCGGGCTGACGCCCCGCCAGGACGCACTGCTGCTGCGCTGGGGCTATCCGTTCGTGCTGGAAGAGTTTCGCTTTCACCTGTCGCTGACCGGCCCGCTCGACACCGTGGCCGCCAGCACCCAGGCCCTGGTGCAGGATGCGGCGGAACAGTTCTTCGCCGATCTGCCCCCCCTGAACTTCAACAGCCTGGCCCTGTTCGCCGAACCCACCCCGGGCGCCGATTTCGTGTTGCTGGACCACCTGGAGATGGGGGCATGACCGGGCGGCTGGTCTATTGCATGGGCCCCTCGGGCGCGGGCAAGGATTCGCTGTTCGACTGGCTGCGCCAGCACCTGCCCGAATCCAGCCGCGTGCGCTGGGCGCGGCGCACCATCAGCCGCGCCGCGCCCGCCGGCGGTGAAGCACACGAAAGCGTGGATGCAAGCACCTTCAGACAGCTGCGCGACGCCCAGGCCTTTGCCCTGCACTGGGAGGCCAACGGCCTGCACTATGGGGTGCGGCATGCAGAGCTCGCACCACTGGCCAGGCACATGTGGGTGCTGGTCAACGGCTCACGCGCCTATCTGCCCCAGGCGCTGCAGCACTACCCGCACCTGGTTGCCGTGCACATCACCGCCAGCCCCGACGTGCTGCGCCAGCGCCTGACCGCCCGTGGCCGCGAAAGCGCCGAGCAGATCGAAGCACGGGTCCGTCGGGCTGCGGCCTTCCAGCCCACGCCCCATGCCGCCGCCGTGCAGGTGCACAACGACACCACCCTGGACCACGCAGGCAGCACCCTGCTGCATGGGCTGCGGCAACTGCCTGGCTGGCCCGTCTGAACCCTGCCCATTGCAACGGCCATGGCGTCCTGAGACACTTCCCACCCATGTCCACCGTCACCATCTATCACAACCCGAAATGCGGCACCTCCCGCAACACCCTGGCCATGATCCGCAACAGCGGTGTGGAGCCAGAGGTCATTGAATACCTCAAGACACCGCCCAGCCGCGAAACCCTGGTATCCCTGATTGCGGCCACCGGCCAGCCCGTGATCAACGCAGTGCGCTCCAAGGAAACGCTGTTCACTGAACTGAACCTGGGCGCCCCCGGCGTCACGGACGAGCAGCTCATTGATGCCATGCTGGCCCACCCCATCCTCATCAACCGCCCCATCGTGGTCACGCCGCGGGGCACACGCCTGTGCCGCCCATCAGAGGCTGTGCTGGACATCCTGCCCCAGCCACAGCAGGGCGCCTTCACCAAGGAAGACGGCGAAATGGTCATCGATGCCAAAGGCCAGCGCGCCTGACGCGCCCGCCGCCGCGCCGGCAAGCCTTGGCCCCCCCGGCGTGGCGCACGAGCGCCCATGAGGCCATCGTCCCTGCGCTGGACCGTGGCACGCCTGGGCAGCGCGCAGACCCTGGCCTGGGCCTCGTCCTATTACCTGCCGGCCATGCTGGCCGCGCCCATGGCGCGCGACCTGGGGGTGGCCACGCCGACCGTATTCGCGGCGTTCTCGGTGGCACTCATCGTGTCGGCCCTGCTGGGCCCTTTGGCGGGCCGGGCGATTGACCGGCATGGCGGCCGCCCGGTACTGGTGGCCACCAACCTGCTGTTTGCCGCCAGCCTCGCGGGCATGGCGCTGGCCCAAGGCCCCGTGGGACTGTTTGTCGCCTGGGTGCTGATGGGCGTGGCCATGGGCTCGGGTTTGTATGAAGCCGGGTTTGCCACGCTGGTGCGCCTGTACGGCCGGGGCGCGCGCGGAGCCATCACCGGTATCACGCTGATTGCGGGCTTTGCCAGCACCGTGGGCTGGCCGCTGTCGGCGTGGATGGAAGTGCACTGGGGCTGGCGCGGCGCATGTGTTGGCTGGGCCGCCTTGCACCTGCTGGTGGGCTTGCCGCTCAATGGCTGGCTGCCTCGCATCGAATCCGCAGAAATGGCACCGGCCCCACCAGTGGGCGCACCCGTCGCCACCACCGGCATGCCGGCATCGCCCACCCCGGACCACCCCCTGCGCACCACCGTTGTGCTGTCCTTCGTTTTCGCCGTCACCTGGTTCACCAGCACGGCCATGGCAGCCCATCTGCCGCGCCTGCTGCAAGCCAGTGGCACGTCGCTGCAGGCCGCAGTGGCCATGGCGGCGCTCGTCGGACCGGCCCAGGTTGCGGCGCGCCTGCTGGAGTTTGGTTGCCTGCGCCGGCTGCACCCCTTGCTATCGGCCCGGCTGGCGGCGGCGGCCCACCCGGCGGGCGCGGCCTTGCTGATGGTGTTGGGCGGGCCGGCGGCGGCGCTTTTCACCATGCTCCACGGAGCGGGCAATGGCATTCTGACGATTGCCAAGGGCACCTTGCCGCTGGTGCTGTTCGGCCCCGCAGGCTACGGCGCCCGCCAGGGCCTCATGATGGTGCCCGCCCGCGTGGCACAGGCCTTTGCGCCGGTGCTTTTTGGCATGCTGCTCGATGGCCTGGGCGCCGCAGCGCTGTGGCTGACGACGCTGCTGGGGGTGGTGGCACTGGGGGCGCTGTGGGTGCTGCGCCCCCGGCCGACCCCCTGAACCGCCGGCCCCCGCCGCACCCGGTTTTCAGGCGCACGGCATGTCCAGCGCCTGCCGCGCATCCAGCGCGGCGGCGCGGACGTGGCATCCCTCCAGGTGGTCGTTCACCAGCCCCATGGCCTGCATGAAGGCGTACATGGTGGTGGGGCCCACAAAACTCCAGCCGCGTTGTTTGAGGTCTTTCGACAGGGCCACGGATGCGGGCGAGGTGACCAGGGTGCGCGCCACTTCGCGGGTGATGCGCCGCGGGCGATCCACGGCAGCCGGCTCAAAGCGCCACACATAGTGCGCCAGCGAGCCAAACTCGCGCCGCAGCTCCAGCACCCGCCGGGCATTGTGGATGGTCGATTCGATCTTGCCGCGGTGGCGCACGATGGCGGTGTCCTGCACCAGGCGTTCCACGTCCTGCGCATCGAATGCGGCAATGGCTTCGGCGTCGAACCCGGCAAACGCCGCACGAAAGCCCTCGCGCCTGTTCAGGATGGTGAGCCAGCTCAGCCCCGCCTGGAAACCCTCCAGGCAGAGCTTCTCGAACAGCCGCCGGTCATCCACCACCGGGAACCCCCACTCCCGGTCGTGGTAATGGCGGTACAGCGGTGTGGCCTGGCACCAGCTGCAGCGCGGGCAGCCAGCCTCGTCGGCAAACAGGCCCGCAGGCATGGGCGTGGCAGGTTCTGGGGCAGCAAGGGTCATGGCGCATTCTAGAAACGGCGCGCGCCAGGCGCCTGACAGGTCCTGCAGACCGCAAGCAGCCGGCCTTGTGTCTACACTGCGGGCCATCCCCCGCTCTCCTTGCCGGCATGCCCTTTTCGTTTCTGCCACGCTGCGCACTGCTCAGCCTTCTGCTCCTGGCACTGCCAGGCTGCGCCAGCCAGGGCAGCACGCTGGGCTACTACTGGCAGTCGGTGCGGGGGCATCTGCAGATCATGCAGGCGGCCGAGCCCATCGACCGCTGGGTGGCACGAGCCGGCACGCCCCCCGCACTGCGCGAACGCCTGCAGCTGGCCCAGCGCGCCCGCGCCTTTGCGGTGACGGAACTGGCCCTGCCCGACAACGCCAGCTACCGCCGCTATGCCGACCTCAAGCGCCCCTATGCCGTGTGGAACGTGGTGGCCGCGCCGCCCTTTGCACTCACGCTGCACCGCTGGTGCTTTCCGGTCGCGGGCTGCATCGGCTACCGCGGTTATTTCACCGAAGCCGACGCCCAGGCCGAAGCCGCCCAGCTGGCGCAGCAAGGCCTGGAGGTCGAGGTCTATGGCGTGCCCGCCTACTCCACCCTGGGTTACATGAACTGGGCCGGCGGCGACCCGCTGCTCTCCACCTTCATCGCCTGGCCCGAGGGTGAATTCGTGCGCCTGCTGTTCCACGAACTGGCGCACCAGGTGGTCTATGCACCGGACGACACGCTGTTCAACGAATCATTTGCCACGGCGGTGGAGCGGCTGGGCAGCGCGCAGTGGCTGGCCACGCAGGCCAGCCCGCAGGCCCGCGCGGCCTTTGCCGAAAGCAACGGGCGGCGCAGCGCCTTCCGCGCCCTGGCGCGCGCCACCAGGGCACGACTGGCGGCCATTTATGAACAAAAAGAGGCTCTGGCGCTGGATGAGAAAGCGCTGGCAACCATGAAAACAGAAGCAATGCAGGACTTTCGCACCGGCTACGCTGCGCTGCGCACCGGCTGGCTGGCGGCCCCGCACGGACGGCCCGCCGCCCTGCATACCGCCCAGCTGGCGGGTTACGACCGCTGGGTAGCCCAGGCCAACAACGCCAGCTTTGCCGCCCAGGCCGCCTACGACGAACTGGTGCCCGCGTTCGAAGCCCTGTTCGAGCGCGAGGGCCGCCAGTGGCCCCGGTTTTATGATGCCGTCAGACAACTGGCGCAGCAGCCCCCGGCGCAACGCCACCAGAACCTGCGCGCGCTACAACCCCACCACAAGGAGCCCCCCGGTGCCTGACATCCACATCCACCGCGAACACCACCTGGGCTTCGAGGAAGCCCGAAAAATCGGTTGCTCCTGGGCCGAAAAGGCGGAAGAAAAGTTTGCCATGGACTGCACCTACGAAGAAGGCGACACGCAGGACACCCTGCACTTCAGCCGTGCCGGCATCAACGGCACGCTGCTGGTCGATGCCATCCAGTTTGAAATGAAGGCCGAGCTCGGTTTCCTGTTGGGCGCCTTCAAGGCGCGCATCGAAGCCGAGATCGGCGAGCAGCTCGATGCGCTGCTCAACGCCCCCCGCCCCGGCGCACGCAAGGCAGCACCGGCCAAAAAGAAGACCCCCGCCACGGCTGCGGCCCCGAAAGACTGAGATGACCACACCGAACACACCGCGGCCCGCAGCAGCAACTGCAGGAACAACGCCCGCCTACGAAGCACTGTCCACCCTGCTGCATACCCGCCACAGCTGCCGCGCCTTCCTGCCGCAAGCGCTGGAGCGTGCCACCATCGAACGCATCCTGGCAACGGCGCAGCGCACGGCCTCGTGGTGCAACGCGCAGCCCTGGCAGCTCACCATCGCCAGCGGCGCCACCCTGGCCCGCCTGCGCAGCGCCCTGCAGGCCCATGTGGCCAGCGAACGCCCGGCGCCCGACCTGCCCTGGCCACGCGAATACCGGGGCGTCTACCAGGAGCGGCGGCGCGAATGCGGCTGGGGCCTGTACGAAGCCCTGGGCATTGCCAAGGGCGACCGCGAGGCCTCTGCCCGGCAGGCGGGCGAAAACTTCACCATGTTTGGCGCCCCGCATGTGGCCATCATCAGCAGCGACGAGGCCCTGGGCGTGTATGGCGCGGTGGACTGCGGCGCCTATGTGGGCAATTTCCTGCTGGCCGCCCACAGCCTGGGCGTGGCCTCCATCGCGCAGGCCGCGCTGGCCGCCTACCCCGGCGTGCTGCGCGAGGTGCTGGGCATTGCCCCAGACCGCAGCATCGTCTGCGGCATCTCGTTCGGACTGGCCGACCCCGCGCATCCGGCGAACCTTTTCCGCACGCAGCGCGCTGCTGTGGGCGACAGCGTGACCTGGCGCGACTGAGTCCCGCCACAGAGCATCCATGAAAAAAGCGGCCTGAAGCCGCTTTTTCTATGGAGCGCAACCGCGCTTTTCAGCTCAGCGACTCAATCAGGTCGATGTACTGCTGCTTGGCCGCTTCGAGATCAGTGCCCTTGAGCTTTTCCCATGCGTCCCACTTGGCGCGGGCCACCACGTCGGAAAAGCCGGGTTTCTTTTCGGTGTTGTCACCCGCCGTGGCCTGCTTGTACAGCGCATAGATCTTCAGCAGCGTGACGTTGTCGGGACGCTCGCTGAGGTTCTTGGAGTTGGCCACTGCGGCCTCGAAAGTGGCGTTCAGGTCAGCCATGTCGTTTGTCCTTGAAGGAAAAGTGGGAAGAGTAAAGGGTGGGCAACGATGTGCAGGCGCGTATCTTAGGACTTGTTCAGCCCCTGCACCGCCTGGAACATCGACTGCCGCGCCTGGCTGATGACCTGGCCTTTCCAGGCGTCTGTATCGGTGTAGAACGCGGCCAGCATCTGGGCCTTGATCTGCGCGGCCTGGGCGGCGGGCGCCTCGGGATGGAGGTGGAGCCAGTGCTCGGCGCGCAGGGCCTGGAGCACGTCCTCCAGGGGCTGCGTGCCGTATTCCAGGGCCATGCCGGTGAATTCGGTCTGGGGGCATTCGTCCACGAGGGCGGTCCACATCAGCCCCGTGAGGAAGGCCGAGGTGGACGAACCGTCGTAGATGGAAGTGACAGGCGTGGCGCCACCGCCCGCCCACCACTGCCGCGCGCGCTGCACGGCGGCGGCATCGTCGGGGCCGCAGTAGATGCGCTCACCCAGGCCGCTGGGCCCCAGGCCCGTGTGCAGGTCGATCCAGCCCACGCGCGCGGCCCGGCTGCCATGCTGGCGCAGCACCGTGCGCAGCGTGCGGTTGCTCCAGGTCGGCGCGATGCCCCCATAAAACAGGCCGCCGGCAAACTCATGCTGCCCACGCGTGATGGCGGCCTGCCAGGCGGCCGCGCCATGCCCGGCAATCCAGGCCTGCACGTCCCTCACGTTGTCCGCCTGGGGCGGCCACGCATCGGGCAGCAGCAGCGGCGCCACTTCGCGGTAGGCCGTATTGACCGGCAGGGGTTGGCTGAAGTCGTGGAAATTGCGGTTCAGGTCCACGTTTTCGTGCGTGGTGCGGCGGATATGCGAGAACCCATGGGGGTTGAGCGCATGGATGTAAAGCACGGCCACACCCTGCGCACGCGCCAGGTCGCGCCACTCCTGGTCGTGCAGCGCAAACACCTGCACGCCACTGCCGCAATAACCCTCCACGCCGTGGCAGCCGCTGCTGACAATGAGCAGCTTGTCGGCGTCTGGCGGGCCGTCCCGCACCACATCCATCGCCAGGTCTTCGCCCTCGCGCCCCGGCAACGGATGGCGGTGCGATTCGATGGGCAGGCCGGCCGCGGCGGCAGCCTCCAGGAACTGCGCGCGTGCACGCGCGTAGGTGGGCGCAAACGCCTGGGCGATACCGATCATGGGATGTCCTGAACAGGTGACAACAGGAGGGTGACGGCGAGGCCGCCGGGGGAACACGCGCGCACTTTCCGCGGCAGCACCCGGCGCACCGGCAGCCTCGCGCCCGTCAGCTGCGGGCCGCTGCCAGCCACTCCTCGGCCAGCCGCACCCAGTAGGTGGCGCCCAGCGGGATCAGGTCGTCATTGAAGTCGTAGCTCGGGTTGTGCAGCGTGCAGGGCCCGCCGCCATGGCCCATCTCGCGGTGCGCGCCATCGCCGTTGGCGATGAAGCAATACGCACCGGGCTTGGCCTGCAGCATGTAGGCAAAGTCCTCGGCGCCCATGGTGGGCTCCTGGGCGACCACATGTTCTTCACCCACGATGCCAACCATGACCTTGCGGGCGAATTCAGCCTCGGCAGGCGAGTTCACGGTGGCCGGGTAGTTGCGCACAAACTCGAACGCACAGGTGGCCTCGTGCGCGGCGCAGGTGTGCTCGGCCACCTGCTGCATGCGCGCCTCGATCAGGTCCAGCACCTCGGGCCGGAAGGTGCGCACCGTGCCCTGCAGTTCGCAGTGGTCGGGCACCACATTGGTGGCCTCGCCGGCATGGATCATGGTGACCGAGATCACGCCGGCATCCACCGGCTTCTTGTTGCGGCTGATGATGGTCTGAAAGCCCTGCACCATCTGGCAGGCAATGGGCACGGGGTCGATGCCGGTGTGCGGCAGCGCCGCATGGCCGCCCTTGCCGCGGATGGTGATCTTGAACTCGTTGCTGGACGCCATCACCGGCCCGGCACTCACGGCCATGGTGCCGACAGGCATGCCGGGCCAGTTGTGCATGCCGAACACGGCCTGCATGGGGAACTGCGCGAACAGGCCGTCTTCGATCATCACGCGCGCACCACCACCGCCCTCCTCGGCCGGCTGAAAGATCAGGTACACGGTGCCGTCAAAGTTGCGGTGCGTGGCAAAGTGCTGCGCCGCCGCCAGCAGCATGGCCGTGTGGCCATCGTGGCCGCAGGCGTGCATCTTGCCGGGGTGCTGGCTGGCATGTGCGAAGGTGTTGAACTCCTGCATGGGCAAGGCGTCCATGTCGGCGCGCAGGCCGATGGCCTGGCCGCTGGCGCCGCCATCGCGCCCCTTCACGATGCCGACCACGCCGGTCTTGCCCAGCCCGCGGTGGATGGGGATGCCCCATTCGGTGAGCTTTTGCGCCACCACATCGGCGGTGCGCAGCTCTTCAAAACACAGCTCGGGGTAGGCGTGGATGTCCCGGCGCACGGCAGCAATGCTGGCGGCCTGGGTGACGATGGAATCGATAACTTTCATGATGTGTATCCTTGCGACCAAGACAGTCTAGCCCCGCTCCACGGTCTTCGCTACAGGGGGTTTATCTGCACCGCCACATGACGCCATCCACCCACGCCCTCGAACTTGCGCAGACCCTGGTGCGCATGAACACCGTCAGCCACCACTCCAACCTGGAGCTGATCCACTTCATCCGCGACCATCTGGCCCGGCTGGGTGTTCAAAGCCGCCTCACCTTCAACGCCGACAGGACCAAGGCCAACCTGTTTGCCACGCTGGGCGAAGGCAAGCCTGCCGGAGTGATCCTGTCGGGCCACACCGACACCGTGCCCTGGGACGGCCAGGACTGGAGCGTGGACCCGCTGGGCGCCGTGGTGCAAAACGGCCCCGAGGGCGCCAGCCTCTACGGCCGCGGCAGTGCCGACATGAAGGCTTTCATCGGCATTGCCCTGTCGCAGGCCGAACATTTTCTGAACAGCAATGCGCCGTTTGCCATCCATCTGGCGTTCAGCTACGAGGAAGAGATCGGCTGCTTTGGCGTCAAAGAGCTGATTGCCGACCTGCGCGACGCCGGCATCCGCCCGCTGGCCTGCATCGTGGGCGAACCCACCCGCATGGTCCCCGCCATCGCCCACAAGGGTGTGTACCGCTACCGGTGCTGCGTGCGCGGCAAGGAGGCGCATTCATCGCTCACGCCGCATTCGGTCAACGCCATCGAGATGGCAGCGCGCGTGGTGGGCCGCGTGCGCGACATGGCCGCGGGATTCGAGCGCCATGGGCCGCGCTTCGAAGGCTTTGACGTGCCCTTTTCCACGGCCAGCGTGGGCCAGTTTCACGGTGGCATTGCCGACAACGTGGTACCGCGCGATGCCGAGTTCCGCTACGAGTTTCGCGACCTGCCCACCGCCAATGCCGCGCAGATGCAGGCCGAGGTGGTGGCCTATGCCCAGTCGCTGGAGCCGGCCATGAAGAAAGTGGCGCCCACGGCAGGCATCGCGTTCGAGACCATCTGCGAGATCCCCAGCTTTCTGGGCAGCAAGGACGACCCGGTGACACGCCTGGCGCAGGAACTGACCGGCGAGAAAGGCACGGCGCTCGTGGCCTTTGGCACCGAGGCCGGGCTGTTCAAGAACGCCGGCATCTCTACCGTGGTGTGCGGGCCCGGCAGCATCCAGCAGGCGCACCAGCCGGATGAATACGTGAGCCTCGCGCAACTGGTGCGCTGCGAGGCGTTCATGCAAGGCCTCGCGCGCACCAGCACGCTGGCCTAGAGACACCGCAACCCGCACGCGGCGCGACGGGCCGCGACGTTGCGTCAGGTCCGCACGCGCCCGTCGCCGGTCAGCATCGACATTTCCACAAAATGCGATGCCGTGTGGTCCGATGCGCTGAAGGAGACCGGAAACCCGGAAATCACCTGCGAACCCAGGGATTCGAGGCCTGTAATGAAGCTGTCAGGGGTGAGCTTGCCGCCAACCAGCCCCTGGCGCAGGCCCTCGGTGAAAACACGGGCCGCCAGATACCCTTCCAGGCTGGAGTAGTTGGCCTGCACCTTGTCGCCGCCCTTCTTGATGGCGTCCAGAAACTCGCGCGTGATCGGACGCGAGGGCTGGTAGGGCGATGGCACGACCTGCGACACCACCACGCCCGCGCCATCCTTGCCCAGCTCATCGGCCAGCGCCTGCGTGCCCACAAACGACACGTTGTAGAAGGTGCCGCCAAAGCCCGCCTTGCGCGCAGCGCGCACAAAAGCCGCGCTGGCACCATAGGCCGAAATCTGCACCACCGCGTCGGGTATGGCGGGCACCAGTTTGTCCACCGCAGCCCTCACATCGGACGAATTGCGCTCCACCGTGGCCGTGGCCACCGGGGCCAGCTTGAGATCGGCCAGGGCCCGGGTCACGCCATCGAGCCCGGCCTTGCCGTAGGCATCGTTCTGGTAGAACACCGCGATCTTCTTGAGCCCCAGGTTGGTGAGCTGGCGCACGATGAGCGCGGTTTCGTCGTAGTAGGACGCGCGCACATGGAAAATCAGGCGGTTGAAGGGCTGGCGCAGGGCCTCGGCGCCCGTGAAGGGGCCAAAAAACGGCACCTTGGCCTGGGTGAAAATCGGCAGTGCCGCCAGGCTGGTGGGCGTGCCGATGTAGCCAAACAGCGCGAACACATCGTCGGCAATGAGCTTTCGGGTGTTTTCGGCGCAGCGGTCGGGTTCGTAGCCGTCGTCCATGGTGCGAATTTCCACCATGCGCCGGCCCACGCCGCCCTGGGCGTTGAGCCGGTCGAAAAAGAGCTTGGCCCCCAGGTTGAACTGGATACCCAGCTGCGCCGCGGGGCCCGTGAAGGCGGCCGACTGCCCCAGCACGATGCGGCCCTCGCCCTGCGCCCGGGCCAGATTGAAGCCACCCAGCGCTGCTGCGCCCAGGCCCACCGAAAATTGTCTGCGCCCGATGACGGATTGGTTCATGGTGAAATCTCTTTTCTTGTGAATCGAGGGCGATCCCCCTGCGCTGCCGGCGCGCAGTCTCCCTGGATCTGGCGCAAGATATGCACGCTTCGATCACCCCCTTCTGCCAGTTTAACGACCACCCACCGTATGCCCCCGTCTTCTACCGCAAATACCCCACAGCCTGCGCCGATACAGGCGCAGGTGCGTGGGGCCTGCCCCCACGACTGCCCCGATACCTGCGCCCTGATCACCACCGTGGAAAACGGCGTGGCCACCCGCGTGCAGGGCAACCCCGACCACCCGCACACCGACGGCGTGCTGTGCGCCAAGGTGTCGAAATACACCGAGCGCAGCTACCACCCCGAGCGCATCCTCACCCCGCTCAGGCGCACCGGCCCCAAGGGCAGCGGGCAGTTTGCCCCGGTGGGCTGGGACGAGGCACTGGCCGACATCGCGCAGCGCCTGCAAAGCATTGCGGCACGCGCCCCCGAAGCCATCCTGCCCTACAGCTACGCCGGTACCATGGGCCTGGTGCAGGGCGAGAGCATGGACCGGCGCTTCTTTCACCGCCTGGGCGCCTCGCAGCTCGACCGCACCATCTGCGCCTCGGCCGGTGCCGAAGCACTGGTGCAGACCCTGGGCGGCAAGCTGGGCATGAAGGTGGAATTCTTCGCCGAATCCAGGCTCATCCTCATCTGGGGCAGCAACTCGATTGGCAGCAACCTGCATTTCTGGCGCTATGCCCAGCAGGCCAAGCGCAATGGTGCCCGGCTGGTGTGCATCGACCCACGCAAGACCGAGACCGCCGACAAATGCCATGAGCACATCCAGCTCCGCCCCGGCACCGATGCCGCGCTGGCCCTGGCGCTGATGCACGAGCTGATCCAGAACGACTGGCTGGACCCCGACTACATCGCCCAATACACCCTGGGCTGGGACCAGCTGCGCGAGCGCGCCCTGCAATGGCCGCCCGAGCGCGCCGCCGAGGTCTGCGGTGTACCGGTGGAGCAGATCCGCCAGCTGGCCCAGGACTACGGCACCACCCAGCCCGCCGCCATCCGCCTGAACTACGGCATGCAGCGCGTGCGCGGCGGCGGCAACGCGGTGCGCGCCGTGGCCTGCCTGCCCGCGCTGACGGGCGCCTGGCGCCACCGCGCCGGCGGCATGCTGCTGTCGAGCTCGGGCCAGTTCCCGGTGCAGCGCGCGGTGCTGCAGCGCCCCGACCTGATGCCCGCGCGCACACCGCGCATGCTCAACATGGTGCAGATTGGCGACGACCTGCTGCGCGACACCGCGCCCGGCTTTGGCCCCCGCATCGAGGCCCTGGTGGTCTACAACAGCAACCCCGTGGCCGTGGCGCCCGACTCCAGCAAGGTGGTGCGCGGCTTCGCGCGCGAAGACCTGTTCACCGTGGTGCTGGAGCATTTCCGCACCGACACGGCGGACTATGCCGACTACATCCTGCCCGCCACCACGCAGCTGGAGCACCGCGACGTGCACCTGGCCTACGGCCACACCGACGTGCTGCTCAACCGCCCGGCCATTGCGCCCCGGGGCCAGGCGCGCAGCAACGCGCAGATCTTCCGCGACCTGGCCGCGCGCATGGGCTTCACCGAGCCCTGCTTTGCCGACAGCGACGAAGCCCTGTGCCGCCAGGCCTTTGGCGACGCCGTGGACTACGCGCTGCTCGAAACCCAGGGCTTTGCCACACTGGCGCTGCCCGATGCGCCGTTTGCCGAAGGCGGCTTTCCCACGCCCAGCGGCAAGTGCGAATTCTTCAGCGCCCGCCTGGCCGCGCAGGGCCTGGACGGCCTGCCCGACCACCTGCCCAACCACGAGCTGCAGGGCACCGACGCCCGCTACCCGCTGGCCATGATCTCGCCGCCGGCGCGCAATTTTCTGAACTCCACCTTCGTCAACGTGCAGAGCCTGCGCGCCATCGAGGGTCGCCCGGTGCTGGAGATCCACCCCGATGACGCCGCCACACGCGGCATTGCCGATGGCGCCGTGGTGCGCGTTTTCAACGACCGGGGCAGCTACCTGTGCCACGCCACCGTCTCGCGCCGCGCGCGGCCCGGGGTTGTGAACGGCCTGGGCATCTGGTGGCGCAAGCTGGGGCTGGATGGGACGAATGTAAACGAGGTCACCAGCCAGGCCCTGACCGACCTGGGGCGGGCGCCGACGTTCTACGACTGCCTGGTGGAGGTGGAGGCCCACGCCGTGCCGGCCTGACGGTGCGTTGCCTTTCTTGCCTTAAAAATACTCCTGTATTTATAGCTATTGGCGCTTACATATCAAGCGCCATCGGCCACTCTTACCCCATATCGGCAGAATTTCCCGCCCTTGGGCGGCGCCCGTCCGGACCGCACTCGAAGGGGCTTTGGACAAAGGCCTTGCGGTCATCCACGCAGGTCCCGAAGACGTATTCCGGGTACACATAGTCCTCGCCGAAGCGCATCAGGTCCAGCGGCAGGGTGCGCGATACCGGCGTGCGCCCCCGCACCGCCTCGGCCATGTACTCTGTCCACACGGGCAGGGCCAGGGTGCCCCCGGTGTGCCGGCCCAGGCTGCGCGGCTGGTCGTAGCCCATCCACACGACAGAGGCCACGCCCGATGAGTAGCCGGCAAACCACACATCCCGCGCATCGTTGGAGGTGCCGGTCTTGCCGGCCACATCGGGGCGGCCCAGCGCCTTCGCACGCCGGCCCGTGCCGTGCTGCACCACGTCGCGCAGCATGCTGTCCAGCACGAAGGCATTGCGCTCGGACACCACGGTCGCACGGGGCGATGGCGCGTTCGCTGCATACAGCACCGCGCCACCGCGCTCGCTCACCTGGTGGATCAGCCGGGGCTGCACCAGGGTGCCGCCGTTGGCAAACACGGCATAGGCCTGCGTCAGCTGCAGCGGCGTGATGGCGCCCGCCCCCAGGGCCAGCGGCAGCCGGGGCGGATTGCGTTCGGGCAAGAAGCCGAAGCGGGTGGCGAACTCCTGCACGTACTGAACCCCGGCCGCGTCCATCAGGTTGACGGCCACCAGGTTCTTGGAGCGCACCAGGCCGCGCCGCGCGGTGATGAAGCCCTCGTAGTTGCCGCCGTAGTTGCGCGGGCTCCAGGCGGGGCGGCCGCGGGCGGCAGGGGTTACGACACGCTGTGTATCGTCGATCAAGGTGCCCGGGGCATAGCCCTTTTCCAGCGCCGCCGAATAGATGAACGGCTTGAAGGTCGAGCCCGGCTGGCGAAAGGCCTGCACGGCATGGTCGAACTGGTTGAAGGCGTAGTCGAAGCCCCCCGTGAGCGCCAGGATATCGCCGGTTTCCGTGTCCATGGAGACCAGCGCGCCCTCCATGCCCGGCAACTGGCCCAAATCCCACCTTTGGCGGGCATCGGCCACGACGCGAATCACCGCGCCCGGCGCTATGCGCTGCCGCGCTGGCGCATCGGGCTTGAGGGCGGCACGTGCGCTGGCGCTGAGCCGGCTGCGCGGTATCCGCACCGGCGTGCCATCGCGCAGCCACGCGGCAATGCCCTCGGCCTCGGACGCCGCATGCACCAGGGCGGCACGCAGTTCTCCGCTGTCGCGATAGGGCGCCAGCGCGGCGCGCAGGGCTTTGGGTTCGTCGGACGGCACAGCGCCCTGGATGCGCCCCTCGGGGCCGGCATAGCCGCGGGCATCCTGCGCGCCCAGAATGCCCGCGCGCAGCGCACGCGTGGCCGCGCGCTGCGCGGGAACGCTGAGGGTGGTGACGACATCCAGGCCCAGCGCATACGCCGCTTCACCGTACTGCTCCAGCACCATCTTGCGGGCCTGTTCCACGGCAAAGGCGGCTGCCGGCTCGATGGAACGGTATTGCGTTCGCAGCGTCAGCGCCTGTGTCCGCGCCTCCTGGTAGGCGGGCGCATCCAGATAGCCCAGTTCGTGCATGCGCTGCAGGATGTACTGCTGGCGGATGATGGCGCGCTCGCGGTTCACCACGGGGTTGTACGCCGACGGCGCCTTGGGCAGCCCGGCCAGCACGGCGGCTTCGGCCACCGTCAGCTCGTCCAGTGTCTTGTCGAAGTACACCGACGCCGCGGCCGCAAAGCCATAGGCACGCTCGCCCAGATAGATCTGGTTCATGTACAGCTCCAGGATCTTGTCCTTGCTGTAGGTGGCTTCGAGTTTGTAGGCCAGCAAGACTTCCATGAGCTTGCGGCTGTAGGTTTTGACGCGGCTCAGAAAGAACACCCGCGCCACCTGCATCGTGATGGTGCTGGCCCCCTGGGCATGCTCCCCCGATACCACATTGCGCAGCGCAGCGCGCGCCAACCCGGCGAAGTCCACCGCGCCATGTTCATAAAAGCGGGCATCTTCGATGGCCAGCAGGGCCTGGCGCATCTGCAGCGGGATCTGCCCTATCGGCACGAATTCCCGGCGCTCCTCACCATATTCCGCCAGCAGCGTGCCGTCCCTGGCATAGATGCGCATCGGCAACATGGGATCGTAGTCGGCCAGGTGGTCCACCTCCGGCAGCTGCTGCCACACCATGTGCAGCACATAGGCCCCACCCGCACTGCCGGCCACGACCAGCCCCAGGAAAAAACCCGCGAGAAATTTCAGGATCGGGTGCTTTTGGGGCGAAGGGGCAGGCGCGGCAACAGACGACGATGGGGGCATCAGGGGGAACTCTGGCGAGAGCAGGGCCCGTGCCATGACGGGCCTGCGGCGCCGCTCCCCCTGTCCTTTTACCTGAGAGTTTCGGCTGCCTGGGCAGCCTGCCCCTTCGGTGGACCCCCGCCTGCATTGCGCAGGGCTGCGGCCTCTCTCCAGTCGGCGATGGTCTCCTGCGGTCCGGCTTGCCTGAGCGATGATGGGAGTTTGCGCCTTCGGCGGAGGCGGGTTGCGCCCCTCTCTCCCGCAAGATAGGCGCTCACTTTAAATCACCCGCCAAAACCTGCCCTGCTCAAAAGGTCAATATCCCGCCCCCGGCCGGTTAGAGCCTGTTTACGATCTCCCAGGGGATCGCAAACAGGCTCTTACAGCGCGGCTTCCAGGATACGGCGGCTCACGGCGGGCGTGATCTCGCGCTGCTCGCCCAGCTGCACCATGCCATGCGCTTCGAGCTGGGCCACCACGGTGTCCACCACCTCCGCGCCCAGGCCATGGCCCGACAGGCGCGTGGCGATACCCATGCTTTCAAAGAAGGCGCGCGTGCGCTCGATGGCGGCGGTGATGCGCTCATCCTCCGTGCCGGTGGTGATGCCCCACACGCGCTCGCCGTACTGCAGCAGCTTGGCGCGCTTCGGGCCCCGGCGCTCATTCAGCAGCGCGGGCAGCACGATGGCCAAGGTGCGCGCATGGTCGATGCCGTGCAGCGCGGTGAGCTCGTGGCCGATCATGTGCGTGGCCCAGTCCTGCGGCACGCCGGCGCCGATCAGGCCGTTGAGCGCCATGGTGGCGGCCCACATCAGGTTGGCGCGGTCGTCGTACACGGGCTCCTGCGCCGTCAGCAGGCGCGGGCCCACCTCGATCAGCGTCTGCAAGAGGCCTTCGGCAAAGCGGTCCTGCACGGGCGCGTTGACCGGGTAGGTCAGGTACTGCTCGACCGTGTGCACGAACGCATCGACCACGCCATTGGCCAGTTGCTGCGGCGGCAGCGTGTAGGTCTTGGTGGGATCGAGCACCGAGAACTTCGGGTAGCTGTGCACGCTGCTGAAGGCCAGCTTGGCACCCTTGGCGCGGTGCGTGATGACGCCGCCGTTGTTCATCTCCGAGCCCGTGGCAGGCAGCGTGAGCACGGCGCCAAAGGGCACGGCCTGGGTGATGTTGCGGCCGCGCTTTTCCAGGATGGACCAGGCATCGCCCTCAAAGTGCACGGCGGCGGCGATGAACTTGGTGGCATCGATCACCGAGCCACCGCCCACGGCCAGCAGAAAGTCGAAGCCGCCGGCACGGATCTGCTCGACGGCCTTCATCGAGGTTTCGAAGCTCGGGTTGGGTTCGATGCCGCTGAAGGTGGCGTGCGGGCGCTCGCCCAGCGCGGTGCGCACTTCGGCCAGCGTGCCGGTCTTTTCGGCACTGGCGCCGCCCACCAGGATCAGCACCTTGGCCGCTGCGGGCACCAGCTTGGCCAGGTCGGCGATGCGGCCCTGGCCGAAAACGATGTGGGTGGGGTTGTGGAAGTCGAAATTCAGCATGGCAATGGAATGTTGGCGCACCGCGCCCCTTGCCGCGCCGGATGGCCCGGCAGGCGGCAGGAACGCAGGGCAGTGAGGGAAAAAACCACCAGGCAAGCAAGCCCGGTGGACGGACTGGTCATTGTCCGCGCGAAGCCGCCTGCACCCCTGTCGCCCAGGACAAAACCCTTGCGTCCGCCGGCCTGCCCTGCGGCGTGGCCCGACAGTGGGCGCCTGGAAAAATAGCTGCAAGCGCTTTTCAAACAAGCGCCACAGCCATTTTTCCTCAAAATGGCGCCACCACTCATCCACCCGCAGGCGATGCAATGGTCTGGTCGATGGCGCCGAAGATGCTCGCACCGTCCTTGCCCTTGGCCTCGATGCGGATGGTGTCGCCGAACTTCATGAATTCGGTGCTGGGCTTGCCGTCCTGGATGGTCTCGATGCAGCGCTTTTCGGCGATGCAGCTGTAGCCCTTGGGCCATTCGGTGCGGCCGTTCTGCTCCACGCCCTTGTTGCTGACGGTGCCACTGCCCACGATGGAGCCCGCGCGCACATTGCGCGTCTTGGCGATGTGCGCGATGAGCTGGCCGAAGTGGAAGGTCATCTCGGGGCCGGCGTCGCACATGCCGACCTTGCGGCCGTTCCAGGTGGATTGCACGGTGAGGTGCACGCGGCCGTGGTCCCAGGCGTCGCCCAGCTCGTCCAGCGTCACGGCCACGGGGCCGAAGGCGGTGGCGGGCTTCGCCTGGAAAAAGCCAAAACCCTTGGCCAGCTCGGCCGGGATCAGGTTGCGCAGGCTTACGTCGTTGGCAATCATCACCAGGCGGATACCGTCCAGCGCCTGGTCGGCGTTGCTGCCCATCTTCACGTCGCCCGTGATGACGGCGATCTCGGCCTCGAAATCGATGCCCATGGCCTCGCTGGGCACCACCACGTCGTCGCAGGGCCCCATGAAATCATCGCTGCCGCCCTGGTACATCAGCGGATCGGTGTAAAAGCTCTCGGGAACCTCGGAGTTGCGGGCTTTTCGAACCAGTTCAACGTGGTTGATGTAGGCCGAGCCATCCGCCCACTGGTAGGCGCGCGGCAGCGGAGCCATGCACTGGGCCGGGTCGAAGGGAAAAGCGTGGCGCGCGCGGCCTGCGTTGAGCTGGTCGTACAGGTCCTGCAACTGGGGCGACAGGAAGCCCCAGTCGTCCAGCACCTGCTGCAGCTTGCTGGCAATGCCGGTCGCATAATGGGCCGTGCCCAGGTCACGGGAGACGACAACCAATTGGCCGTCGCGTGACCCGTCTTTGTAGGTAGCGAGTTTCATGGGGAAAGCACCTTCATCTCAATCAAAATGGCGTCAATGACGCGCAAACCACGAGATTACGCCGGGTTCAATGGATTCGACTGAACAAAACTCGCAATTTTTTGGCGTGAATGAACAAAGAACGTGCAGGCACCCGGTCCGCAGAGGTCCGTTTCCCGCGGCAGGAAGCGCGGCCCCAGACCGCCCAGCTGCCGCAGCACCTGGGTGCGGTCCGCGCCTGACGCCTGCCGGAGCCCCGCCATGCCACGCCGGCCACTCTTTGTATTGACCGCCCTGGTGCTGGCACTGCACTGGCTGGTGCTGCAGGGCATGCCCATGGCCTGGGACAGCAGCCCGTCCACGCCCCCCGCTGCACAGGTCTTCAGCACGCGCAGCATTGCCCCCACGCCACCGGCAGCGGTGCCCCCCGCACCGCCTGCGCCTCCCGCGCCTGCCCGCCCTGCGACGGCACGCAAGAAACCCGCTGCACCACCGGCGACGCAGCATGCAGCGAAGGCAGCCACCGCACCACCCCCCATGCCGTCAGCGCCGCCCGACAACCCGGGCGAAGCCCCACCGCCCGACGCGGCGGTGGACACCGCGGGCACGCCGGCCGCCGAAATGCCCGGGAAGCCCGATGCCGATGCCGTGGCCATCGCCCCTGCGCCCGACGCCAGTGCGCCGGCCACTCCATCGTCCACGGACCCGGACAACCCCCTGGGCGCTGGCGTGGACATCCGCCCTCCCGGCGGCGCCACAGGCCCGGCGGGCGAGGCCGCCAGTTTCGCCGTGCGCCTGCCCGTGCCGGTGCGCCTGGCCTTTGATGTCAGCGGGCAGGCCAAAAAATTCAACTACAGCGCCAGCGCCGAGCTGTTGTGGCGGCACGACGGCAACCGCTACGAAGCCCGCCAGGAGATCAGCGCCTTTCTGCTGGGCACCCGCTCCCAGGGCAGCGTGGGCCAGATCACCGCCCAGGGGCTGCAGCCCGAGCGCTTTGCCGACCGTTCGCGCAGCGAGCAGGCCGCCCATTTTGACCATGCCCAAGGCCGCATCACCTTCAGCGCCAACACCCCGCCGGCGGCCGTGGGGCCCGGCGCGCAGGACCGCCTGAGTGTCTTCATCCAGCTTGGCGCCATGCTGGCGGCCGAGCCGGGGCGGTTTGTGCCGGGCACCCAGGTCACCCTGACCACCGCCAGCGCCCGCAGCGCCGACCGCTGGACCTTCTCGATCGAGGGGCAGGAAACGCTGGACCTGCCCGCCGGCCCCCTGCTGGCCTGGAAGCTGCAGCGCCTGCCGCGCCGCGACTACGACCAGAAGGCCGAACTGTGGCTGGCCCCCGACCTGGGCTACATGCCCGCGCGCATCCGCCTGACCCAGGCCAACGGCGACTTTGCCGACCTGCGCCTGCGCAACAGCAGCCCACCCTGATCGCCCGGGTGTTGCTGGCTGGTGCCACGGTGGCGATGAATCCCCGCCAACCCGGCGCAGGCCGTTTTTCGTGAAATACTGCAAAGCATCAGGTACTGGGAACCTTGGGACTTGAACTCTGACCGCTCGCTGTCATCTGATTCCTATATCGACTGGGGGAACGCCATGCACATGCTCTACGACTCTGACTCCTTTGTGGTGGTCCACATGCTGCCCGATGCCGTGGAGCAAAAAGAGGGTCCACTGAACGACACGGCACCGCCAAAGCCCCAACTGGCGCGTCACGGCTTTGAGATTGTGGACAAGCGCTCGGGCAAGGAGGTGTATCTGGACGGATCCTGGGCCGAAATGTTCCAGCAGCAGATCCTGGCCTGGCAACGCGACACCCCCACCCAGGAAGAGGTGGAGGACGCCCTGGACCGCTACGCCGGTCTGGCGCAGAACCCGGTCGTCGTGCATTAGCAGGGACACCCCCTCGTTGCGGGGCGGCCCTTGCTTGGCATCCCTGGTCTGGGGGTACGCCAGTTTTTACGCACTGCTTTCTTCTGCAAGGCTTGCTGGTTTTTCTGCTGGCGGATAAATGCGCCGAAACAACGGCTCCACCAGCATCAGCACCGCGATCAGGCGGCACACCTGAAACGCCGTCACCACCGGCACACCGAGCTGCAGCACCTTGGCCGTAATGGCCATTTCGGTGATGCCGCCGGGTGAGGTGCCCAGCAGCAGGGTCACCCAGGGCAGCCCGGTGGCCCAGGCCAGCGCCCCGGCGAACAGTGCGCACACCCCCATCAGCGCCAGCGTGCCCAGCGCCACCGAGGCCAGCCAGCGCGGCGCGGTGTGCAGAAAATCGGCCCGAAAGCGCACGCCCAGGCTCACACCGATCACCAGCTGCGCCGCGTTGACCAGCCCCTGGGGCACGGCCGACAGCGTCAGGCCCGCCATGGCCAAGCCCATCGACACCAGCAGCGCGCCCATGAACCAGGGGTTGGCGCGGCCCAGCCGGTCCATGGCCAGCGCACCGGCCCCGGTGAGCAGCGCCAGCAGTACCAGCCCAGGCCAGCTCACCAGGCGCACGGTGGGCGGCAGGATGTCCAGACCGTGCAGGCCGCTCCACTGCAGCGCAAACGGGATCGTCACGGCGACGATCAGCAGGCGCAGGCTGTGGCTGGCGGCCACGAGGTCGGTGCGGGCATTTTCGCGCTCGGCCAGCAGCGTCATCTCGGAAGCCGCGCCAATGGCGCCCGAAAAATAGCTGGTGGCCCGCAGCATCGACGCCGGCACGCCATGCATGCGCGGCGCGTGCAGCCGGTACAGCCAGGCGCCAAACAGCCAGCCCAGCAGCAGCGCCCAGACGATGCCCAGCGCAATGGCCCACCACAGGCTGGCCACCAGCGCCACCACCTGGGGCGTGAAATAAAGCCCCAGCGCGCTACCAATCGACCACTGCCCGGCGTTGCGCAGCGGCGCCCAGCTTTCGGTGGGCGCACCGCCCATGGACAGCAGCGCGGTGGCCAGCAGCGGGCCAATCATCCAGGGCAGCGGGGTGTGCAGCGCCACGCAGACGGCGGCTGCGGCCCAGGCCAGGGCCAGGGTGGTTGCCACACGGGCGATAAAAAGCAGGTGACTGCGCATACAAGCCGGCCAGTATCCCCTGCCACAGCGCTGCCCGCTTCTGGCGGGCCCCTGCCTTGGGGCATGGGGGACATCGCCGTTTGCGAGGCAATTTGTAGCCAAATCAGGCGCCAGCGGTTATCCAACAAGCGCTAGCAGCTATTCTTTTAGAAGCGTCAATGTCCGGACGCTGGCACTCTGCGCCGGGCCGCCATCTCGCGGCCCATGGCCTCCAGGGCCGGTGCAGCCAGCAGGGCCTGCGCCGCGGGGTAGGCCAGGGTTTCCTCATCCGCAATATGGCGGTCGTAGCGGCCGATGAAGCGTTCGAATGCCGCGCCATCGGCCTCGCTGAACCCGGCCTGCCGGCCCTCCACCAGGGCCTGCAGCGCCAGGCGTGCGGCAGCCCAGTCGGTGGCCATGCAGCGGTGGTCGTGCTGCAGGCGCCGCACCAGCGCCACCACGTCGGGGGCAGCTTGTGCCAGCAGCAGCGGAAACACGTGCAGCTCCTCGTCTTCATGGTGCAGGGGCGCCGCGATGTCGAAATAGCGCAGCACGTCGCGCGCGGCCTGCTGGGCAGACACATCCGCGCCATGCTCCTGCACATGGGCGCGCAGCCGCTGCAGCAGCGCCAGCGTGCGCTGCACGCGCTCGTGGCAGGCCTCCAGCATGGCAAAGGGCTGCTCGAACCCCACGGAGGGCGCGTTGAAACCAGGCAAGGCCGACGAGGACTTCGCCATGGCCACGGCTACCCGAAGCGCACCGGCTGCCCCTGCCGGTCAAACGGAATGTAGGCGCCGTGCGCGCCGCCCTTGATGGCCTCGACCATGCGCTGCAGGGGCGCCTCGGCATCGGCGCTGCTGGGTGCCTGGTTCAGCCTGCCCGACAGCGCCGCCGCGAACACCATCGCCCAGTCGTGGCCGGGGGCCGTGAACTGGCGCGCCTCGTCCACCAGCGCGGCAAACGAGGGCAGCTCTTGCGGCGTCTTGTCCACACACATCAATGGCACCAGGGCGCCGCCCTGCCCGGCTTCAAAGCGCGCGCGCTGGGCGGGGGTGGCATCGTCGGGCAATTCGACCGCCGCAAACACAAACAACAGGCGCTGGGGTTCGGGCTGCAGGCGCGCGGCCTGCAGCAGATCGTCGAAACTGGAAATGTCCATGAAAAATCTCGCAATGAAAGAAGTTGGCCAGCGTCAGAACCCGGGCACCACGCCCCGGTCCGGTTCCAGTGTGCTGACGTAGGCGCTCGCCAGGGGCCGCGTACGCGCCGCTTTGCGGGACAGCACGGTGCCGATGCTGATGAAGCACAGGGCCTGCTCGGAAGCCGCCAGCTGAAACAGCGCACGCAGGCTGGCCGCCTTGAGCGCCTTGCCGCTGGTCAGCGCCGAGCCATAGCCCTGCGCGGTAGCCGTCAGCAGCATGTTCTGTACGGCGCAGCCGGCGGACACCAGCCGCTCGGCCGCATCGATTTCGGGGTCGCCACGCTCACCATCCACCACCACCAGCATCAATACCGGGGCCCGGTAGGCCTTTTCGCGCGCCTGCGCGCACTGCTCGGACGTGGCGCAGGGGTCACGCTCCAGCAGTGCCTGCGCAAACACCTCGGCCAGTGCGGCGCGCGCAGCCTCGGGCACCAGCACAAAGCGCCAGGGCAGCAGCTGGCCATGGTCCGGCGCATGGGCCGCCGCATTCAGGATGGCGGCCAGCTCGGCAGGCCCGGGGCCTGGCGCGCCCAGGCGCTTGGGCAGGATGGTCTGGCGGGACTGGATCAGTGCTGCAGCCATGGCCACCACCGCCGCCTCGTCCAATGCGGCAGGGGACGCAGCCAGGGGCTCAGGGGCCAGGGGCAAAGGAAGATCGGTCATGTCCTGGCTCTGGATTCAGCCTGGGCGCCCATCGGCACGCAGACAACCGTACCAGCGGCCCAGCCGCAGCCCCCAGATGCCCATGGTTGCGGCCCACAGGCCGGCGGCCAAGGGCAGCAGCCAGGGCCAGGGCAGGCCGGCAACGCCCGGCACGGCTGCCGCGATGCGCAGCACCGTCGCCGCCTGCAAACACCAGAAGAGCGACCAGGCAATGCGGTCGGCCACCAGGGCGCGGCCACTGTGTCCGCAGGACACGCGCGTGACCATGGCCAGCATCAGCGAAGCGAGGCAGCCCATGGTGAGCGCATGCAAGGCCCCCAGGCCCAGCGCCCCGATACCCAGCGTGCCCGCCAGCCACTGCGACAGCCCACCCAGCAAAAACGCAATGCCCAGCCACAGAAAACCGATGTGCAGCATGGCCAGCAGCCTGTTCTTCAGGCTTTGCACCAGCCCCCATACCCAGGCCAGCCAGACCAGCACACCGCCCACGGCCAGCTGCAGCGTGCCATGCACCAGCAGCCATGCCGTGCCCGCCGCGCCGGACGGCACGCCCGCCAGTTCCAGCCACGCCGCCAGCACCTGCAGCACCGCCGCCGCCAGCATCAGCCACAGCACCCAGAACGGGCGCCAGGCCTCCACCATGGGCATGGCACTGGAGGTGAAAAACGGAATCATGCGGTGCGCCACCGTGACGTAGACCACCACCACAAAACCCCAAAGCCCCGTGAAAATCCAGGCCCGCGCTGCGGCGTGGGCCTCAAGGACCAGGCTCAGCCACAGCCCTGCCAGGCTGGCGCAGCCCACCACGCAGGCCGTGCCGATGACACGGGCATGGAGCTGGTCCGGCGCCTGGCTGCGCCTGATGCGCCCCCAGAACTGCACGGTCATCCAGACCAGACCGGCGCAGGCCAGCGCCAACCCCGCCCAGGCCAGACCGGCATGCAGGTGCGCGCCCGCCAGCCACAGCAGCCAGCCCGCCGCCTGCGACACCAGCGGCACGCGCAGGTCCTGCGCCAGCGGGGGCTCCACCCCCAGCCATTTGGGACCGGCGGTGAAGAGGAAGCCCGAAAAGAACAGCGGAATGAAGCCGAACGCCATCCCGGCCGAATGCACCAGCGTGGGCGACACCGCATAGTGAAGGCCCAGCCAGGCCGTGGACCGGTCGAGCTGCACCAGCGCCCACCACAGGCCCGACGCCACCAGCACCACCATGGCCAGAAAAAAGCCCAGGCGATGGGGTGCCAGCATCAGGTAACGGACACGCCAGCGCTTGTCCATCTGCGCCAGCGCCTCGGGCGAGGGCTTGCGCGACACCGCTCGCACCGCAATGACGGGCCGGGAGGTCACCCACAGGTTCCGAGGTGGCCGCACTGGGTGCAATAGTCGCAGCCGTCCTTGCGGATCACGGCATGCGCGCCGCACTCGGTGCATTTCTTGCCGGCCATGGCGGGTGGCATGCCGCTGACCTGCGGCGCAGGCTCTTCCAGCGGCAGCTGCTGCTGCACCGGATCGGTCACGCGCCGCGCCAGGATGTTCTGGATGGCATAGGCCATGGCCGCCACCTCGGAGTCATGCCACATGGGCACGCGGGTGCCATCGTCCTTCTGGTGCGTGCCCAGGCGCACGGGGCCGCGGTCCCAGGCCACCTTGCGCATGTCGGACAGGGCCCGCTCCAGAAAACCGCCCCGGGCCGCCAGGGACAGCAGGCGCATGCTGGCAGTGATCCACTGCTGCGACTCACCGCTCTGGCCCACCGGCATGAAGAACTCGATGGCGCGGTCCACCGTGCTGTTGCCCACGCCCGTGGGCACGGGCAGGAACGACACGATGAGGTAGAGCGTCTTGTGGCCTTCCTGCGTCCAGTACTCCACCTTCTCGGCCACGGCCGAGAGGCCGCCCTTGGGCCGGCTCTCGATCACCGAGCGCATGGGATCGAAGGACGGTGCCACCGGGGCGGGCGCTGCCGCCGGCTCAGGTGCCGCATGGGTTTCGAGCACCGAGCCCAGGATGGCGTTGGGCCGGTAGGTGGCCAGCCCCTTCAGACGGGCGCGCCAGGCCTGCAGGTACAGGTCCTTGAAGTCGTCGTAGGGGTAGTCGGCCGGGATGTTCACGGTCTTGGAGATGGCCGTGTCCACGAAGGGTTGCACGGCTTCCATCATGGCGATATGCCCCTCGGCCGGCATGGCCAGCGCCGAGATGAAATAGTCGGGCAAGGCATCCACGTCACCGCCCAGATCACGGTACAGCCGCCAGGCGTGGTCTTCCACCGAGTACTCGCTGGTGCTGCCGTCGGCCTCGCGCTTCTTGCGCTTGTACATCCAGGAGAACGGTGGCTCGATGCCGTTGGAAGCGTTGTCGGCAAAAGCCAGGCTCACGGTGCCCGTGGGGGCAATGGAGAGCAGGTGGCTGTTGCGGATGCCATGCGCGCGAATGGCGTCCTTGATCGGCTCGGGCAGGCGGCTGGCGAAGGTGCCGGCGGCGAGATAGGGCTCGGCCTCGAACTTGGGGAAAGCGCCCTTTTCGCGGGCCAGCTCCACCGACGCCAGGTACGCCGCATCACGCATCGATTGCGCAATGCGCGCCGCCATGGCGCGGCCTTCCTGCATGTCGTAGCGCAGGCACAGCATGGCCAGCGTGTTGCCCATACCGGTAAAGCCCACGCCGATGCGGCGCTTGGCCATGGCCTCGTCACGCTGCTGCGGCAGGGGCCAGAAGGTCACGTCCAGCACGTTGTCGAGCGCACGCACCTGCAGGGCCACCACTTTTTCGAAGGCGTCGAAGTCAAACGACGGCAGGCCGTCAAAGCCGAAGGGATGGCGCACGAACCGGGTCAGGATGACGGGGCCGAGGTCGCAGCAACCATAGGAAGGCAGCGGTTGCTCACCGCAGGGGTTGGTGGCAGCGATGTCTTCGCAGTAATTGAGGTTGTTGTCCTCGTTGATGTGGTCGAGGAACAGGATGCCCGGTTCGGCAAAATCGTAGGCCGACTTCATGATGATGTCCCACAGCGCACGGGCCTGCACGGTGGCATAGACCCACATGCCATCGGCGCGCTGGTGGGCGCCCTGGGCCATGGCGGCGGTGCCAGGGCGCGCACGGTGCACCAGCTCCCAGGGTTGGCCATGCTGCACGGCTTCGATGAAGGCATCCGACACCCCCACCGACACGTTGAAATTGTTCCAGCGCCCTGGCGTGCGCTTGGCGGTGATGAATTCCTGCACATCGGGGTGATCGATGCGCAGCACCCCCATCTGCGCGCCGCGCCGCGCGCCCGCGCTTTCCACGGTGGAACACGACTGGTCGAACACGTTCATGTAACTGCAGGGGCCCGAGGCCACCGATGCCGTGGCCTTGACCTGGGCGCCCTTGGGCCGGATGCGCGAGAAGTCATAGCCCACGCCGCCGCCGCGGCGCATGGTCTCGGCGGCTTCGCGCAGGGCTTCATAGATGCCAGGAAAGCCCTCGTCGTCCACGCCCTGGATGCAATCGCCCACGGGTTGAACGAAACAGTTGATCAGCGTGGCCTGGATGTCGGTGCCGGCCGCACTCATGATGCGGCCCGCGCCAATGGCGCCCGCATGCAGGTTGTCCCAAAAGAGGGCTTCGTACTTTTCGCGCAACTCGGGCGCTTCTACCGAGGCCAGGGCACGGGCCACACGGCGGTAGAGGTCTTCCGCGCTGGTTTCACCAGGCTTGAGGTATTTCTCGCGCAGCACATCCAGGCTGATGGGCTGCAAGGAAGGGGTGGCATTCATGGGGGGATTGGGTTCGCGCTTCATGGTTTGGAATGATTGGTGTTCGCCGCCTGCAGGCCTTGCGTTCCATCAAGAAGGGAATCAAAGCTCGTCCAAAAGAACCTGCCCGTCATGCTCCACATAGGGGTGGTACGGACCCGTACCACTGTTGTCCGCCAGCGACGCGGGCACGAAGCCCCCGGTCTTGACATCGAACACATGCACTTCCCCCTCCTCGATCACATAGTGCCAGCCGTGCAGGCTGATCTGGCCTGCCTGCACTCGGCTACGGACCATAGGATATTCCATCAGCCGCTCCAACTGCAGCACCACCGCCCGCTGTTCCGTGCGGCGCAGCACCTCGGGGCCTGGCTGCATGGGCAGCAAAGCCTCACGCCCCAGGTCCAGCCAGCGGTCCAGGTTGGGCGCCTCGGGCGAAACCTCACCATACATGGCCTTGATAGCCCCACAGTGACTGTGGCCACACACCACGATGCGGTGCACGTGCAGGTTGAGCACGGCGAACTCGATCGCCGCCGTGGTGCCATGGTGGCCGTGCGATCCGTCATAAGGTGGAATGAACGCCCCCACGTTGCGCACCAGAAACAGCTCCCCCGGGCCCGCACCGGTCAGCAGATAGGGCACCAGGCGCGAGTCGGAGCAACCGATGAACAGGGTCGTGGGGTGCTGCCCCTCATCCACCAGCGTCTGGAACTGTTCCCGGTACTGGGGGAAGGCGTCGTCGTGAAAACGGCGCAGGCGATCAAGCAGCTCGTCGGGCATAAGCAACCAGGTGAAACGCGATGCAGTTACTGCACCAGTGGCGAATCAGCCGCATCCAGCTCCACGCCTTCCACCACGGCAGCGCCCGCCAGCAACTGCAGGTATTGGCGCAGGGCATTCACCCAGGCCTGCTGGCGCAGGGTGAGCGCGATGGCCTGGCGGACTTCCTCGAATGAGGGCTGTTGCCCCGGGTCGCGGGCCACCACCTCCACCACATGCAGGCCAAAGCGGCTGTGCACCAGGCGGGCCAGCACGCCGATCTCGGCACTGCCAAACACCTCGCGGGCGAACTCGGGGGCACAGTCGGCGCGGGTCAGCCAGCCCAGGTCACCGCCCTGCTGGCCGCTGGGGCAGTTGGACCACTGGGCGGCTGCCTCGGCGAACTTGGCACCACCGTCGTCTGCACAGCGCAAATCGATCAGCATGGCCTCGGCCCGCAGGCGCAGCTGCTTCACGTCCACGCCCGGCGTCACGGCAAACAGCACATGGCGCAGTTGTGCGCGCTCGCCCTGGGCGTGCGCAGCGGGGTGGGCCTCGTGGTAGCGGCGGCAGGCTTCTTCCGACGGGTCGGGGATGTGCAGCTCACGTTCCAGCAATTGCTCGATGGCGTTGGAGGCCTGGACGCTGATGGCGCCTTCGACCCCTGGCGCATCGCTCGTGGACAGCAGCCCGGCCTGCTGCGCAGCCTGGCGCAGCAGCTCGGTGCAGGCGCGCTGGCGCAGGGATTCTTCGTCCAGCAACTCGTGCAGCGCATTGAGGGCCACGCCATTGACGCGTGCCACCTCGGCCACCACCGCACCCACCTCGGGCGCCTGCGCGGCCTGCAGGGGCACATCGGTCATCGTCGCAGCCAGGGCCTCGTAAGCCGCTGTCTGCGTGGGGGTCAGCGTGCTGGCTGTTGCCGCTGCACTTTTGTCGGTGGAGCCGCATCCGCAGCTCCCGGTTCCACATCCGCTCATGGGGTGCTCCTTCGGAATCGGTGGATTTCAGGCGCGGCGGTCTTGCGACTGCATGTGGCCGGCGGGCAGATTCAGGCGGCGCGCACGCACCACCTGGTAGGGGCGCAGCACATAGGCCAGCGTGCCGAAGCCGCTCCACACATGCACCAGGCGGGTGAACGGGAAGATCAGGAAGATGCTCATGCCCAGCGCCATGTGCGCCTTGAAGATCCAGCCGGCGTCTGCCAGCAGCTCCACCCCGCCCGAGCGGAAGGTCACGATGCGCTGCGCCCATTCCGCCAGCAACATCATCATGGAACCATCCAGGTGCTTGGCCGACAGCGGGATCGTGGCCAAGCCCAGGGCCAGTTGCAACCACAGCAGCAGCAGCAGGACGATGTCGCTCGTCTTCGACGTGGCGCGGATGCGCGGGTCCGACAAGCGGCGGTGCAGCAGGATCGAAACCCCCACAAAGCCCAAGAGCCCGGCGATACCGCCCGACACCATGGCCATCAGCTGCTTGTTGCCCGCGCTGATGAATGCCTCGTACAAGAAGTGCGGGGTGAGCATGCCCACCGTGTGCCCGAAGAACAGGAACAGCACGCCGATGTGGAACAGGTTGCTGCCCCAGCGCAGGCTGCCGGTGCGCAGCAGCTGCGACGAATCGCTCTTCCAGGTGTACTGGTCGCGATCAAACCGCGCCCAGCTCCCGATGAAGAAAACGGCGAGGCAAATATAGGGATAGATGCCAAACAACAGGGTATCAAGCCAGGCGGTCATACGGAGACTCCTTCTGGTGCCCGCTCGGCGCGGGGGGTACGAACAAAATGCACAGGTTGCGGCTGGTCAGGCTTGGCCTGGCCCTGGGTGCTGCAACCGCCAAACGCTTCAGGCTCGGCCCAGACCTCGTCCATCGGCGGCTCGGGCGTCAGCGCGACCGACTGCACACGCTGGCCCGAGACTTCGAGCACCGCGGCAATGATGCTGGCGTAGGGGCTGTTGCGCGCCACGAGCGCGCTGAACAGCGCGTTGAGGATGTGGGCCATCTCGCCCAGAAACTCCCTGGCTACTTCGGGTGGCTGGGTGGAGGCGAACTCCAGCACCACGGGCAGGTGGTCGGGCAGTTCGTCGGCCTCGAATTGCAGGCCGGCCTTTTCGTAGGTCTGCATCAGGTCGATGAGCGCCGGGCCCCGGTCGCGCGAGTCGCCGTGCACATGCTCGAACAGGTGCAGCGAGGTCTGGCGCCCCCGGTCGAAGTGGTCCACGTAGCGGGCCTCGGCTTCCAGCGGGTCCAGCGCGGCGAGGTGCTGGCACACGGCTTCGATTTCGGCCATGCGCTCGGTGTTCAGGGCCTGCTCCAGTTGCAGCGCATCGATGAGCTGCGGCATCACGCTGCGCAGCTGCGCATCGGGGTAGCTCAGCAGGTAGCCCAGGGCGCGCAGGGTCAGGCGCACGGAGGTCGGGTTCTTCTTGAACATGGTGATTCCTTCCGTCGCACTCAAACAGTCGCTTTGATCGGGATGGTGCGGGGCTTCTTGCCGCCGAACATGCTGACTTCCGTCGCGCCGTCCGAGCAGCCGTTGCCGAACGAGAAGCCGCAGCCGCCGCGGATGTCGAACGCGTTCTCGGCGTACTCGCGGTGGGCCGACGGAATCACGAAGCGGTCCTCGTAGTTGGCAATCGCCATCACCTGGTACATCTCCTCGACTTCGGCCATCGACAGGCCTGCCTGCTTGAGCACGGCCAGGTTCTGGCGCTGCTCCACGTGCTTGTCGCGCTGGTAGGTGCGCATGGCCAGCATGCGCTCGAGCGCCCGCACCACGGGGCCGGTGTCGCCGGCGGTGAGCAGGTTCGCCAGGTACTGCACGGGAATGCGCAGCTGCGACACATCCGGAATCTCGCCATTCACGCCCACATGGCCCGCATTGGCCGCGGCCGTGATGGGCGACAGGGGCGGCACGTACCACACCATGGGCAGCGTGCGGTACTCGGGGTGCAGCGGCAGGGCCACCTTCCAGTCCACGGCCATCTTGTAGACGGGGCTGTTGCGGGCGGCCTCCATCCAGCTGTCGGGGATGCCGTCGATGCGCGCCTGCTTGATCACGTCCGGATCGTTCGGGTCCAGGAAGATGTCGAGCTGCGCCTGGTACAGGTCGCGGTCGCGCTCCACGCTGGCAGCTTCCTGGATGCGGTCTGCGTCATACAGCAGCACACCCAGGTAGCGGATGCGGCCCACGCAGGTTTCCGAGCACACCGTCGGCTGTCCCGCCTCGATGCGCGGGTAGCAGAAGATGCACTTCTCGGCCTTGCCCGACTGCCAGTTGTAGTAGATCTTCTTGTAGGGGCAGCCGCTCACGCACATGCGCCAGCCGCGGCACTTGTCCTGGTCGATCAGCACGATGCCGTCTTCCTCGCGCTTGTAGATCGAGCCCGAGGGGCACGATGCCACGCACGCCGGGTTCAGGCAGTGCTCGCACAGGCGCGGCAGGTACATCATGAAGGTGTTTTCGAACTGGCCGTAGATGTCCTTTTGCACATCGTCGAAGTTCTTGTCCTGGCTGCGGCGGCTGAACTCGCCGCCCAGGATTTCTTCCCAGTTCGGCCCCCACTCGATCTTCTCCATGCGCTGACCGGTGATCAGGCTGCGCGGGCGGGCCGTGGGTGCGGCCTTGCTTTCGGGCGCGGCCTGCAGGTGGTCGTAGTCGAACGTGAAGGGCTCGTAGTAGTCGTCGATCTGCGGCAGGTTGGGGTTGGCGAAGATGCGCATGAGCAGCTTCCACTTGCCGCCCTGGCGGGGCGCAATGGAGCCGTCGGGGCTGCGTACCCAGCCACCGTTCCAGCGGTCCTGGTTTTCCCATTCCTTGGGGTAGCCAATGCCGGGCTTGGTCTCGACGTTGTTGAACCAGGCGTATTCCACGCCGGGGCGGCTGGTCCAGACGTTCTTGCAGGTGACGGAACAGGTGTGGCAACCGATGCACTTGTCCAGGTTCAGCACCATGCCGATTTGTGCGCGAATTTTCATCGTGTTTCTCCTTGTCTTCGGCTTCAGGCGTGCGCGCCGGTGTCGGACACTTCGTCTTCCAGCCAGTCCACGCGGTCCATCTTGCGCACCAGCACGAACTCGTCGCGGTTGGTGCCGATGGTTCCGTAGTAGTTGAAGCCGTAGCTGTACTGGGCGTAGCCGCCAATCATGTGGGTGGGCTTGAGCACGATGCGCGTGACCGAGTTGTGGATACCGCCGCGGGTGCCGGTGATCTCGGAGCCGGGCGTGTTGATGATCTTCTCTTGCGAGTGGTACATCATCACCATGCCGGGGTTCACGCGCTGGCTCACCACCGCGCGGGCCGCGATGGCACCGTTGGCGTTGAAGAGTTCGACCCAGTCGTTGTCCACGATGCCGGCGCTCTTCGCGTCGTCTTCGCTCAGCCACACCACCGAGCCGCCCCGGTTCAGCGTGAGCATCATCAGGTTGTCGCTGTACGTGCTGTGGATGCCCCACTTCTGGTGCGGCGTGATGAAGTTCAGCTGGATTTCCTTGTTGCCGTTGGGCTTCTTGCCCTCGACTTCATGCAGCGTCTTCAGATGCACCGGTGGACGGTAGCTCACAAAGCCTTCGCCGAAATCGCGCATCCAGGGATGGTCCTGGTAGAACTGCTGGCGGCCCGTGAGGGTGCGCCATGGGATGTACTCGTGCACGTTGGTGTAGCCGGCGTTGTAGCTGACCTTCTCGCTCTCCAGGCCCGACCAGGTGGGCGAAGAGATGATCTTGCGCGGCTGTGCCTGGATGTCGCGGAAACGGATCTTCTCGTCCTCGCGGTGCAGCGCCAGGTGCACGTGGTCGCGTCCCGTCTGCTTGCCCAGGGCTTCCCAGGCCTTGCAGGCCACATGGCCGTTGGTCTCGGGGGCCAGCATCATCACCACTTCGGTGGCGTCGATGTCGCTCACGATGCGCGGCATGCCCTGCGTCACGCCCTCCTCCTTCACGCGGCCGTTCAGGTCGCCGAGCTGGCCGACTTCGGTCTGCGTGTTCCAGCCAATGCCCTTGCCGCCGTTGCCGGCCTTGTCCATCAACGGGCCCAGGGCGGTGAAGCGCTTGTAGAGGTTGGGGTAGTCGCGCTCGACCACCGTGACCTGCGGCGCAGTCTTGCCGGGGATGAGTTCGCACTCGCCCTTCTTCCAGTCACGCACGCCATAGGGCTGGGCCATTTCGCCGGCCGTGTCGTGCATGATGGGAGTGAGTACCACGTCCTTCTCGACGCCCAGGTGGCCCACGCTGACCTCGCTCACGGCCTTGGCGAAGCCCTTGTAGATCTCCCAATCGCTCTTGGCCTGCCAGGCCGGGTCCACCGCGGTGGACAGCGGGTGGATGAAGGGGTGCATGTCGCTGGTGTTGAGGTCGTTCTTCTCGTACCAGGTGGCCGTGGGCAGAACGATGTCGGAGTACAGGCAGGTCGTGCTCATGCGGAAGTCCAGCGTGACCAGCAGGTCCAGCTTGCCTTCGGGGGCCTTGGCGTGCCACTGCACTTCCTCGGGCTTGGCTTCGTCCTGGCCCAGGTCCTTGCCCTGCACGCCGTGCGTGGTACCCAGCAGGTGCTTGAGGAAGTACTCATGCCCCTTGCCCGACGAGCCCAGGATGTTGGAGCGCCACACGAACATGTTGCGCGGCCAGTTGTCGGGGTGGTCCGGGTCCTCGCAGCTCATCTGCAGGCTGCCGTTCTTCAGCGACTGCACCACATAGTCCTTGGCGTCCATGCCCTTCGCAGCGGCGTCCTTGGCCACCTGCAGCGGGCTGGTCTTGAGCTGGGGTGCCGACGGCAGCCAACCCATGCGCTCGGCGCGCACGTTGTAGTCGATCTGGGCGCCGTGATAAGCCTTCTTGTCGGCCAGGGGCGAGAGGATTTCCTCCATGCCCAGCTTCTCGTAGCGCCACTGGTCGGTGTGGGCGTAGAAGAAGCTCGTGCTGTTCATCTGGCGGGGTGGGCGGATCCAGTCCAGCGCAAAGGCCAGGGCCGTCCAGCCGGTCTGTGGGCGCAGCTTTTCCTGGCCCACGTAGTGCGCCCAGCCGCCGCCGCTCTGGCCGATACAGCCGCACAGCATCAGCATGTTGATGATGCCGCGGTAGTTCATGTCGCTGTGGTACCAGTGGTTCATGGCCGCACCGATGATGACCATGGACTTGCCATGCGTCTTGTCGGCGTTATCGGCGAACTGGCGCGCCACGGTGATGATCTGGTCGCGCGGAACGCCGGTGATCTTTTCCTGCCAGGCAGGGGTGTAGGGGCGGTCGGCGTCGTAGCTGCCACCGGGCTCTTCACCGGGCAGGCCACGGTCGATACCGTAGTTGGCGGCCAGCAGGTCGAACACCGTGGCGACCATCACCTTGCCTTGGGCCTCGTGGCCGGACAGTTCCAGGTGCGTCACGGGCACGGGGCGCACCATCACGTCGCTGCCTTGTTCGTTGGCCGTGAAATTGGGCGTCTGCACGCCGCCAAAGTACGGGAAGGCCACGGTGGCCACGTCGTGGGCCTGCGCACCATCCTCGATCACCGAGAGCTTGAGCTTGACGGTGTTGCCGGTGCGCGCTTCCTTGTTCTCCAGGTTCCACAGGCCCTGGTCCGCACGGCCATCGGCGCCCCAGCGGAAGCCGATGGAGCCATTGGGCAGCGTGACCTGGCCCAGCTCGTCGTAGCCGACGGTCTTCCAGTCGGGGTTGTTCGACTGGTCGAGCTGGCCGGGGAAGTCGCTGGCGCGCACATAGCGGTCCGGCACCATCACCGTGCGGCCATCGGGCAGCGTCTTTTCCTTCAACACGACCAGCAGCGGCAGGTCGGTGTAGCGGCGCGCATAGTCGTCAAAGTAGGTGCTGCGGCCCTTGCCGCCGTCCTTGAAGTAGAACTCCTTGAGGATCACATGGCCCATGGCCATGGCCACGGCGGCATCGGTGCCCTGCTTGGGGTGCATCCACAGATCGCCCAGCTTGGCCACCTCGGAGTAGTCAGGGGTGATGGCCACGACCTTGGTGCCCTTGTAGCGCACCTCGGTCAGGAAGTGCGCATCGGGCGTGCGCGTCTGGGGCACGTTGGAACCCCAGGCAATGATGTACGAGCTGTTGTACCAGTCGGCCGACTCGGGCACGTCGGTCTGCTCGCCCCACACCTGCGGGCTGGAGGGTGGCAGGTCGCAGTACCAGTCGTAGAAGCTCATGCACACGCCGCCGATCAGGCTCAGGTAGCGCGAGCCAGCGGCGTACGAAATCATCGACATCGCGGGGATGGGCGAGAAGCCGATGATGCGGTCAGGGCCGTGCTTCTTGATGGTGTAGACGTTGGCCGCGGCAATCATCTGGTTGACTTCTTCCCAAGTGCTGCGCACGAAGCCGCCCAGGCCACGCTGCTTTTGCCATTCGCTGCGCGCGGCATTGTTCTCGACGATGCTGGCCCAGGCGTCAACCGGGCTCTTGGCCAGCGCGATGGCGGCACGCCAGTGCTTGAGCAGGCGGCCGCGCACCATGGGGTACTTCACGCGGTTGGCGCTGTACAGGTACCAGCTGTAGCTGGCGCCGCGTGCGCAGCCACGGGGCTCGTGGTTGGGCAGATCAGGGCGGGTGCGGGGGTAGTCGGTCTGCTGGGTTTCCCAGGTCACGATGCCGCCCTTGACGTAGATCTTCCACGAGCAGGAGCCCGTGCAGTTCACGCCGTGGGTGGAGCGCACGATCTTGTCGTGCGCCCAGCGGTCGCGGTAGGCGTCTTCCCAGGTGCGGTCCTCACCGTTGGTCTGGCCATGGCCTTGGGCAAAGGTTTCGCGGGGTTGCGAGAAGTACGTGAGTCGATCCAGAAAATGGCTCATCGGGGGCTCCTTGTTCTATGGGGGGGATTGCAGATGGCTCAGGCAGCCATCAGCAAGGCATCTCGGCGTGCTTGCGCGCGTAGTACCACCAGGTGACTACGATGCAGATGGCGTAGAAGACAGCAAAGCACCACAGCGCAGCGTTGGGCGCGCCGGTCAGGGCAATCGAGCTGCCATAGCTCTTGGGAATGAAGAACCCGCCGTAGGCGGCCATGGCAGCGGTGAAACCCAGCGTGGCGGCGCCCAGGGTGTTGCCTTCCTTGTTGGCGTTGGCCACGGCGGCAGCGTCGTTCTTGTCCACACCCCGCATGGCTTCGGTCAGGAAAATCACGGGAATCATGCGGAAGGTGGAGCCGTTGCCGATGCCGGTGGTGAGGAACAGCACCAGGAAACACACGAAGAAGCCGGCAAACTGGCCCTCGTTGCCCGCCGAGGGCAGGAACACCGTCACACCCATCACGGCCACCGCCATGACGATGAAGTTCCACAGCGTGACGCGCGCGCCGCCCAGCTTGTCGGCCAGCCAGCCGCCAAAGGGGCGGATCACCGCGCCCACCAGCGGGCCCAGCCAGGCATAGGCCAGCGGATTCACGCCGGGGAACTGGCTCTTGATGAGCAGCGGAAAGCCTGCGGCGTAGCCAATGAACGAGCCGAAGGTGCCGAGGTACAGCACGCACATCAGCCAGTTGTGCTTGCGCTTGAAGATGGCGGCCTGCGCGGCGAACGAGGCACGGGCATCGGCAATGTCGTTCATGCCGAACCAGGCGGCCAGCGCCGTGATGGCGATCCATGGCACCCAGATGAAGGCGGCGTTCTGCGTCCAGACCTGCACGGTCTGGCCGTTCTTCACGATGGTCTGGCCTTCGCCACCAAAGATGCCGAAGATGCCGGCCGTCACGACCAGCGGGCTCAGGAACTGCACCACCGAAACGCCCAGGTTCCCCAGGCCGGCATTCACGCCCAGGGCCGAACCCTTGCGCTCCTTCGGAAAGAAGAAGCTGATGTTGGCCATGCTGGAGCTGAAGTTGCCACCACCCAGGCCGCACAGCAGCGCCAGGATGAGCATGGTGGGGTAGGCCGTGGTGTTGTCCTGCACGGCAAAGCCGATGCCGATGGCGGGAATCAGCAGCGATGCGGTGGAGATCGCCGTCCAGCGGCGGCCACCCACGAGCGGCACCATGAACGAGTAGAAGATGCGCAGCGTGGCGCCCGACAGCGCGGGCGCTGCCGCCAGCCAGAACAGCTGGTTGGTCGAATACTTGAAGCCCAGGCCCGGCAGGCTCACGGCCACCACGCTCCAGACCTGCCAGATGGCAAAGGCCAGAAACAGCGCGGGCACCGAGATCCAGAGATTGAGCTTGGCGACGGCCTCGCCCTCGCGCTCCCAGAAGGACTTGTCCTCCGGCGTCCAGAGAGTGAGCAGGCGCCCCTGGCGCCCGCTGGTGGTGGTGGCAGACATGGTGAGGTTCCTTGAGAAAAATCAGCGGGCAACCGCAGGTGCCTTGGCGTCCTGCGAGCCCATGACGGGAGTGCGGCGCACCTCGGTGAAATACATCCAGATCAGCGAGACCCAGACCACGCCATACATCAGCATGAACGCACTGGAGCGGACGCCGGTGAAGTCCATCAGGGCGCCGAACATGATGGGCAGGACGAAGCCACCAAGGCCACCCGCCAGTCCCACAATCCCGCTGATGGCACCGATGTTTTTCGGATAGTCGTCGCTGATGTACTTGAAGACGCTGGCCTTGCCGAAGGCGAACGCCACGCCCAGCACCCCCATCAGCGCCGTGAACGCATAGACATTCAGGCCGAGGTGGAACGTGGTGGGTCCGTTGACCGTGAGGATGGTGAAATCGGTCTGTGGATAGCTCAGCAGGAACAGGCAGATCCAGCTCACCCACATCACCCACCAGGTGACGCTGTGGGCACCGTACCTGTCACTGAGCACGCCGCCAATGGCGCGCAGCACACCGCCCGGCAGCGAGAAGCAGGCCGCCAGCAGCGCTGCCACGCGGATGTCCAGGCCGTATTCCCCCACGTAGTACTGCACCATCCACAGCGACAGCGCCACATAGCCGCCAAACACGATGCTGTAGTACTGGCAGTACTTGATGACCTTGGGATCCTTCAGCGCCCTGAGCTGGTCGGTGAACTTGACGTTGCTGGGCACCAGGTGGGTCGGGTCGCTGTGGCTGAACAGCCAGAACAGCACCAGCGTGCCGAGCATGATGGCGGCGTACACCTGCGGCACCATGGTCCAGCCGAAGGCCACCAGCAGCACCGGGGCCACGAACTTGTTCACGGCCGCGCCCGAATTTCCCGCCCCATACACCCCCATCGCCATGCCCTGCCGACTCCTGGGAAACCAGCGCGCCACATAGGGCGTGCCCACCGAAAACGAACCACCCGCCAGGCCCACAAACAGGCCGATCACGAGGAAATGCCAGTACTCGGTGGCATAGCTCATGAGCCAGATGGCCGGCACCGTCAGTGCCATGAGCACCGCCATGACAATCCGCCCGCCAAACCGGTCGGTCCAGATGCCCAGCGGCACCCGCACCAGCGAGCCGGTGAGCACCGGCATGGCCGTGAGCAGGCCGAACTGCGTGGCGCTCAGGTTCAGCATTTTCTTGATGGGAATGCCGATCACCCCGAACATCATCCACACCATGAAGCAGACGGTGAAGGCGAGCGTGCTGACCAAAAGCACGGACCAAGCCTGCCGGGTGCGTTGCGGACTGTCGTCCGCCGAAAGTGCTGCGTTTGCCATGGGTTGTTCCCTCTGTTTCCCGTATGGCATGCATGGTCCCGCGAAGGCAGGGTTTTGCCTATCCCTCTTCAGGACGGGTCAGCACGGCAAAAGGAGGAGTGGATCGACGCCCCATCGTTCGAAAGGACTAATCCGCTGGAACAGGGATGTCGAGGCTTGCCGCTACCGCTGGCGGTCAGAGGCGTACACGGCGGCCTGCACGCGCGAGCTCAGTCCCAGTTTGCGCAGGATGTGCTGCACATGGATCTTGACGGTGGTTTCGGCGATGTCCAGCGCCCGGGCGATTTCCTTGTTGCTGGCGCCCCGTGCAATCTCGCGCAGCACGTCTTCCTCGCGCGGCGAGAGGGGTGTGCCTGACTGCTCCGCCGCCGGCGCCTTGCCGGACAGGGACGATGCAAGAGCGCCATTCGCCTGCGGCGCCCCCTGCGACTGAAAGGCGGCCACCAGCTTGCCCATCAACTCGGGGCTGACCACGGGCTCTCCGGCGGCAGCGCGGTGAATGGCCTGCGCCAGCAGATCGCCGTCGATGGTCTTGAGCAGATACCCCTGCGCACCGTTGCGCAGCGCGGTGGCCAGATCCTGTGAATCTTCGCTCACGGTGAGCATGAGCACGCGGGAGGCCGGAGACACTTCACGCAGCCCCTGGATGGCATCCACCCCCGTCACCCCGGGCAAATGGTTGTCGAGCAGGATCACGTCCGGGCGCAGGGCGGGGGCCAGGCGCATCGCCTGCGCAGCATCGCCCGCCTCGCCCACCACCTGCAGGCGAGGATCCTGCCCCAGCAAGGCCACCAAGCCTCGGCGAAACAGGTTGTGGTCGTCCACGACGAGCAAGGTCACGGGCGGCAGATTGGGCATAGGCATCAGTGAACGAAACGGGCAACAGGCAGCATGGGCAGCTCGCGCGGCTCCTGCGCTGCGGACAGGGTGGGAAGCTCGATGCACACGCGCGTGCCCGCACCGGCAGACGACTCGACCTGCACCGCCGCGCCAATGCGCTGCGCGCGCTCGCGCATGATGCCCAGACCGACATGCATGGAGTCGGGCGGCACCGCCCGAACATCAAACCCCACCCCGTTGTCCTGCACTTCGAAGCGCCAGCGGGGATGCCGTTGCACGCGCAACTCCACCCGGGTCGCGCCCGCGTGCTTGCGCACGTTCGACAGGGCTTCCTGCACCATGTGCAGGACCTGGATCTGCACATCGGGCGGCAGGGGCAGGCCATGGCCCGCCATGGTGAGCGCAGTGGCGATGCCGGTCTGATGCTCGAACTTGGAAAGGGTCGAGCGCAGTGCCGTCTCGATGTCTTCTTCGCTGGTACGTGTGCGAAAGTGCACCAGCAATTCGCGCACATCGGCATAGCACTCGCGCACGCCCACATCGAGCTCGCCCATGCTGCGGTCCCGCGCCACGATATCGCCCTTGGCCACGGCATCGCGCAGCAGCTGCGTCTGGATCTTGAGGAAAGCCAGCGACTGGGCAATCGAGTCGTGCAGCTCGCGCGCCAGCAGGCTGCGCTCCTGCGCCACGGCGGCCTCGCGCTCCAGGGCCGTGGCGCGCAAGCTCTCCATGGCGCTGGCCAGATGGCGCGTCATGGCTTCCAGAAGATCACGCACTTCATCCGTCAGCGCCACCGACGGGCGGAAAAACAGATTGACCTCTCCGAGCACCCGCTGCTGCATCTGTACCGGTATGGCCACCAGGGTCTGGTAGCCGGCATCGCGGCAATGCGGAAACACCAGCGGGGTGGATGCGATTATCGGTATGACACGGGTATGTGCCTGGTTCTGCGGCTGGCCGCACATGCAGGTGCCCGTGTGCAGGCAATGCTCCTTTTCGGTCATGGCGTGCGGCATGCCGTCACCGGCCAGCAGCACATAGCGCTCGTTGGCCTCGTCGGACCAGCGCACTGCGGCCGCATCGGCGCCCGCCACCCGGCGGATCTGCTGCACAAAGCCTTGCGCCAGCGCTTCCAGGGCGGTCGCCGTGGAAGCCAGCGCGCTGACCTCGTAAAGCGCCGCCAGGCGCTGGTTCTGCACGGCGATGCTGGCGGTCTTCTCGCGCACCTTTTGCTCGAGGTCCTCGTGCGAAACCTGCAAGGCATGGGCCATCAGGTTGAAGCCCGCCGAAAGCTGGCCAAATTCGTCCTCATCCCCCAGGGGCAGCCGCACTCCCCACTCCCCCTGGCGCAAGCGCCCCAGCGCCTGCTGCAATTGCGCCAGCGGGTTGATCACCAACAGGTAGCTCACCGCCATGAAGGTCACCGCGGCGGCAATCGCCACGGCCATCATGAAGAGCTGAAAGACATGCAACGCGGCCGTCCAGCCCGCGATCTGGATTTCTATGGCTTCGACGAAACCGTCCACCTGCTGCACAAAGCGGTCGGCCTGGGCCAGGGACCGGGCACGGTCCGGCGGCAAGCCCAGGGACCACTCGGTGCGCAAGCCCAACCAGGTGTTGCGGATGCGTTCAAAGCGTGTCCGCGTGTCCTCCCCCCAGGGCACGAACAGGGGGCGCGAGGGATCGCCCGTGCGCAGCAACTCCAGGCTGGCGTCGAACTGCCGCGCCTGCCTTTGCACCTCTTCGGGGGACGCCGTCTGCTGCACCAGCACCATGCGCAGCATGTTCATGCGCAAGCGCCCGGCCTCGTTGACGGCCGCCGCGCCGCCTTCGAGTTTCCAGGTCACCCACAGCGTCAAGCCGATGGAAGCCAGCGCCACCAGCAGAAAGCCCCCGCCCATGGCCAGCAGTTTGAAGGTCAGCGGGGACTTGGTGCGCATGGGCGCAGTGTAGGAAGGGTGGACAGGTCTTGTCTTGACGTAAATCAAGTTGAAGATGCGTAGCATGGCGCCATGCCGTCCACGTTTTCCCGCCTTTTGCGGCCTCTGGGAGCCGCTTTCGCCGCCCTGGCCCTCGCCGGTTGCGCCAGTTCCCCTGCCGTGGTGCCTGGCACCTTGTGGCCGGCGCCGCTGGAAGGCGCCACGCCCACCGACATACTGCTGCTCGGCGAGCAGCATGACGCCCCCGACCACCAGCGGCTGCAGCGCGACACGGTGCTGTGGCTGGCAGCGCGCGGCCGGCTGGCGGCCCTGGTGCTGGAAATGGCCGAGCGCGGCCACAGCACCACAGCGCTGCCACAGGATGCCACCGACGAGAAGGTACAGGCGGCCCTGCAGTGGCACGACGCCGCCTGGCCCTGGTCCACCTATGGCCCCGTGGTCATGGCCGCCGTACGTGCCGGTGTGCCTGTGCTGGGGGGCAACCTGCCGCGCAGCGCCATGGCCGCGGCCCTGCAGGACACCCGCTGGGACAGCCACCTGCCTGCCGCCGCCCGCCAGCAACTGCTCAATGCGCTGCAGGACGGCCATTGCGGCCTGCTGCCCGCCGCGCGCCTGCCGGCCATGGCCCGCATCCAGGTCGCGCGCGACGCCAGCCTGGCCCGCACGGCACAGGAGGCGGTACGCCCAGGCCAGACCGTGCTGCTGGTGGCCGGCGGCGAGCATGTGCTGCGCCACCGGGGCATTCCCACCCACTGGCCGAGCAGTTTGACATCCAAAGTGCTGTCAGCGCATACGGATCCGGCGCTAGCAGCTTCAAAAACAGGAGTAGACATCGCCATCACCACCGCGCCGCTGCCGCCGCAGGACGCGTGCGCCGTGTTGCGCCCGCCCAAGTAATCCCCACCGACACGCCGGCAGGAAAAGCCGTCGGCCCCGCTGGCGCTCACCCCCGTCTGTGGGGCCCGCACCAGGGTGGCAAGCGCCTCGGCCGGAACCGGGCGACTGCAGTGGCAGCCCGGGAAGCTGTCGCAGCCGCGCTCGCGCAAAAATGCCAGTTGCTCGGCCGTTTCGGCGCCCTCGGCCAGCACCCGCAGGCCCAGTTCGCGCCGACGCCGCAGATCACCAGCGCCATGCCCACCGGATGGCGCATGCATCGCATTCCTCCATCACCTGCTGGCCTAGCTGCGACAATGTGGCAGCTATGACCAACGCCTATATTCTTACCCTGTCCTGCCCCGATCGCCTGGGGCTGGTGCATGCTGTCTCGGGCTTCCTGCTGGAGCACGGCGGCAACATCGAAGAAGCCGCTCAGTACAACGACCACGCCACCGGCCTGTTCTTCATGCGCGTGCAGTTCGCCTGCGACCAGCACGACCACGCCACCCTCAAGGCGCGTCTGGCCAGCTTTGCAGAGCCCCACCAGATGCGCTGGACCCTGCATGCCACGGCCACGCCCATGAAAACCGTGCTCCTGGTCAGCAAGGAAGGCCATTGCCTCAACGATCTGCTGTTCCGCTGGAAGAGTGGCCTGCTGCCCATCGACATCCGCGCCATCATCAGCAACCACCGCGACTTCTACCAGCTCGCGGCCAGCTACAACGTGCCGTTCCACCACATCCCGGTGACTGCCGCCACCAAGGCCCAGGCCGAGGCCAAGCAGCTGGAGATCATCGAGGCCGAAGGGGCCGAGCTGGTGGTGCTGGCCCGTTACATGCAGATCCTTTCTCTTGACCTGTGCCAAAAGTTGGCGGGTCGGGCCATCAACATCCACCACAGCTTCCTGCCCAGCTTCAAGGGCGCCAAGCCCTACTACCAGGCGCATGACCGGGGCGTGAAACTCATCGGCGCCACCGCCCACTACGTGACGGCCGACCTGGACGAAGGCCCCATCATCGAGCAGGATGTAGCCCGTGCCGACCATACCGACACGGTGGAAGACCTGACAGCCCGGGGCCGCGACACCGAAAGCCAGGTGCTGGCCCGCGCCGTGAAGTGGCACAGCGAGCACCGCGTGATCCTGAACGGTCACAAGACGGTGATCTTCCGCTAAACCGTTCCGTCCCATGGCCACGGCAGCCCCGTCCTCTTTCCTCAGCAGCGCCGCACGGCGCATTCCGCCCATCCAGTGCCTGCTCACCTTCGAGGCGCTGGCCCGGCTGCGCAGCGTGACGCAGACGGCCGACGAGCTGTGCGTGACGCCCAGCGCCGTGAGCCACCGCGTCAAGCAGCTCGAGCAGATCCTGGGCGTGCGGCTGTTCGGCCGGGCCGACTTTTCGCTGACCACCGAGGGCAGCGCCTACCTGGCCCATGTGCGCGAAGGCCTGGGCGCGCTGCAGCGCTTTCCAGGCCAGGCCGCCGCGCCAGGGCGCCGGCGGCTCAAGCTGGCCGTGACACCCACGTTTGCGCGCACCATCCTCATCCCGCGCCTGCGGCAGTTCACCGAGGCCTACCCCGAGATCGACCTGGCGCTGCAGGTGTCCATCCCGCTCCTGGACGTGGTGGCCGAAGACGCCGACCTGATGGTGCGCTTTGGCCCCGGCCACTATGCCGACGTGGAGCATGTGGAGCTGGCCCGTGACGTGGTCACGCCCCTCGCATCCCCCGCCTTCGTGCGCGAACACGGCCCGTTCGAGCGGCCCGAAGACCTGGAAGGCGTGCCCCTGCTGCGCAGCCCGCTGGAGCCCTGGCGCACCTGGTTCGCCGCCACGGGCCTCGACTGGGCCGAGCCCAGCGAGGGCTCGCAGTTCAACGACATCGGCCTGATGTGCGACGGCGCCGCCGCTGGCATGGGCGTGGCACTGGTGCGCCTCAAGCTCGGCGCCCCCTGGCTGGAGAACGGCACGCTGGTGCGCCTGTTTGCCACCGACACCGCCAGCCCCCACGCCCACTACCTGTGCTGGCGCACCGGCACCATGGACCGGTGGGAATGCGCGGCGTTTGCCGAATGGCTGCGCAAAACCATGGCGTAGTAGAGGCATCCCCCTGAGTCGCCTTTGGCGCCTTCCCCCTTCTCTCGGCTGCGCCGGGAAGGGGGACGCAGCCCTCGCTGCGGGGCGGCCCTTGCTCGGCTGCCCTCGACCGAGCCGCGCCCTCCTCCATCAGGTTCAGGCAAAAATTTGCCTCCAGCGCTTTTCCAACAAGCGCCAGCAGCTATCAATTAATGAGCAATCCGGTGTTTTTCACAATCCCCTGCAGAAAAGCTCAAGCCCAGGCACCCAGCCATCCCCTACAGTGATAGCCATGAACACTGCCGCCGCCCCCACCGCAGCCCTGTCCGAACGCGCCGCACGCCAGGCCGAAGTGGTCCAGGCCCTGAGCCGCGCCGTGCCCGCCCACGCCCTGCTCTGGCACAGCGAAGACACCACACCGTATGAATGCGACGGCCTCACCGCCTACCGCCAGCGCCCGCTGGTGGTGTGTCTGCCCGAAACCTATGACGAGGTGCAGGCCGTGCTGCAGGTGTGCCACCGGCTGCAGGTGCCCGTGGTGGCGCGCGGTGCGGGCACGGGCCTGTCGGGTGGTGCCATGCCGCATGCGCTGGGCGTGACGCTGTCGCTGGCCAAGTTCAACCGCATCCTCGACATCAACCCCGAAAGCCGCACGGCCGTGGTGCAGTGTGGCGTGCGCAACCTGGCCATCAGCGAGGCGGCGGCGCCGTATGGCCTGTACTACGCGCCCGACCCCAGCAGCCAGATCGCCTGCACCATCGGCGGCAACGTGGCCGAGAACTCGGGCGGCGTGCACTGCCTGAAGTACGGCCTCACGGTGCACAACGTGCTCAAGGTCAAGGGCTTCACGGTGGAGGGCGAGCCGGTGGAGTTTGGCAGCGAGGCGCTGGACGCCCCCGGCTACGACCTGCTGGCCGCGGTGATCGGCAGCGAGGGCATGCTGGCAGTGACCACCGAAGTGACGGTGCGCCTGATCCCCAAGCCCCAGCTGGCGCGCTGCATCATGGCCAGCTTTGACGACGTGCGCAAGGCGGGCGATGCGGTGGCCGCCGTGATCGCCGCCGGCATCATCCCCGCCGGCCTGGAGATGATGGACAAGCCCATGACCGCCGCCGTCGAGGACTTTGTGCACGCCGGCTACGACCTGACGGCCGAAGCCATCCTGCTGTGCGAAAGCGACGGCACGCCCGAAGAGGTGGAGGAAGAAATCGGCCGCATGAGCGAGGTGCTGCGCGCTGCGGGCGCCACCGCCATCAGTGTGAGCCGCGACGAGGCCGAACGCCTGCGCTTCTGGAGCGGCCGCAAGAACGCCTTCCCCGCCAGCGGCCGCATCAGCCCCGACTACATGTGCATGGACTCGACCATCCCGCGCAAGCGCCTGGCCGACATCCTGCTGGCCATCCAGGCCATGGAGAAGAAATACCAGCTGCGCTGTGCCAACGTGTTCCACGCGGGCGATGGCAACCTGCACCCGCTGATCCTGTTCGATGCGAACGATGCCGACCAGCTGCACCGCTGCGAGCTGTTTGGCGCGGACATCCTGGAGACCAGCGTGGCCATGGGCGGCACCGTGACGGGCGAGCATGGCGTGGGCGTGGAAAAGCTCAACAGCATGTGCGTGCAGTTCTCTGCCGAGGAAAACGCGCAGATGCTGGGGCTCAAGCATGCGTTCGACCCGGCGGGGTTGCTGAACCCGGGCAAGGTGATTCCTACGCTGAACCGGTGTGCGGAGTACGGGAAGATGCTGGTGCGGGGGGGGCAGATCAGGCATCCGGAGTTGCCGAGGTTTTGAAGGCAAGACGGGGGTTTTGAACGGAATTGGCCTTCAGCGCTTATCCAGCAAGCGCTGGTAGCGATTGGTTTGATAGTTTGTGGTGTGCCTTGATTGAGGGTGGAGGCCGGGTCTCGGCCCGGCGGCCGACTCACTTTTCTTTGCTTCGCCAAAGAAAAGTAAGCCAAAGAAAGGCGACCCTACAGGCAGCGTCCCTGCGCTGCGCTACGGGCAACCTGCGGTGCTCGCGTCCAGCGGGGTCTCGCTCGAACTCGCTGCGCTCAGACAATCGCGAGCCCTGATCCGCTGGCCGCTGCGCTCCTCGGCGCATCCTGAAGGGAACCCGAGCGAACATCCCTTCGGGCCATCGCTGCGCTTGGCCCGGGCTGCGCAGCGCGTGGCGCTTGCGCCCGCGAGAGGGTGCCGAGCGCAGCGATGGCCCGTAGGTTGTTTGGATGTTCTTTTCCCACACCATCTGGCTGCGCCTGCGGCGGGGCGGTGGCGGGGGGAGCAGGCGCGCCAGTGCGCGCATGCCTCGTCAACTGACTCGCCGTGGCTGTCCGAGCGGCGCGCGCAGCGCAAAGCGAGTTCCACGGCGCACCCCGCAACCGCCCCGATGCAGGTTTGCCCCGTAGCAACGCGAAGGGGTCGCAGACTGTGGGTCGCCTTTTCTTTGCTTACTTTCTTTTGGCGAAGCAAAAGAAAGTGAGTCGGCCGCCGGGCCAAGACCCGGCCTCCGCCCTCAGCAAACAAAAACCGCACGCCCCCAAAAGTTCAAAACAACGCCCGCCAAACCTCCCCCGCATGCGACACCCCAAACAGCACCACCCCAATCAACCCACCCACCACCGTCCCATTGATCCGGATGTACTGCAGATCCTT
>NZ_AUEX01000013.1:0-127809 GCF_000426205.1 Acidovorax sp. JHL-9
GAGCCAGGATCAAACTCTACAGTTCGATCTTGATTTTTTCGCTCTTTCGAGCAACTCATAATTAAGAATTGAAGTGAACTTCACTTCTCTCTCATGAGCGTTTGTAGTGCTAAGCACTAGTTCCAAAGAACTTGGCACTCGCCATCAAACGCCCACGCTTATCGGCTGTATGTTTTTAATGAACCAGATCACAAAGCGCCTAAGCCGCCCCATCATCTTCAACCCGCTGCGATCAGCGAAGCCTTAAATTCTAGCACAGTTTTTGAAGAACCGTCAAACTTTCGAAAATTTTCACTCTCCAGATCCCAGCCACTCACAGCAACCAGACCCGCCGAGCGAAGCCTTGAATTATATACCGGGTTTTTACCCAGACCAACCCAAAACCATCTTCTTTTTTCCTCCGCATCCAGACCCCTCACGAAGATGGCTCACGGCAGCGAAGCCATAAATTGTAGCACGGAAATGAGGCGAAAAATTTCCGCCCACAGCGCACTCAGCGATACCAATCCATCACACCTTCCACTTCTCCAGCAGTTTGTCTGGCCCCAAGGCGTCGTAGCCTTCAAAGGGCTGATGGATCCATGGATTGGTTGGCAGGAACTCCACCGAATAGTCTGGCGTGAAGGTTGAGATGCCCTTGGTCCAGATGACCGCACTGCGCAATTCCGAGATGGGAGCATAGTTCGTCTTCAACATGTCCATCACCGCGTGCAACGTGTGGCCAGAGTCCGCCAGATCGTCCACCAACAACACACGCCCGGCAATTTCACCTTTGGGCGTAGTGATGAAACGTGCGATATCCAGATGCCCCTGAACCGTACCCGCTTCAGCCCGGTAAGAACTCGTAGACATGATGGCCAAAGGCTTGTCAAAGATGCGGCTCAGGATGTCTCCTGGACGCAAACCACCACGGGCCAGACAAAGGATAGTCTCAAACTCCCACCCCGACTGATGCACCTTGAGCGCCAGCTTCTCGATGAGATTGTGGTACTCGTCATAGCTTACGTAAAGGTGTTTGCCGTCTTCCGTCAACATACTTGCTCCTGAATCAATAGCTGGCAATGCTTTAAATTTAACGATCCAGGGGCTATGCCACGTAGGGATGGCGCATCAGGATTGTGTGGTCACGATCCGGACTGGTAGAGACCATGGCAATGGGAACGCCGGTGACTTCGGCGATACGCTCCAAGTATTGCCGCGCGCTCAATGGCAGTTTGGCATAGTCCGTCACGCCAACCGTGGACTCACTCCAACCTGGCAACGTCTCATACACGGGCTGGCAACGGGAAATGTCGTCCGCCCCCATCGGCAGCAGGTCAATCAACTCGCCGTCAAGTTCATAACCGGTGCACAGTTTCAACTCCGCCAGGCCATCGAGTACGTCCAGCTTCGTGATGCATAGACCCGACAGGCCATTGACCTGTGCGCTGCGCTTGAGCAAGGCAGCGTCAAACCATCCGCAACGACGACTGCGCCCAGTCGTTACACCCTTCTCGGCCCCCACCGTGCTCATGTGGTAGCCCGGCGTGCCGGGCTTCTCCCAATCCAGCTCGGTAGGGAAAGGACCGCCTCCCACGCGTGTGCAGTAAGCCTTGGTAATGCCGAGGATGTAATGCAGCATGCCGGGCCCGACACCAGAGCCCGCCGCGGCGTTGCCTGCAACGCAGTTGCTGGAGGTCACATAGGGATAGGTACCATGGTCCACGTCGAGCAAGGTGCCCTGCGCGCCTTCAAACAGCAGATTTGCACCTGACTCGTGCGCACTGTTGAGCTCCCGCGAAACGTCCGCCATCATGGGCTTGAGCAACTCGGCATGGCGCATGGCCTCGGCGTAGACTGCATCGAACTGCACTTCACCGTCGCGCATATAGGGCTGAAGAGCATCACCAAAAACGAACTTGCCAGATCCCAGGAAAGTCGCCAGCACGTGGTTATGCAAAGAGAGCAGTTCGCGCAATTTCACAGCAAACCGCTCCGGGTACTTGAGATCCTGGACCCGCAAGGCACGGCGGGCAATCTTGTCCTCATAAGCGGGGCCAATTCCCCGGCCCGTAGTGCCGATTTTCTCCGTACCGCCTTGCTCGCGGGCAGCCTCTCGGGCAACATCCAGCGCCACATGAAATGGCAAGATCAGCGGACAGGCCTCACTGATGCGCAAGCGCGAGCGCACCTCAACACCGGCTTTCTCAAGCCCCTCGATTTCCTCGAAAAGCTTGGCAGCAGACAGCACCACCCCGTTGCCGATGTAGCACTTGACTCCCGGCCGCATGATGCCACTGGGGATCAGATGCAACGCAGTCTTCACGCCGTTGATCACCAGCGTGTGTCCTGCGTTGTGCCCTCCCTGAAAACGGACAACGCCCTGTGCGCTTTCCGTCAACCAGTCCACCAGCTTTCCTTTGCCCTCGTCACCCCACTGGGTACCGACCACGACCACATTGCGACCTTTGGTTGCTTTCATCTCAAACCCAATTCAATTGTCAGTTGCTTCAATAGCTTGCACGACCCATTGACCCGAGGCCAGAACCAGCTCTCGATCGCAATGGAACTCATCAACTTCGCTTTCGTGCCCCGGCAGCACGCAAACCACGGTTTCGCCACGATTGCGCAGCGTCGAAATGGCCGCATGAACATCGCCCGAATCGCCCCAGGGTGCACGAATGGCAGCCTTCAGTGCGCGCGGGGACACCACGCCGACCACCTGCTTGATGTCCAGACTGAACCCAGCGGCAGGCCGGTTGCGCCCGAATACGGCACCCACCTCGTCATAGCGACCACCGCGCACCAAGGCATCACTGGCTCCGGGGGCATAGATGGCAAAGCGCGCCCCACTGTAATAGGCATAACCCCGTAAATCGGCCAGATCGAAAGTGACACGAACACCCTCGAGGCGGGATGCCAACCACTTCAAGTTGGATAGCAGTTCGCACACACCAGGTGTGCGCTTGAGGGCCTTTTCTGCCTCAAGCAAAATACTTTCATCGCCATAGAGTTGCAACAACGCCAGCAACCCCTCGCGCGATGCCACGGGAAAATCGCGGGCCAGAAAAGCCAACTCGCCGGCATCCTTGGTGGCCAAGGCTGCATGAATGGCCTGAAGCAGGTTGCCATCCACCGGCACCCCTGCAAGCAAGCTACGAACTATACGAACATCGGCAAGATCCACGGTGGTGTCCTGCACATTGGCGACCCGCAGGCAATGCAGCGCCAGCAGCAGCGCCTCAAGGTCTGCCTCCAGCCCGGCATGGCCATAGATTTCTGCACCGAACTGCAGCGGCTCGCGCGTCGCATGGGGACGGTCAGGCCGCGTGTGCACCACCGGACCGCAGTAGCAGAGTCGGGTGACCCCCTTCCGATTGAGCAGATGCGCATCGATGCGGGCAACCTGGGGTGTGGTGTCGGCACGCAGCCCCAAGGAACGGCCTGACAGCTGATCCACCAACTTGAAAGTCTGCAGACCGAGTGCCTCACCGGTTCCCGTCAGCAGAGACTCCAGGTGCTCCAGCAGCGGCGGCATGACAAGCTCATAGCCATAGCAACGGGCCGTATCAAGCAGCCCGCGACGCAATTCTTCGATGTGCCGTGCTTCGGACGGCAAGACATCGGCAATATGATCCGGCAGGACCCAAGCAGACATGGAAATGGGAAGGCTGTTAAAAACGTGATTCTACCGGCAGCGGTGAAACACACCGAACGCTGCCATGGTCGCGGGATTGAGTTCCCCAGAATCAGACCAGCAGCATGGCGATGCCAGAAACGATGCACAGCAGTGCAAAAAACCGAATCTGGCCGTCGCGCAGCTGCACCATCTGCGTAAAGACGCGGCGCCAGCCGGCAGGTGACACGAACGGCAAAAGCCCTTCGATCACCAACACCAGCGCCAGCGCGGTCCAGAGACTATCGTTCAATTCCACGTGGCTTGGCCGGTGGTGTTACTTGCGCGCCGGCTGGACTGCAGGGGAAGCAGACCCACCCCGAAAAGCCTTGAAAAAATCAGATGAGGACGGGTCCAGCACCATGACGTCGCTCTTCTTGCTGAAGCTGGCCTTGTAGGCCTCCAGGCTGCGATAGAACTGGGCGAATTGAGGATCACGGCCAAACGATTCGGCATAGATGCGTGCAGCCTCGGCATCCCCTTCGCCCTTGACCTTTTGTGCATCGCGATAAGCATTGGCGATGGTGACCTCGCGCTGACGATCGGCATCGGCACGAATCTTCTCCCCCTCCGCCGCCCCCGTCGAACGCAGCTCATTGGCCACGCGCTTACGCTCTGCCTCCATCCGACGATAAACGGATTCGGTGATCGCCTCGACATAGTCAACCCGGGTGATGCGAACATCCACCACATCCACCCCCCACGGTTTGGCGCCGCGGACGGTTTCCAGGACTTCGCGCTTCACATCGGCCATCAGGTTCTCGCGCTTGAGCGACAACAGTTCCTTGACCGTCCGCTTGTTGATTTCCTCCTGAAACGCATTGCGCACCACCCGATTGAGCTGCATGGCCCCCGCAGTCTCATCCAGACCAACGTTGCGGATGTATTCGGTGGGTTCAGAAATTCTCCAGCGCACATACCAGTCAATGACCACACGCTGCTTCTCAGCCGTCAGCATGGGCTCGGTATCAGTGCTGTCGAGGGTCAACAACCGCTTGTCAATATAGGACACGTTCTGAAAAGGTGGCGGCAGCTTGAAGTTCAACCCCGGTTCCGTGATGACTTCCTTGATCTGCCCCAGGGCATACAAGACACCAAACTGGCGCTGATCCACGACGAAGAGCATCGAACTCATCAATGCGAGCACTACCAAGACGGTAGAAGCAATAAATCCAACTCTGTTCACAAGATGCTCCTAGCGGGTTTCGCGGTCACGCGTACGACTGCTGTCACGCGCACGGGAATCGTTCGACAAACTGCCAGCCGGTGCCGACGGAGGCACCGCCAAGGCCCCGCCAGCGACGGGAGTCTCGACCGAACCGGATGATTGCGAGACACCCTGCATGATCTTGTCCAACGGCAGATAGAGCAGATTGGATCCCTGCCGCGACTCCACCAGCACCTTGGTCACGTTGCCGTAAATCTGCTGCATGGACTCCAGGTACATGCGGTCGCGCGTCACCTGTGGGGCTTTCTGATATTCCGCCAGAACGGAAGAAAACCGTTGCGCATCGCCCTGCGCCTGGGCCACGATGCGGGCCTTGTATGCAGCCGCCTCCTCCTTCAACCGGGAAGCTGAACCGACTGCACGAGGAACCACATCATTGGCATAGGCCTCGGCTTCATTTTTCGCCCGCTCCCTTTCCTGCCCGGCCTTCAACACATCATCAAACGAGGCCTGCACCTGCTCTGGCGGACGCACCCCCCCCTGCTGCAGATTGATGCCGACCACCTCCACACCCACCTTGTAACGGTCGAGTATGGTCTGCATCAGCGCGCGCACCCGCGGCGCAATCTGATCGCGCTCTTCGGCCAGGGCGGTATCCATGCGCATCTTGCCCACCACTTCACGCACGGCCGTCTCTGCCGCCTGCACCACCGCATCTGCCGGATTCTTGCTTTCGAAGAGCCACGCCCTGGCATCGCTCAGGCGGTACTGAACGGCGAACTTGATTTCGACAATGTTTTCATCTTCAGTCAACATGGCCGACTCGCGCAGGCCCGTGCTCTTGATCACATTGTCCCGCCCCACGTCGGCAGAGCGAATCTGGGTCACAAAAACCAGTTCGTGGCGTTCAATCGGATAGGGAAGGCGCCAGTTAAAACCCGCCCCCTTGGTGCTTTGGTACTTGCCAAAGCGCGTGATGACTGCCTGCTGGCCTTCCTGGACAATGAAGATACCGGTTCCCATCCAGATCATAAACACAATACCGGCGATAAGCCCAATGCCCATGCCCGCATTCTTCATATCCGGCTGGAAACCACCGCCATTGCCGCCACCAGGGCCCCGAGATCCACCGCTCTTGTTGCCGAACAGTCCACCCAGCTTGCGATTGAGGTCGCGCCACAATTCGTCCAGATCAGGTGGCTGCCCCTTGGATCCAGAGTCGCGCCCACTGCCGCCTCCTGAAGGCGGCACAGGCGGACGCTCGGGCTCAGGACGGTTGCCATCCTCGGCCTTGTCCTCGCCACGCCCCCACCGGGGATCGTTCAAATTGAACATCCCACGGATGCGGTCTGGGAGCGTTGCCCAGCGTGGGTTACGGTCTTGAAAATTCATGCGCAAAGTCTCTGGTTCTCTGGTGATATCGATGCAACCGGCATTGTGCCCAATCAGGGCGCCTGGATCGGAAATTCAGCGAGATCGACTGGGGTCATGTCGGCTTGGACGGCAAGCACGGTCTGGGCCAATTTTTGCCGAAGTACATCAAGACCTTCCCCGCTGCGCGCACTGACAAACAGGCGGTCCACAGGTCGGCCCTCCAGTTCGTACATATCCTGCAACAAGGCGGGACGCTGCTCCGGCGCAATGGCATCGAGCTTGTTGAATACCAGCAACTGGGCAATGTCGGCAGCGCCAATTTCGCGCAGCACCCGTTGCACTTGATCGATCTGCTCGGGGAAATTGGGATTGGACGCATCCACGACATGCAACAGCAAGTCCGCATCCACCGCCTCTTGCAGCGTGGCCTGGAAGGCATCCACCAATCCGTGTGGCAAGTCGCGAATAAAGCCGACGGTATCCGATAGCGAAACGGACCTCTCAGCCTCCCCCAGATACAACTGCCGCGTCGTGGTATCCAACGTGGCGAACAGCTGATCGGCGGCATACGCCCTCGCCTTCACCAAGGCATTGAACAAGGTGGATTTTCCGGCGTTGGTGTAACCCACCAGGGAAATATTGAAAGTATCACGCCGCTCTCGCTGGCGTCGCTGCGTCGAGCGTTGGCGTTTCACCTTGGTCAGGCGTTCCTTGGTCCGCTTGACAGCGTCGCTGATCATGCGCCGATCCAACTCAATCTGGGTTTCGCCCGGCCCCCCGCGCGCCCCGATCCCACCGCGCTGACGCTCCAGGTGCGACCAGCGCCGAACCAGTCGAGTGCTCAGGTATTGCAAACGCGCCAATTCCACCTGCAGCTTGCCCTCGTGGCTTCGGGCCCGTTGGGCAAAAATTTCAAGGATCAGCAGCGTCCGGTCGTTGACAGGCAACTCAAGGTGGCGCTCCAGATTGCGCTGCTGTGCGGGACTCAATGCCTGATCAAAGAGCACCTCCACTGCACCATGCATCTGTGCGAGCATGCGGATCTCATCCGCCTTGCCCGAACCGACAAACAGTGCAGCATCGGGCGCCTTGCGCTTGCACGTCAGCCGTGCAACAGGCTCCAGCCCGGCAGTCTGCGCCAGCAACCCCAATTCCTCGAGGCTGGCATCAAAATGAGGAAGACCAAAATCGACTCCCACCAGAAGCACTGGCGTACGTGGAGCATTGGTCGAATCAGAGGAACTCAAATGAACCGGCCCATCTTCGTGGCGGGTCTTTGTTGACCGGCCGTGCCGCACCGCGCCCAATCAGGCGCCGCTGTTTTCAGCATCCGCGGTGTCTGCTGTGGAAAAATTGACCGCACGTCCCGGCACAATCGTGGAAATGGCGTGCTTGTAGACCATCTGGGTCACTGTGTTGCGCAGCAGCACCACGTACTGGTCAAACGATTCAATTTGCCCCTGCAGCTTGATGCCATTCACCAGATAAATGGATACGGGAACGTGCTCCTTGCGCAGAGCATTCAGGAAAGGATCTTGCAGAAGTTGGCCTTTATTGCTCACGATATTCTCCGTGTTCAAGTGTTGTTGTAAACCATCACCTTACCACAGCGCGCACTGCAGCAAAGTCGACTCCACAGAGTCCCTCGGGCACCCACGTTTTTGACTTAACTTTCGTCTTTGTCAGCGAAGGGGTTGTGAGATGTCTTCATTTCGATGCGCAGCGGTGTTCCCACCAAATCGAATTCCTTGCGGAAACGCCCTTCCAGGAAACGCTTGAAAGCATCCGTCACATGTTCCAGGGAATTCCCGTGGATCACGATCACCGGCGGATTCATGCCCCCCTGGTGTGCGTATCGCATCTTGGGGCGGAACATGCCCACGCGCTTCGGTGCTTGAAACTGCACCGCCTCCAGCAACACACGCGTCAGTACCGGCGTAGACATCTTGCAGGTCGCCGCTTTGTGCGCCTGGGCGATGGAAGCCCACAAGGGACCCAAGCCTTGTCTCTTTTTGGCAGAGATGAAATGTATTGCTGCAAACTTCAAGAACGTCAGCCGGGTTTCAATAGACCGCTCAAGCAATTGGCGCTGGTAGTCATCGACGGCATCCCACTTGTTGACGGCCAGAACCACCGCCCGCCCACTCTCAAGGATGTACCCTGCAATATGCGCGTCCTGGTCTGTGACTCCCTGGGTGGCATCCAGCAACAGCAGCACGACATTGGCCGACTCGATCGCCTGCAGGGTCTTGACCACCGAGAACTTCTCGATAGCCTCGAACACTTTCCCCTTGCGACGCAATCCGGCAGTGTCGACCAATTCGAACCGCTGCCCATTTCGCTCAAAAGGCACCGTGATGGCATCGCGCGTGGTGCCTGGCATGTCAAAGGCAACCAGACGCTCTTCACCCAGCCACGTATTGATCAGGGTTGACTTGCCCACGTTGGGGCGGCCGGCCACAGCCAGCTTTATCACACCTTTATCTATGTCCAGCTCGGTATCGTCGGGCTCCGGCAGATGAAGCGGCTCCAGGGCCAGATCCACCAGCCCACGAATCCCCTGACCATGGGCCGCAGACACCGGGTAAACGTCACCCAGGCCCAATTCGTAGAACTCTGCCAGCTGAACGCCCTGCACCATCCCCTCGGCCTTGTTCGCCACCAAGATGCACGGTTTGCCCAGCCTGCGAAGATAATTTGCGATGTCGTGGTCCTGCGCTGAAACACCCGCGCGTGCGTCCACCACAAAGATCACCACATCGGCTTCCGCCACCGCCTGCTGCGTTTGCTTGGCCATCTCGCGATAGATGCCACTGGATGCGTCCGGCTCGAACCCCCCGGTATCGATCACGATGTACTCGTGCTTGCCTTGCTTGCCGTTGCCGTAGTGCCGGTCGCGCGTCAACCCGGCAAAGTCGGCCACGATGGCGTCTCTCGACTTTGTGAGACGGTTGAACAACGTGGATTTTCCGACGTTCGGACGCCCCACGAGGGCGATAACTGGCTTCATTGAAAACAACCCATCAATCAGGACGGAAGCCGTATATCCCGCCATTGCGGGTGACAGCCACCAAGGTATCCGCAGCAACAACCGGAGCGGCGGCGATGCCGGAGGCATCCGTGGTCAATCGATTCAACGGGCCGCCATCGTCGCGAGACAGCAGATGCAAGAGCCCGGCCTCATCCCCCACAACAACCGACCGCCCCAAAAGCAGCGGCGCCGTCAGCTTTCGAAACTTGAGCCGATCCGATGTCCAGGCACGCGTGCCATCGGCCCGGCGCCAGGCAAGCACCACACCATTGCTCTCGGTGCCAAAAATGAGCTCTCCGTTGCCGTGAATACCCTCTGTTCCCGCCGCAAGCTGCGTCCAAGCCACGGTGCCACGCGCCGTGTTCACGCACCCCACGGAGGCTTGAAATGAGCGCGCGCAGACACTATCGCCGACACGCGAAACACGACCGACCAAGTCCACGAGACGCTCCACATCGTTCGTACCACGGGCACTGGCCAGAGGGGCTTCCCATCGCACACTGCCATTGTCCGGGTTGAGGCCCACCAATCGGCCCGACAATCCTGCCACCAGCGTATCACCAACCGCCAGGAGCACCCCGGATTGACGCAATACCAAGGGCTCTCCGGGACGGGACTGGGTCCATAAACGCCGCCCCGTTGCAGCATCATAGGCAGCAACTGACCGGTCGGCAGACAACACAAAAATGCGGTTTCCCGCCACCAGCGGAGCGGTAAAGGTTTGCGTCTGCACAGGCTTGCGCCACAGCTCGCGCCCTGCCTCCATGGCTACCAGCATGTTGCTGCGGGAAACAACGGCAGTCCATTTGCCGTCGCTGCCCACCCCCGCCGACAAGGGTTCACCCAGCGAGGCGCGCCAAAGATCCGCTCCCGATCGGGCATCCAGAGCAACCACCACGCCGTCCGCCGATGCGACGGTCACTACATGGCCAGCAGCGTGAACATCCAGGGGCAACCCTGTAACGCCACCAAGGCGCGCCGTCCAAACCTGGCGCACGCCCAGAACGGGAACATTGGGACCAAGATCCGCAGGCACGGGCTTGGAACTACCACCCCAGAGCGAGCAACCACTCAGCACGGCCCCTGCCAAAAGCACGGATGCCACATGCTTGACACGCAAGATCGACAACGGAGAAAGCGCAGGTAGAACAAATCTCATTTTTTGACCTTGTCGGATGTAACGGCCACTGCGACAGCGTCTTGAGGATGAACGCCCAATGCGTTGAGCTTGACCTCCACCAGGTGGCGGTACTCCACGCGATCATCAAAAGCCTTGAACGCGCGGCTGTACTCGGCAATGGCTTGCTCCTGCTTTCCCTGCAGCAGCAAGATATCACCCTTGCGATCAGCGACCACTGCCTCGAATTCGGCCGGAAATGATCCCGAGACTTGCTTGAGTGCTCCATCCAGATCCTTCTGATCCATGAGCACGCTGGACAGGCGCAACCTGGCAAGCGCCTTGTAGCCATCATCACCGGCATTCTCGGCGACCCAGGTTAAAGCGTCCTTCGCCCCCGTAGCGTTGCTGGCATCGAGCATGAATCTGGCAAGCACCAGCCCTGCCTGCGCAGTCTGCGTCGTTCCTGCATATTTGGAGCGTAGATCACCAAACGCCTGCTCCATGCGAGCCTGGTCTCCGGCGCGGGCAGCCACATCCACTGCATCAAAAAGTGCCGCGGCCTGCGTTGACTGGCGATTCTGCCAATACTGGTAACCATTCCAGGCGGCGAGAGAGCCAAATACCAGCAACACCAGGGAACTGATCAATGTTCCCCAGGTATTCCAGAAATGCTTGAGTTGATCAAGTTGTTCTTGCTCTTCGAGATCGAGATGATTGGCCATGACTATGCTTGCTTGAAATTAACTGGAAAATTGCAGGGTGCCGGCCCATTCGGACACGTTATCCAGGCAGTGCTCTGTCTGCGCACCACTGCCATCACGTAACGACTTGCACAAAACCATGCCACGCCCCAGCTCATCCGAGCCAAAAACAAGCGCATGCCGGGCGCCGCTGGCATCTGCCTTCTTGAACTGGGATTTCATGCTTCCCATGCCTTCACCCGACGCAGGGGCACCATGCATCTGTACGCAGACACCGTGCGCCCGCAAACGCTCCAGTGTCGCAATGGCCACCGGCAAAGCGGTCGCATCCGGAATGACCGCGTAAACATCCGGGGTCACCGGTGGAATGGCGCTGCCCTGCTCCTTCAGAAGTTCCAGCACACGCTCGACCCCAAGGGCCCAGCCAACAGCAGGCGCGGCCTTGCCTCCTATCTGCTCGATAAGATAGTCGTATCGTCCGCCACCACAAATAGTGCCCTGGGAACCCAGCTGGTCCGTGACAAACTCAAACACCGTCAGATTGTAATAATCCATGCCACGCACCAGCCGTGGATTGACCCGCCAGGAAACGCCATTCGCATCCAAAATGGCCTTGACCACGTTGAAGTGCTGCAAAGACGCTTCACCGAGAAAATCAATCAGCCGCGGTGCCGCTTCCACGATCTGCTGCATCGCCGGGTTCTTGGTGTCCAGAATCCGCAACGGGTTGCTATGCAGTCGCCGTCGTGCCTCCTCATCCAGAGCATCGACATGGCGCTCCAGATAGGCAATCAAAGCGGCCCGGTGGGCCTTGCGTTCGTCCGGTTGACCCAGACTGTTGATCTCCAGGCGCACATTGTGAAGACCCAGCTCTTTCCATAATGCATTGGCCAACAAAATCAATTCCGCATCCAGTTCCCCACCGGGAAATCCGAGCGCTTCCGCTCCGATCTGGTGAAACTGGCGATACCGCCCCCGCTGGGGACGCTCGTGGCGGAACATGGGGCCCATGTAGTACAAACGCTTGCCACCGTCGTACAGCATGGAGTGTTCAGCAACCGCGCGAACGACTCCAGCCGTCGCCTCCGGCCGCAAGGTCAGTTGCTCGCCATTCAAGCGGTCTTCAAAGGAATACATCTCCTTTTCGACGATATCGGTGACTTCCCCCAGCCCGCGCACGAACAGCGACGTTGGCTCGACAATCGGAGTGCGAATATTGCGATAGGCATACCGCTCCATGAGCGAGCGCACCTTGCCCTCCAGCCATTCCCACCGCGCGGAGTCGGGCGGCAAGATGTCGTTCATGCCTTTGACAGCGGTTAGCTTTTCAAGCTTCGACACAGGGGTTCCTTTTTCAGTACGCACTGCGGTATTTTCTTTATGGAGATGGAAGGATAAGCAACAGGGCGCGCCAACGACCTGCAGGTCAACCGCGCCGGGATCGCGCTCACAAACTACGCGGTCGAAGACACTGCCCCGAACCGCTTCTCGATGTAGTTTTCGACGATCTGATGGAATTCATTGGCGATGTTGTCGCCACGCAGGGTGAGGGCTTTTTCCCCATCAATGAACACCGGGGCAGCAGGTGCTTCACCGGTACCGGGAAGGCTTATGCCGACATCAGCGTGCTTGCTCTCACCGGGGCCATTCACGATACACCCCATGACCGCAATCTTCAGATTTTCCACACCGGGATAACGCACGCGCCACACAGGCATCTGCGCGCGAAGGAAATCGTCAATCTGTTTGGCCAGATCCTGGAAAGTGGTGCTGGTCGTGCGACCGCAACCAGGGCATGCCGTCACACTGGGGACGAAAATCCGCAGCCCCAGCGACTGCAGGATCTCCGATGCCACCACAACTTCCTGCGTCCGCGCTTCACCCGGTTGGGGGGTGAGCGAGACCCGAATGGTGTCGCCGATGCCTTCTTGCAGCAAGATCGACAACGCAGTGGCAGATGCCACGGTTCCCTTGGTACCCATCCCCGCTTCCGTGAGCCCCAGATGCAGCGCATAGTCGCAACGGCGCGCCAATTCACGGTAAACCGAGATCAGATCCTGAACGCCACTGACCTTGCACGAGAGGATGATCTGATTGCCGTCCAAGCCCATGTCTTCGGCACGACGCGCGGACTCCACGGCTGAAGTGATCAGCGCCTCGTACATCACCTGGCGCGCATCCCATGGTTGGGAGCGACGGCTATTGGCATCCATCAGGCTTGCCAGAAGTTCCTGGTCAAGACTGCCCCAATTGACACCGATGCGAACCGGCTTGCTCCACCGCATTGCAGCCTCGATCATTTGACCGAACTGGCGATCACGCTTGTCGCCCTTGCCGACGTTGCCTGGATTGATGCGGTACTTCGACAATGCCTGGGCACAATCCGGGAAATCTGTCAAAAGCCGATGGCCGTTGTAATGGAAGTCGCCGACCAGGGGCACGCTCTCCCCCATGCGATCCAGTTGCTCCCGGATATAGGGGACCGCTGCTGCAGCCTCCGGCGTGTTGACGGTAATCCGGACAAACTCGGACCCCGCCTGGGCCAGCTCCTTCACCTGGATGGCTGTGCCGATAGCATCCACCGTATCCGTATTGGTCATGGACTGGACGCGCACAGGAGCATCGCCGCCCACCGTGACGACACGAGAGCCCCACACCACCCTCGCCTGCCTGGAGCGCCGAAGGGCAGGTTTTGACACGGAGATCGGCGCGGTATTGCTATCCATTGTTTCCACTATCTCACCTCGAAGCGAGCGACATTCTCACGGGACACGGAGCCAAGCTCATAAGGCTTGCCACGCACAAAAACCTCGGTGGCATCCGCTCGTCCGACGACTACCGCCAGAGGCAGTGCACCCGACACAGAAACCAGCTCGTCGGGTGCCAAATTGCGCCGAAATACCACGGCACCTGTCGCATCCCGAACCTGTACCCACGACTCGCTGCGGGCCTTGAAGGCAAGCACACCAGCAGGTGCATCGACAGCAGACGGGGGGACAGCAGATGCGCCAACGGAAGACATGGCAGGAACCGGTGGTACTTCCCCCGCCGACTCCTTGGAGTCACCGGTCAAAGCTGCGACCTCCACGCCAGAGGTGGCACTCGCCGGCGCGGAAATTGCAGGGGCTGGGCGCTCCTGTGCCACGTCCACCGCAGGTGTGGAAATCACGGCATCTGGCGCCCGTTGCTTGAACAAAGCCAACAGGTCAGCCTCAAGACTGCGAGGCAAAAAAATCATCAGCGCTGCCCCGATCAGCAGCATGCCCACCACCCACACCAGCGTTTTCGAGCGTGGAACGACAAACGGCGTAGACGATGATTTGCTTCGGAAGCCCTTGACGGTCGCATTCAGCCCCCCGTCATTGGTGGACAGCCTGGGACTTTCTCCTTGCGGGAGAAGCGCCAGAACCGGCTCAGGGTGGATCTTCAGGGTACGGCAAATGCTGGACGCCAAAGCCCGCACAAATACGATGTCCGGGAGTGCAGAAAAATCATCCGCCTCCAGGGCTTCGAGCTTTCCCACAGGAACCTTCGTGGCTCCCGCCAGAGCAGCAATATGCACCCCGGCAGCCTCTCGGGCCTCCCGCAACAACGCGCCCGCCGTCACCCCGCGCGCATATTGGTCATGCGATTCAGAACCCGACTGCTCGCCCATCCACTCACTCATTGAATGCCCCGCGTTCATACGCACCCCACTCGCGCGACTCCGGGAATCGCTTGCGCAATTGGTCTGCAAGCTGCCGCGCGGCCACCGTGTCCCCCAAGGCACGCTCCACCTTGATCCCGAGCCACAAAGATTCCGAGTTGGCATATTCGCTGTTGTTGAGGCGCCGAATGTAAAACTGCGCACGACTCAACTCATTGCGTCGCAACAGCAACGCAGACAGGTGGTACCCCACCACGGGATTTGCAGCATCCAGTTCATAGGCCTTGATCAGGGACTGCTCGGCTTCCGCATACTGTGCTGCACCCACCTGGCACAGTCCTCTGGCCATCAGCGTCTTGCCGCGGGCAGCATATGCAGGGTTGTCCAGCGCACGGACAAACTGCTGATCCGCTTCTGCATATTTTTTCTGCTGGCATAAAAGCCAGCCAAAGTTATGCAACAAGTTGGGGTCGCCTGGACGCAATGCCTGCGCCCGGCGAAAGCTTTCTTCCGCCTGGGAAAAATCGTTGAGCCGCAAATAGATAAGACCACGCAGGTTGTAGGCGTCCGCATAGCTGGCATCCGCCGCAAGCGACTGCTTGACCTCGTCCAGGGCCACGGCAGTCTGTCCCATCTCGAAGTAATTCGATGCCAGCTCCAGGCGAATTCGTGCACGGCGCCTTGCATCAGGTTCGTCGGACGGTGTCACCAGATCCGCAGTGGAGTCCGAAGCAGAGGCGCCCCCATTGGCAGCACAGCCGCCAAGAGCAAAACAAAAGCCCAGGACACCACAAGCCATCAGCATCCAGTGCCGATATTGCCGCCAGCGACCACCAGTCGATCCCACCATGTAGCGCTTCCTTGATAAGTAGCGACCTAAGTCACCTGTTTGAGCACGATTGTGCGTTGCTTTGCCATGCGCTCCACCACACGTGTGCGGTCTTGCACATCGCCTGCCAATTGACCGCAGGCGGCATCGATATCATCTCCGCGCGTCTTGCGCACTGTCGTGACAATTCCCGCATCGCTCAGCACCTTTGCGAAAATTGCCACCTGTGCCTGGGAAGAACGCTTGAGCCCTGATGCCGGAAATGGATTGAACGGAATCAGATTGAATTTGCAGCGGATCGCCCTGCCAATCGATGGTTTGACCAGTTCAATCAGTTGATGGGCATGCTCGATCTGGTCGTTCACCCCATCCAGCATGCAATATTCAAATGTGATGAAGTCCCTTGGCGCATGCTCGAGATAACGGTGACACGCCTCCAGCAACCCCTGGATCGGATACTTGCGGTTTATCGGCACCAGATAATCGCGCAAGGCATCACTGGGCGCGTGCAAGGACACAGCCAAGGCCACAGGACAGTCCTGCGACAATCGATCCATCATGGGAACGACACCCGAGGTAGACACCGTCACACGCCTGCGCGACAGGCCATAAGCATGGTCATCGAGCATGACCCTCAACGCCGGCACAAGGGCCGCATAGTTTTGTAGCGGCTCGCCCATCCCCATCATCACCACATTGGTAATGACGCGGGAAGAAGATCCAAAGCGGGCGCGCAAGGCGTGCTCGGCAAACCACAACTGCGCAACGATCTCACCCGTGGTGAGATTGCGGCTGAAGCCCTGATGGCCTGTCGAGCAGAATCGGCACCCTACCGCGCAACCGGCCTGCGACGATACGCAGAGTGTTCCCCGATCATCTTCAGGAATGAACACGGATTCGACGGCATTGCCGCCACCCACGTCAAACAACCATTTGACCGTGCCATCCGCCGAAACATGCTCACTGATGACTGGCAGGGCCTGCACGTGGGCACAGCCTTTCAACTTGGTCCGCAATGCAACGGCCAGATCGCTCATGCCGTCAAAATCGCTGACGCCCCGCTGGTGAATCCAGCGGAAAAGCTGTGTCGCACGAAAACGCTTTTCTCCGAGCTGACCACAAAAACCGATCAACCCATCCAGGTCAAAATCCAGAAGGTTGGTTGTCATGGCAGCCGCGCCCTCGATCGGTCGCAGCTGTCCCCAGCACTTGATTGCTCCAGCGAGACCAGAACGAGTGTGGGGACAATCATGTCAGCGCGAGTAGACGTTCATGCCGGCGAAGAAGAAGGCGATTTCCACTTGAGCGGTCTCAGGGGCATCGGAACCATGCACGGCATTGGCATCGATGCTGTCTGCGAAATCAGCGCGAATGGTGCCGGCCTCGGCCTTCTTCGGGTCCGTTGCACCCATCAATTCGCGATTCTTCAGGATCGCGTTCTCACCTTCCAGCGCCTGAATCATGACGGGGCCGGAGATCATGAAATCCACCAGATCCTTGAAGAAAGGACGCTCCTTGTGCACCGCATAGAACTGCTCAGCTTCCAGACGGGAGAGGTGCGCCATACGGGCAGCAACAACCTTGAGGCCGGCGGCTTCAAAGCGGGCATAAATCTGGCCAATGACATTCTTGGCAACTGCGTCGGGCTTGATGATGGAGAGAGTACGTTCGATAGCCATATTGATTTCCTGGTGTGATGTTGCTGTGATTTTTGCCCATAGGGCAAAGCTTTTGATTCTAACCGGGCAAGAAAACGCCGGCAGGTCTAGCGATTGCCTCCGCGACGGGATCCACCACCCATACGGCGCTGGTCCTGACGGTGGCGCGACAAACTGTCTACGCCAATGTAGCCCACCGATGTTTTCATGGGATCGGGTTGTGCACTCCCGCGCTGGCGATCCGGGTTGCCGCTGCGCACGCCCGGATCATCCGATCGACGCGGCCCCTGGCCGCGCGCTCTGCCCCCTCCTCCACCAGCACCGGCACCGGCAGAACGCTTGCGCGCATCGCCCGCGCGTTGCCCCCCACGTCCGCGCCCCCTGTTGCCGCGATCTGCGCCGCCAATGCCTTCCTCGCCACCCACGCCTCTGGCTTCTGAGCGCCCCGCCCCGGCAGCCTGCACCAGGGCGCGAATGTCGCTCTCATCGAGCTCCAGCCAGGCCCCCCGCTTAAGCCCACGGGGCAAGACCATCGCGCCATACCGGATCCGGATCAGGCGGCTGACCGCATGGCCCACGGCCTCCAGCATGCGACGCACCTCGCGATTGCGCCCCTCGGAGATGGTGACGCGATACCAGCAGTTGGAACCCTCCCCGCCGCCGTCCTCGATCGAGCCAAACGCGGCCATGCCGTCGTCCAGCCGGACACCGTCCAACAAATGCTGTTTTTCTTCGTTGCTCAAGGCGCCCAGAACGCGTACGGCATATTCCCGCTCCAACCCGAATCGGGGGTGCATCAGCTTGTTGGCCAACTCGCCCGAACTCGTGAACAAAAGCAGCCCCTCTGTATTCAGATCCAGCCGACCGACCGACTGCCATTTCCCCTGCTGCAAGCGGGGAAGCTTGCGGAACACGGTCGGACGGTTTTGCGGATCATCGTGGGAGACCACCTCCCCGACGGGCTTGTGGTACGCGATGACACGCGCTGGCGGAGGATCGATGCGGTAACGAATCGGCTTGCCATTCACCTTCACCTGATCGCCAAACTGCACGCGCTGACCGATGTGTGCCGGCTCGTTGTTCACCGAAATTCTTCCCTCGAGAATCAACTGCTCCATCTCGAGGCGAGAGCCCAACCCTGCCTGCGCCAGCACCTTGTGAAGCTTGGGCGTTTCTGCCTGGGGCAATAAAACGCGCTTGGGTGCCACGTCCTCGCTGTCGACCTCGTCGGCATCGAAACGCCCGGAAATGACGTCTTCGAACTGGTAACCACCCGCCGCAGAGGGGGAGGATCGCTTGCCGCGCCCAACGCCTCCCGCGTGGTGTGGATTCGCCGGGGGCCTGGCACCGGCCTGGCTGCGATCTTCTATCGCTGGCAAGTCCGCAACGGCGGCCTGGGACATCACTTCCGCGCTCTTCAGCGGAACCGACAACACCGCAGCAGACTCCGGCTTCACCGACTCTTTGGCGAGCGCAACGTGGGCCGCCACCTCCTCGACAGCACCATCCGTTGGCGCCGCTTTCTTGCGAGAGGTTTTTCGTGCCGCAGATTTTTTCTGCAGCATTGCCGCCTCGGAATTCTCCGTCTCATGCGGCATGTTCTGTACATCGGAAGTGGAATCGTTCATAAATTATTTCCCGAGACACCCCCGGGGGCATCCTCTTGTTCATCGTGGAGATGGGTCTCCACACTTGGCCTGGCCTGCATTTCCTGCGACGCTTCCTGGCGTTCCAAGCCCGGCAACTGATCGCTCATCAACGAAAAAACCTCGGGGATGCCGCCTCCATCCATCTCCAAAGCGCCCTGCAGGCTGGCTGCCGAGGCCATTGCCTCCAGGACCGAGGCACTGCCGGTGGGATCATCCAGCACAGGCAACTGGTCCAGTGACTGCAAGCCCAGATCATCCAAAAACTGGCGCGTGGTGGCAAACAACGCCGGCCGGCCCACGGTTTCGCGGTGGCCAATGACCTCCACCCAACCCCGGTCCTCCAGTTGTTTGACGATCAGGCTGTTGACGGTGACGCCCCGAATATCCTCAATGTCCCCACGCGTCACCGGCTGACGGTACGCAATGATGGCCAGCGTCTCCAACGTGGCACGCGAATAGCGCGGAGGTTTTTCCGGGTGAAGCTTGTCCAGGTATTCACGCATTTCTGGGCGGCTTTGAAATCGCCACCCGGAGGCCACCTGCACCAGTTCGACGCCCCGCAAAGCCCAGTCCTGCTGGAGTTCCTGCAACAGGACTTTCAGCGTGTCCGTCCCCAGTGCATCATCAAAAAGTACACGCAGCTCCCGTACCGCCATGGGCTGCGCAGCGCAGATCAGGGCGGTTTCGAGGACCCGTTTGGCATCCACCGTATTCATGGTTCAGCGATTCCGGGAAAAATTGGGCCACACAGCGATTGCAGGCACTACACCAACTGCAGGAGTCGATCCACGGTGCACCAGAAAGACACTCTGGAACAAAGCACCGCGCGGCGGGAAACCGCCTTCGGGTGAATGCGGTCGGGCAGACCGTCAGGGCGGATTGTAGCCCAGCCCCCACTGAGACAGCGCCCGCTCCATATCGGGCGGCAATGGCGCCTGGAACTCGAGCGCAAGGCCTGAGACCGGGTGCTGGAAACACAGCCGGTAAGCGTGAAGCGCCTGACGCTCCATTCCCGCAGCGGGAACCCCTCCATAAACAACGTCCGCCACCAAGGGGTGCCCTATGGATGCCATGTGCACCCGAATCTGATGCGTGCGTCCCGTATGCAAGGTGCACTCCACCCAGCAACCCATGTCGTTGCCCGCAAGCCATCGCACATCGGTGCGCGCGGGTTTGCCGGCATGGCTGTCCAGATTGACCACGGCCATGCGCAAACGGTTGCGTGGGTCGCGGCCTATGGCGGCCTGCACCGTGCGGTTGCGAGGCCCCGTCCAGGGCCGGTGCGCCAGCGCAAGGTACTGTCGGTGCACGGTGCGCTCCGCAATCATGCGCACAAGGGTGTCCATCGTGGCCCGATCCCGGGCAACCACCATCAGGCCGCTGGTGTCCTTGTCCAGCCGGTGCACGATGCCAGCGCGGGGCACCAGGTGCGCCTTTTCGTCGCGTGCCAGCAAGCCGTTCAGCAAAGTTCCACCCCAGTTGCCCGGGGCGGGGTGAACCACCAGGCCCGCCGGCTTGTTGATCACGAGCAGATGCTCGTCCTCATAAACCACGTCGATAGGCAGCGATTGCGGGCGAAACGCCTGGCTCTGCAGCGTCGGGCGCAGCTCGATCACGAGCGGATCGCCCGCCTTCACCCGCGCAGCAGCCTTGGTCGCCGTATGACCGTTCAGGGAAACAAGCCCCTGCGACAGGAGCTGCTGGAGATAGCTGCGGGAAAATTCGGGCACGAGCTCGACCAGCGCGCGGTCCAGGCGTGCGCCATGCTGAGCGACACCCACCTCCAGATGGCGCAGTTCGGATTCAGCCTCGGCAAGGCCACTGAATTCGGCCGAGAAGCCCGCGTCCTCCGCACTCTCTGGCAATCCATTCCCCTGTGCGGTCACCAACGCCGGTTTTTCGTCTGGACCATCCTCGTGGAGCGCATCAGACACAGCGGACAAGCTCAGCGCGCCGGCAGGTAGCGGACAGGGTCCACGGGTTTGCCCTGGCGGCGAATCTCGAAATGAAGCTTCACGCGATCAGCATCCGTGCTGCCCATCTCCGCGATTTTCTGCCCGCGCCGCACGGTCTGGTCTTCCTTGACCAGCAACGCCTGGTTGTGTGCATAGGCCGTCAGGAAAGTGTTGTTGTGCTTCAGGATGACGAGGTTGCCGTAACCCCGCAAACCGGCGCCCGCATATACCACCCGCCCGTCGGCCGCAGCGAGCACCGGGTCACCGGCTTTGCCTGCAATATCGTAGCCCTTGTTACGGGCCTCATCAAACCCCGCCAGCAAGGAGCCAGAGGCAGGCCAGATGAAAGGAACGTCATCCTCCGACGAGGCGGCTGCAGGCGCAGGCGCCGGGAGGGGAGCAGGCACGGGCGCTGCAGCGCTGGCTGCCGGCCTGGGGGCACTGGCGGCTGAGGAAGGGACGACAGCTGCGGAGGCAACAGGACGCGTCACGACACCCGTCTCTGCGACAGCAGCCGAGGGCGGCACGACGCGCAGCACCTGCCCCACTTCGATCAGATTGGCATTGTCCAGATTGTTCCAGCGTGCAATGTCTTTCCAGCCCTGACCATTTTCAAGGCCGATGCGAATCAGCGTATCCCCTGCCTTGACACTGTAATAACCCGGTTTCCCAGCGTTCTCGGCGCCCGGCAAGGGCTTGACGGGTGCGACAACCACCCCGGGAGAGGAAGATGCGGCCGCCGAAGACGCTCCACGGTCCTCCACAGGAGCCTTCGTCATCCGGGTTCCGCAGCCGGCAAGCACCAGCGCCGTCAACACGGCGGAAACACCAACGACATGACTACGCGATACCAACATAAGCATTCCCTTCAGGCAATCCCCGATTTTAGGGGGACAAAATGAACCGGCTCGAGAACGCTTTGTTTCAATCCGTGCGCGGTTTTGTCGATCACAAGCAACACTTGCTGGCCGCCGGCAAGCGCCATGGGCGCGACAAGGCGCCCTCCCACGGCCAACTGGTCGCACCAGGCCTGCGGCACCGCCTCGCCACCGGCCGCCGCAATGATGGCCGCATAGGGCGCACCCTTGGCATAACCCTGCATGCCATCGCCAAACAACAAATGCACGTTGGCCAGCCGCAGATGGCGCAGGTTGTCACGGGCCTTTTCGTGCAGGCCACGCAGCCGCTCGACCGAATACACCTCGCGTGCAACATGGCTGAGCACCGCGGCCTGGTAACCGCAACCGGTGCCAATTTCCAGCACCCGGCCCAGCCCGCCAGCGCGCGCACCGTCGGCCCCCAAGAGCAGCTCGCACATGCGCCCCACCACGCTCGGCTTGGAGATGGTCTGGGCCAGGCCAATGGGCAGACTGGTGTCTTCGTACGCCTGGTTCACCAGCGCACTGTCAACAAAGCGGTGCCGCTCCACAGTGGACATGGCCTGAAGCACCACCGGCGAGGAAATACCGCCTGCAGCAAGCTTTTGCACCATGCGGGCGCGCACCGCTGCCGAGTCCAGCCCGACCCCCTGGGGCGCTGCGGGGGCACTGGCGCGCATCGGCATGGGGGCGACTCTGGAGGGAGCGCCCCCCGAGCCATCCAGGCGCGCAGGAAAACCGGGCCTGCGCTGCATCACCACTGCGGGGCCGCTGGTCCAGCAGCCACCAGGCGGGACGCGGTTTGCGCCCAATAGCCAAGATTGTCATGGTCCGTCAGGTCCACCTTCAAGGGAGTGACTGACACATGACCCTGGGCCGTGGCGTGAAAATCGGTACCCTCGGCGTCGTCCTTGGCCGCGCCAGCCCCGCCAATCCAGTACATCACCTCCCCACGCGGGCTCTCCTGCACGATCACGCGCTCAGCCGCATGGCGGCGCCCCAGGCGGCACAGCTTCAGGGGGCGCAATGCCTGCAGCGGCATGTTCGGGATATTGATATTGAGCAGCCAGGGCGCTTCGGCCACCAGGTTCTGCCCCACCATCTGCGCAACGATTTCGCGGGTCTTGTGCGCCGCCGCCTCGATCTCGCCCCAGCCCTTGTCCACCTGCGAAATCGCCATGGCCGGAATGCCGAAAAGATACCCCTCCATGGCAGCACCGACCGTGCCCGAGTAGATGGTGTCGTCGCCCATGTTGGCGCCGTTGTTGATGCCGGACACCACCAGATCGGGGCGGTAGCCGAGCAGCCCCGTGAGGGCGATGTGCACGCAGTCGGCCGGCGTGCCATTGACGTAGCGAAAGCCGTTGGCGGCCTGGTGCACATACAGCGGCGAATGCAGGGTCAGGGCGTTCGACTTGGCACTGTTGTTGTGCTCGGGCGCCACCACCTCGACGTCTGCGATGGTCTTGAGCGCGTCATACAAGGCCACGATGCCCGGTGCCTGGTAGCCGTCGTCATTGGATAGGAGAATCTTCATGGTCACTGTGCGGGGTTGCAACGGATTGTAGGTGGCACCCAGCCAGGATGCGCCCGTCGCTCGTGGGACATCGCACGCCCTTGGGCCACCCCTATCATGCAGGCCACCATTGACAGGAGACACCCCATGCACGCTTGGCTTTGCACCAACCCCACCGGCGTTGACGCGCTTGCCTGGACCGAACTGCCCACGCCCACGCCCCAAGCGGGCGAGGTGCTCATCGAGATCAAGGCGGCCAGCCTGAATTTTCCCGATCTGCTGATCGTGCAGAACAAATACCAGATGAAGCCGCCTCTGCCCTTCGTGCCGGGCTCCGAATACGCGGGCGTGGTGCAGGCGGTGGGAGAGGGCGTCACGCACTTGAAAGTCGGCCAGAACGTGGCCTGCCTCTCGGGAACGGGCGGCTTCGGCACGCACACCATCGCTCCGGCGGCCCTGTGCATGCCCCTGCCAGAGGGTTTCTCGTACGTGGATGCAGCGGCATTCATCATGATCTACGCCACGTCCCACCACGCACTGGTGGACCGGGCCCAGCTCAAGGCCGGCGAGACGGTGCTGGTGCTCGGCGCCGCGGGCGGCGTGGGCACCGCCGCCATCCAGATCGCCAAGGCCATGGGTGCGCGCGTGATCGCGGCGGCCTCCAGCGCCGAGAAATGTGCGCTGTGCACGTCCATCGGCGCCGACGCCACCATCAACTACAGCCAGGAAAACCTGCGCGATGCGATCAAGGCCCTGACCGGCGGCAAGGGACCGGACGTGGTCTACGACCCCGTGGGCGGAGATTTTGCCGAGCCGGCCTTTCGATCGATTGCCTGGCGCGGCCGCTACCTGGTGGTGGGCTTTGCCTCGGGCCCCATTCCGGCGCTGCCGTTCAACCTGGCGCTGCTCAAGGGGGCCTCCATCGTGGGGGTGTTCTGGGGCGACTTTGCCAGGCGCGAGCCCCAGGCCAATGCCGCCATGATGGGCGAGCTGGCCCAGTGGTACGGCCAGGGAAAAATCAAGCCCGTGATCGACCGCACCATGCCCATGGCCGAGCTGCCCGCAGCCTACGCCCACATGGGCTCGCGCGGCGTGATGGGCAAGCTGGTCATGGTCAACTGATGGAGCACCAGACCAGGGGACTGCACGAAAAACCGCCGCTCCCTGTGCCGAACTCGCGCATCACGGCAGCACATTCTGGTTCAGCGCCTGCGGGCCCCACCGGGCGAGAACGAAACCAGCACCGCGGCCCTCCTGCGCGCCAACAAGAGCAGGTACCTGGCCAAGCACTCGGGCAAAAACCGCTTCATGGCCGCCTGAACCCGCCCCACACCACCCACCCGCTGCCATGACACCCCTGCAACGCCGCGCCTTCCTGCAGTACGCCAGCGGGGCAGCCGCCGCCGGCACCCTGCCCCGCTGGGCCTGGAGCAACAGCCCGGTGCAGCACGACCCCTTTGCGCTGGGCGTGGCCAGCGGCGATCCCACACCGGAGGGCGTGGTGCTCTGGACGCGGTTGCAGCCCACGCCAGACCACCCATTGACTGCGCCGCTCACCGTGCACTGGGAACTGGCCGACGACCCGGCCTTTCGGCGCATCGTGCAACGCGGCCAGGTCACGGCGCTGCCGGCCCTGGGCCACAGCGTGCATGTGGAAGTGACCGGCCTCGCCCCGGCACGCTGGTACCACTACCGCTTCATGCGGGGCGATGCCGCCAGCGCCACGGGCCGTACCCGCACCGCACCCGCCGCCGATGCGCTGGACGCCCACCTGCGCATCGCCTTTGCCTCGTGCCAGCGCTGGGAGCACGGCCACTACGCCGCCTGGCGCCACCTGTGCGCCGACCAGCCCGACCTGGTGCTGTTCCTGGGCGACTACATCTACGAATACGCGTCGCCGCCAACCACCACGGGCCTGGCGCGAGTGCACGCGCTGCGGTACGCCAGCACCCTGGCCGACTTCCGCGACCGCTACGCACTGCACAAGAGCGACCCCGCCCTGCAGGCGGCCCATGCCGCGTGCCCCTGGGCCGTCACCTGGGACGACCACGAGGTGCAGAACGACTACGCCAGCGCCCAAGGCAAGGGCAGCCAGGGCGACCCGGCGGCCTTCCTGGCCCTGCGCAGCGCGGCCTGGCAGGCGTTCTACGAAAACATGCCGCTGCGCGCCGCCAGCCTGGTGTCGCCCGACTTCGGCGCGCTGCAGGTGTACCGGCGCCTGCGCTGGGGCCGGCTGGCGAACGTGCACCTGCTCGACACCCGCCAGCACCGCGCCTGGCAGGCCTGCCGGGCGGCCGACACGGGCGGGGCGGCTGCCATGCGCCCCCAGGACTGCGCTGCCCTGGCCGACCCGCAGCGCAGCCTGCTGGGCACCGCCCAGGAGCAGTGGCTGGACGCAGGCCTGGCCGCCGACGCCCGGCACGACCGCACCCGCTGGAGCGTGATTGCGCAGCAAACCCTGTTTTCGCCCCGCCGCTACCCCTCGGGCGTGGTCTCCACCGACAGCTGGGACGGCTACCCCGGCGCCCGGGCGCGCCTGTTGCAGTCGCTGGCCCGCCATGCGCCACGCAACAGCGTGCTGCTGGGGGGCGACATCCACCAGAACTACGTCTGCAAGGTCCAGTCCGAGGCGGCGGGCGGCCAGCCATCCAGCCCGGAGGTGATCGCCAGCGAGTTCTGCGGCACCTCGATCAGCTCGCGCGCGGGCACCACGCAGGACAAGGTCGACGCCATTGCCCGCCACAACCCGCATGTGCTGCTGGCACGCAGCGACCAGCGCGGCTACGGCCTGGCCGACATCACCCCCCAGCGCTGGACCACCACCCTGCGCGTGGTGGACGACCCGCTGCGTGCCGACAGCGGCGCCTCCACGCAGGCACGCTTTGTGGTGGAAGACGGGCGGGCGGGGCCGGTGCCAGCCTGAACCACGGCGCTCATCAATGAATAGCTTCTGCGCAATCCTGTCAACCGCCACAAGTCAAAAACACTCAGCACCTGCGCGTCTGTTCCGTAATGTAATAACAGCGATGGCCAGCGCGGCAGCCCGGTACCATGGGTTTTCCGCCCACCCGATGGAGACCCCAGGATGCCCAAGCCCCCCGCCCTCCGCCTCATGCTGATTGCCGCCGCTGCCTTGCTGGCCGCTTGCAGCAGCGCCCCTCCGCTGGCCTACACCGTTCCGGACCAGCCCGAAGGCTCGTCGGGCTACACCGACAAACCGGGCTGGGCCGCCGAGAAGTTCGCCGTGGCTGCCGCCAACCCGCTGGCCACCGACGCGGGCTACCAGGTGCTCAAGGCCGGCGGCTCGGCCATCGACGCGGCCATTGCCGTGCAGATGGTGCTGACGCTGGTCGAGCCCCAGTCGAGCGGCATTGGCGGTGGCGCCTTCCTGCTGCACGCCGCAGGCTCCCGGGTCGAAGCCTATGACGGGCGCGAAACCGCACCGGCGGCGGCCACCGACAAGCTCTTCCTCGGCGCGGACGGCAAACCCCTGCCCTTCAACGATGCCGTGGTGGGCGGGCGCTCGGTGGGCGTGCCGGGCACGGTGCGCATGCTGGAGCTGGCCCACAAGGAACATGGCAAGCTGGCCTGGGCGCAACTGTTCCAGCCCGCCATCCAGCTGGCCGAGGGCGGTTTCAAGGTCAGCGCGCGGCTCAACGCGCTGCTGGCCAACGACAAGTTCCTGGCGCAAGACCCCGTGGCCGCCGCCTATTTCTACGACGCCGCAGGCAAGCCCTGGCCCGTGGGCCATGTGCTGAAGAACCCCGAGCTGGCCGCCGTGCTGCGGGCCATCGCACAGCAGGGTTCCAAGGCCCTGCATGAGGGCGACGTGGCCCAGGCCATCGTGGCCAAGGTGCGCAAGCATCCCACCAACCCCGGCCCGCTCAGCCTGGCCGACCTGGCCGGCTACCAGCCCAAAAAGCGCGCAGCCCTGTGCACCAGCTACCAGGTCGCGCCCCACGACTACCGCGTGTGCGGCTTTCCGCCACCGAGTTCGGGGGCCATCGCCATCGGCCAGATCCTGGGCATCCTCAGGAACACCGACGCGGCCGCGCTGCCCCTGCAAGAGGGCCTGCGCGGCCCGGCGCCCGGTGCCGACTGGCTGCACCTGTACACCGAGGCCGCCCGCCTGGCCTTCGCCGACCGGGCGCAATACGTGGCCGACCCCGATTTCGTGCAGCCCCCCGCCGGCAGCTGGATGAGCCTGCTGGAGCCCGGCTATCTGGCCCAACGCGCCCGACTCATTGGCCCGCAGAGCATGAAGGTGGCGCAGCCGGGCAATCCGGGTGCGGTGCGCACCAGCCATGCCCCCATGCCCGACCAGCCCGAGTACGGCACCAGCCATATCAGCATCGTCGACGCCTTCGGCAACGCCGTGGCCATGACCACCACCATCGAAGACCAGTTCGGAGCACGCCAGATGGTCACCACGAACGCCGCGCGCCCTGGCGGCTTTCTGCTCAACAACGAACTCACCGACTTCAGCTTTGCCCCTACCGATGCCCAGGGCCAGCCCATTGCCAACCGCGTGCAGCCGGGCAAGCGCCCGCGCTCGTCCATGGCGCCCACGCTGGTGTTCGACCAAGCCAGTGGCGAGTTGCTGATGAGCGGCGGCAGCCCCGGCGGCGCGGCCATCATCCACTACACGGCCAAGACGCTGTATGGCGTGCTCCACTGGGGATTGATGCCCCAGCAGGCCATCAACCTGCCCAATTTCGGTTCGTTCAACGGTCCCAGCCTGCTGGAGGAAAACCGCTTCCCGCCCACCACCGTGGAAGCCCTGCGCGCCCGCGGCGCCGAGGTGCGCGAGATGAACATGACCAGCGGCCTGCAGGCCATCACGCGCGGCCAGGTGCATGGCAAGAAGATGTGGCTGGGCGGTGCCGACCCACGGCGCGAAGGCGTGGTGATGGGCGACTGACAGCAATCAGCATAAAAATCGCTAACGCTTTACCCATAAATCCTAGCAGCTATTAAAAACATAGCAAAAATCCGCAACGACCGCCACAACCATGGCGGACTGCTTCCGTCCCCCTGCCCATGCCCCACACCACCGCCCCCGCCACCCAGCACATTGCCTTTGCCGAACTGCAAGACCTGCTCACCCAGATCTTTCTGCGCCACGGTACCTCGCCCGAAGTGGCGGCGATCCTGGCGGCCAACTGCGCCAGCGCGCAGCGCGACGGCGCCGACAGCCACGGCATCTTCCGCATTCCCGGCTACCTGTCCACGCTGGCCAGCGGCTGGGTCAACGGGCGGGCCGTGCCGCAGGTGCAAGACGTGGCGCCCGGCTATGTGGCGGTCAATGCCGGCAACGGCTTCGCCCAGCCGGCCCTGCAGGCCGCGCGCGGCCTGCTGATCGAGAAGGCACGCCGCAACGGCATTGCGCTGCTGGCCATCCGCAACTCGCACCACTTCGCCGCGCTCTGGCCCGATGTGGAACCGTTTGCACGCGAAGGCCTGGTGGCGCTGGCCTTCGTCAACAGCATGGCTTGCGTGGTGCCCACGGGCGGGCACAAGGCCTTGTTCGGCACCAACCCCATCGCCTTCGCCGCGCCGCGCGCGGGGGGCGACCCGCTGGTGTTTGACCTGGCCACCAGCGCCGTCGCCCACGGCGACGTGCAGATCGCCGCGCGCGCGGGCCACCGCTTGCCCGAGGGCTATGGCGTGGATCGCCATGGCCAGCCCACCTGCGACCCTGCGGCCGTCCTGGATGGCGGCGCGCTGCTGCCGTTTGGCGGCTACAAGGGTTCGGCCCTGTCGATGATGGTCGAGCTGCTGGCCGCGGCGCTCACGGGCGGCAACTTCTCGTTCGGCTTCGACTGGTCGCAGCACCCCGGCGCCAAGACGCCCTGGACGGGCGAGCTGCTGATCGTGATCGATCCATCGAAGGGCGCCGGCCACCCTTTCGCGCAGCGCACCGAAACCCTGGTGCGGCACATGCGCGCCGCCGGCCAGGAGCGCCAGCCCGGCGACCGCCGCTACCAGCAGCGTGCGCAATCCGATCGCCACGGCATTGCGATCGACTGCGAGGAGCTGGCCCGGCTGCGCGGCCTGGCCGCGGCGCCGCTGCCTCCGGCCGGTTGAGCACCAGACCCGTCTGCCTGCCGGCTATGGTGCCTGCAGCAGCGCGAGCGCCTGCGGCAGGTGGGCCGCGATGGCCGGCGCACTGGGGTCTGGCAGGCGGGGCACATGGCCCAGGAATGGCGCCACAAGGCCTTCCTCCAGCGCAGCCAGGTTGTCCGCCACATGGGGCATGGCCGCGTCCACGGTGTTGGCCACCCAGCCGGCCAGGCGCAGGCCGCGCGCGCGCACGGCTTCGGCCGTGAGCAGCGCATGGTTGATGCAGCCCAGGCGCAGGCCCACCACCAGTACCACCGGCAGCCCCAGGTCCACGGCCAGGTCGGCGGTGTCCCAGCCGGGAACGAGCGGCACGCGGAAGCCACCCACGCCCTCGACGAAGGCGATGTCGGCCCGCGCCGCCACGCCGCGCACAGCGGCCAGCAGGGCGTCGCGCGCAATGGCACGGCCCTCCAGGCGGGCGGCGATGTGCGGCGCGCAGGGCGTGCGCAGCTGCAGCGGGCCCACCTCGTCATCGTGCAGGTCCATGTTGCTGGCGGCGCGCAGGCGCAGCACATCTTCGTTGACCCAGCGGCCGTCCACGCAGTCCTGCCCCGCCGCCAGCGGCTTGATGGCGGCGGCGCGCAGGCCCGACTGCGCCGCCAGGTGCGTGAGCGCGGCGGTGATGGCGGTCTTGCCGATCTCGGTGTCGGTGCCGGTGATGAAAAATGCCCCCCACGCTCGGCCGCTTCGCGGGTCGCTGCCCCCCCGAGGGGGATGCTTTTCATCTTGGGGCGGCCCGGCGCTGAAAAAGCCGCGCGTCATGCCAGCTCCTCAGCGGCCTCGGCCAGCGCCGCCAGCAGGCGGTCGATGTCGGCCGCGGTGTGGGTGCCGCACAGCGTGATGCGCAGGCGCGCCGTGCCCGGCGCCACGGTGGGCGGGCGGATGGCCGGCACGCGCAGGCCGGCGCGGTCAAGCGCGGCCGCCACGCGCAGCGCAGCGGCGTTCTCGCCAATGATGAGCGGCTGGATGGGGGTGTCTGAAGCCACCAGCCGCCAGCCCAGTTGGGGATGGCGCGCCAGCAGGTCACCCACCCCGGCGCGCAGCTGCGCCTGCAGGCGCACGAGATTGGCGCGGCGCTGCGCGCCCTCGTCACCGGCCATCAGCACCAGGCTTTGCAGCAGCGCATGCGCCACGGCGGGCGGCGCGGCGGTGGTGAAGATGTAGGCCCGCGCGGCCTGGATCAGGTACTGGATGACGGTAGGGTGCGCGGCCACGAAGGCCCCGGCCACCCCGGCCGCCTTGCCCAGCGTGCCGACCATGATCAACCGCTCGCTGCGCAGGCCAAAGTGCGCCAGCGTGCCGCGCCCCTGCGGCCCCAGCACGCCAAAGCCATGGGCGTCGTCCACCACCAGCCAGGCGTCATGCCGTTCGGCCAGCGCCAGCAGCTTGTCGAGCGGGGCCACGTCGCCGTCCATGCTGAACACCGCGTCGGTGACGATCAGCTTGATGCGGGCCGTGCTGGCGCCCAGCAGCGCGTCGAGCTGGGGCACGTCGCAATGCGCATAGCGCTGCACCGACGCCTTGGCCAGGCGCGCGCCGTCGATCAGCGAGGCGTGGTTGAGTTCTTCCGAGAAGATCACCGCATCGGCATCACCCAGGGCCGTGAGCACCGCCAGGTTGGCCATGAAGCCGGTGCAGAAGAACAGCGCCTCGGCGTTCGGGATAGCGGGCGCCACGGCCGCCGCCAGGGCGCGCTCCAGCGCCGCATGCGCGCTGGAGTGCCCACTGATGAGATGCGACGAGCCCGAGCCGGCGCCATACAGTCGCGCGCCCTCGGCCAGGGCCTCGGCCAGCGCGGGATGGGCGGCCAGGCCCAGGTAGTCGTTGCTGCAGAACATCAGCAGCTCGCGGGATTGCCCATCGGCGCCGCGCACGCGCTGCACCGGTGCGGTGGCGCTCTCGGCCTCGCGCAGCACGCGCGTCAGATCCTTGGCGGCGATGGCCTGCAGCTTCTGGTTCAGGTGGTCAAGCAGCATCCAGCACCGCCTCCAGCGTGGCCATCACGGCCCGGAACAGGAATTGCGCCGTGGGCGCATCGATGAGATAGGGCGGCATCAGATAGACCGTGCCGCCAATGGGACGGATCAGCAGCTCGTGCGCGCGCGCCGCCAGGTGAAAGCGCTCGGCAAATCGCTCACCGGGCTCGCGCACGTCGAACGCCAGGATCATGCCGCGCTGGCGCAAATGGGCCACGCGCGGGTCGCTGGCCAGCGGCGCGAAGGCCTCGGCCAGCAGCCGGGCCTGCGCGCGGTTCTTCTCCAGCACCTGGTCGGCTGCGAAGCGGTCGAGCACGGCATTGGCCGCCGCGCAGGCCAGCGCATTGCCGGTGTACGAATGCGAGTGCAGAAAGCCGCGCCCCACCTGCTCGCTCCAGAAGCTCTGGTACACCGTTTCGGTGGTCAGCACCAGCGACAGCGGCAGCGTGCCGCCGCTGATGCCCTTGGACAGCGTGATGAAGTCGGGCCAGCCGCACTCGCCCTGCTCGAACGCAAAGAAGGTGCCGCTGCGCCCGCAGCCCACCGCGATCTCGTCGGCGATCAGGTGGACGTCGAACTCGTCGCACAGCGCCCGCACGGCACGCAGGTACGAGGGCTCGTGCATCGCCATGCCGGCGGCGCATTGCACCAGCGGCTCGATGATGAGGGCGGCCACATGGCCGCGCCGCTCGATCAGCACGCGGCGCAGGTCGGCCAGCGCGCGGGCCTCGGCATCCGGGCCCTGGCGTGCATCGGGCGACTCGACGATGTGGGCACGCATCAGCAGCGGGTCGTAGGCATCGCGGAACACCGCCACATCGGTCACGGCCAGCGCGCCAATGGTTTCGCCATGGTAGCCGTTGCGCAGGCAGACGAATTCGCGCTTGTCCGCCAGGCCCCGGTTGCGCCACGAATGAAAGCTCATCTTCAGCGCGATCTCGACCGCCGAGGCGCCGTCGCTGGCAAAGAAGGCGTGGCCCAGCGCGCCGCCCGTCAGGGCCGCGAGTTTTTCGGCCAGCTCGACCGCGGGCGCATGGGTGCAGCCTGCCAGCATGACATGGGGCAGGGTTTCGAGCTGGTGCGTGATGGCGGCGCGGATGCCGGCATCCGAGTGCCCGAACAGGTTCACCCACCAGGAGCTGTTGGCGTCGAAATAGCGCCGGCCTTCCAGGTCGAAAAGCCAGGGGCCTTCACCCCGGGCGATGGCCAGCGGCGGCGTGACGGCGGCACGCGCCATCTGGGTACAGGGGTGCCACAGCGCAGCAAGGCTGCGCGCGGCGAGATCGGGGGAGTGCAGGGACGTCAATCAACAACTCGCTCGCCCGGGCTTGCGGGCAGGGATGGGACGAAAAAACCGCGGCAAGTATCGCACCCGGCTTGGCTGCAGGGGATGCCGCCAGATCTGCCCACCACTGCCGACTGCCCGGCATTGGAGAAAAAATGGCTTCAACGCTTGTTCAGAAGGCGCCAATAGCTATGAAAACGGAGCACCTTCGAATGCCCCTGCCGTGGCTGGCCGCCGTGCAATGGTCAGACGTCGATGGCCGCGGCCGAGCCCGCCTGCTTGCGCAGCTCGAACTTCTGGATCTTGCCCGTGGCGGTTTTGGGGATGTCGCCAAACACCACGGCGCGCGGCACCTTGAAGCCGGCCAGGTGCTTCTTGCAGTGCTGCACGATGTCTTCGACCGTGGTCTGTGCGCCCGCCTTCAGTTCGACGAAGGCGCAGGGCGTTTCGCCCCACCTGGCGTCGGGCTTGGCCACCACGGCGGCGGCCAGCACGTCGGGGTGGCGGTAGAGCACGTCCTCGACCTCGATGGACGAGATGTTCTCGCCGCCCGAGATGATGATGTCCTTGCTGCGGTCCTTGATCTTGATGTAGCCGTCGGGGTACTGCACGGCCAGGTCGCCGCTGTGGAACCAGCCGCCGGCAAAGGCTTCCTCGGTGGCCTTGGGGTTCTTGAGGTAGCCCTTCATGGCGATGTTGCCTCGGAACATGATCTCGCCCATGGTCTCGCCATCCCAGGGCACGGGTTGCAGGGTTTCGGGGTCGAGCACCCGGGCTGCGCGCTGCAGGTGGTAGCGCACGCCCTGGCGGGCGTTGAGGCGGGCGCGCTCGCCGATGTCGAGGTCGTTCCAGGCTTCGTGCCGGGCGCACACCGTGGCCGGGCCATAGACCTCGGTCAGGCCGTAGACATGGGTCAGGTCGAAGCCCATCTTCTCCATGCCCTCAATCATGGAAGCCGGTGGCGCGGCGCCGGCCACCATGGCCTTCACGCCGGCAGGCACACCCTCCTTCATTGCGGCCGGCGCGTTCACCAGCAGGCCGTGCACGATGGGCGCGCCGCAGTAGTGCGTGACACCATGGTTGCGGATGGCATCGAAGATGGCCTGCGCCTCCACGCGGCGCAGGCACACGTTGACGCCCGCGCGCGCCGCCACCGTCCACGGAAAACACCAGCCGTTGCAGTGGAACATGGGCAACGTCCACAGATAGACGGCGTGCTTGGGCATGTCCCACTCCAGCACGTTGCTGATGGCATTGGTGGCCGCGCCCCGGTGGTGGTAGACCACGCCCTTCGGGTTGCCGGTGGTGCCGCTGGTGTAGTTCAGCGCAATCGCATCCCATTCGTCGGCGGGCAGCTCCCAGGCGAATTGCGGGTCGCCGCCGGCCAGAAATTCCTCGTAGGTGGTGGTGCCGAGTTTCTGGCTGGCGGGGCCGTAGACAGCGTCCTCCACGTCGATCAGCAGCAGCGGCGCCAGGTTCTTGCGCAGCGCCAGGGCCTTGGCCATGACGCCGGCGAATTCGGGGTCCACGATCACCGCCCTGGCCTCGCCGTGGTCGAGCATGAAGGCGATGGCCTCGGGATCGAGGCGCGTGTTCAGGGCATTGAGCACGGCGCCCGCCATGGGCACGCCAAAGTGCGCCTCGACCATGGGCGGCGTGTTGGGCAGCATGACGGCCACGGTGTCGTTCTTGCCTATGCCGGCGCGCTGCAGGCTGCTGGCCAGCTGGCGGCAGCGCGCATAGGTCTGCGCCCAGGTCTGGCGCAGGGTGCCGTGCACGATGGCCAGGCGGTCGGGGTAAACCTCGGCGGTGCGCTCGATGAAGCCCAGCGGCGACAGGGGGGCGAAGTTGGCTTCAGTGCGGGGCAGGTGCTGGTCGTAGATGGAGGTCATTGCGCTTCACAAGGAAAAAAATGAACAGGAGCTAGACAGGCCACGCCTCAGGGGTGGTTGCTGCGGCTTTGCTTGACACGGTACATGGCCGCATCCGCGCTGGCCAGCAGCGATTGTGCGTCGTGCGCATCGCGTGGGAAAAGGCTCATGCCGATGCTGGCGCGCACCCGCAGCGATTTTCCGCACAGTTCCAGCGGTTGCCCAAAGGCCTGCTGCAGTTTCTCGGCAATCTGAAGCGCAGCTTCTTCGGTATCGACGTTCTCGCACAGCACGGTGAACTCGTCGCCTGCCAGGCGAGCCACCGTATCGGCCTGGCGCACGGCCGAGACGATGGCACGGCCCGTGGCCTGCAGCACCTCATCGCCCGCCGCATGGCCCAGGGCGTCGTTGATGGACTTGAAATCGTCCAGGTCCACAAAGAACAGCGCACACGCCCGTCCGCTGCGCCTTGAGAGCTCCAGCGCCTGCGCCAGGCGCTGCTCGAACATGCGCCGGTTGGGCAGTCCGGTGAGGAGATCGTGATGGGCCAGGTGCGCCATGCTGTCCCGGCTGGCGTTGAGTTCGGCGATCTGGCGGGTGATCTGCTGCTCCATGTCGCTCAGGCTGCGCGCCAGTTCACCCACCTCATCCTGCCGCTCGACCGGCAGGGCGCCGTGGGGCTCTCCCCGCGAAAAGGCGCGGGCCGCGCGCACCATGGTCTGCAGGGGCCTGGTCACCGCCCGGGACACCAGTGTGGCCAGCAGCATGCCTACCGCGCTCAGGATCAGCAGCATCTTGAGGATGCCGCGCCCCAGCTCGAGCACTTCGTCCTGCACCACGGCCATGGGCTGCGAGAGCCCCGCCACCAGGAAGCGGCCTTCGTCCGAATCCCCGACGGGCAAGCGGGTGAACGAGAACACGCGCGGTTCGGCACCATCCGCCTGCGCGTCCATCATGAGTTCGTGGGTGCGCCCTTCGATGATCTGCGCCACCGGCGCCAGGGTGTCCTGCAGAAGGATGCGTTGGCCACGATCGAAACCGAAGGTCTGGGTCGGATCGGGGTGCACCAGAATGTCGCCCCAGCGGTTGCACAGGTAAAACCCATAGTTCTCGGGCAGGCTTTTCCTGAAGGAGGCCAGGAAGGGGGTGGCCGCCACGCGCACGACCACCACGGCCTCGACGGTCCCCCAGCGCACCACGGGCGATGCCATGTTGAAGATGGGTTGCTGCTGCTCTTCGGTGGCATCGCCTTCGTGGTTGATGCCGAACTCGCTGAAGTACACCGCGCCCGAACGCAGCTTGAGGGTTTCGAAAACAAAGGGGAAATGGGCTTTTTCCTGCAGCGCGGCCTGGGGCGCCTCCACCAGGTCATCGCCCAGCCGGTCCACCCGCAGCAGCTCCAGGCCATGGTCGCGGGCACTGATGAGCCGGATCTGCAGGTACGAGGGGTGCGCAGCCAGGCTCGCCTTGAACACTTCGGCCAGCAGGCGGCGGTCGCGCACAGAAGGTGCATGCGGCGGCTGCGCCGTGCGCGGCTCGGTGGCCACGGCCGCCGCGGCCGCCAGCAAGGTGGCATCGCGCGCCACGGCCGAAAAACCGGCTTCGAGGTGGTGCGTCAGCACCTGCGTGGTGGCCAGCAGCGAGCGCTCGGCCCGCTCACGCAGCAGGTCGCGCGCGGCAGCATAGGTGTAGTAGCCCGCCAGCACCGCAGCCAGTACGCTGAAGGAGGCCAGAATCCAGCCCAGGCGCGACGCGATGCCCCAGCGCATGGCTCAGAACCCCTCGGGGCGCTCGCCCGATACGATGCGCCGCCAGAGCCGGGTGCGCTGCCCTTCGCTCTCCACCGGCTCCAGCCACACCATCGGGCTCGCCGCAGCGCCCGCCGCGCCGCCGGGAGGCTCCTGCAAGGTGTTGGCCAGCCCCTGGCGCCGGGTCAGTACACCGCTCACCGCCGGCTCAAGCATGTAGTCGATCCACCGGGCCGCCAGTGCGGGCTGGGCAGAGCGGCGCGTGATGGCCCAGCAGTCGAGCCAGGCCAGGGCCCCTTCCTTCGGGATGACATAGCCCACGTCGAGCCCCGCGTCGCGCAGCAGCTTGAGTTGCTGCTGGCCGTAGTTGGCATGCATCACCGCGATGCGGTGGCGGCGGAACAGCTCCACCGATTCCTCGGGCACCGAATAGAACGACAGCACGTTGCGGCGAAGCGCCACCAGGTCGCGGGCCAGACCGCCGAACCGCGCCGCATCGATGTGAAAGGGCGCCAGCCCCCGGCGCTGGGCGGCCAGCGAGAAACTGTGGCTGCTGCCATCGAACGCCAGCACCCGCCCCTGCCAACGCGGATCCCACAGCACGTTCAGCGAGTCTGGCGGCACGCCGAACTGCCGGCGGTCGTAGATCAGGCCCATTTCCGAATAGGTGTAGGGCAGCGCATACACGGCCCCTTCGCTGGTGATGCCGGGAATCGATGCCAGCTGCCGAAACCGGGGCAACTGGCGCCCGGCATTGGCAATGTCCTTCATCGGCAGCGGGATGAGGCGCTTTTGCGCGACCAGGCTGGCGATCTCGACCGTGTTGGCGGCCACTACGTCATAGCCTGGGCCTGCCGGATCGGCCAGCTTGGCACGCAGGCTGTCGTCCGAGCCCACGGTGGTGATTTCGACGCGCACGGCATGGCGCTTTTCAAAGGCGGCCACCACATCGGCGTCGGCGTACCCGGGCCATGACAGGACGCGCAGCACCGGCGCCCCCGACGCGCACAGCGGCAGCCAGGCAACGGCTGCCGCGCACAGCCACACGCCCAGCCGCGCTGCGGCACTGCGTGTCCACGGGGTCCCCGTTGTTGCCATGGAGATGTCTCGGCTTCGCCAAATGTTAACGAGTGTAACCACACTTTGCGCAGACAATAAGCCCCGTGTCGATTCCCCAATCTTTCATTCAGGAACTGCTTTCGCGCGTGGACGTGGTGGACATCGTGGGCCGCTACGTGCAGCTCAAGAAAGGCGGCGCCAATTTCATGGGGCTGTGCCCCTTCCACGGCGAGAAATCGCCCTCCTTCAGCGTCAGCCCCGCCAAACAGTTCTATCACTGCTTTGGCTGCGGCAAGAACGGCAACGCCATCAGTTTTCTCATGGAGCACGCCGGTATGGGCTTCATCGAGGCCGTGCAGGACCTGGCCCAGCAGGTGGGCCTGCAGGTGCCCGACGATGACATCTCGCCGCAGGAAAAAGAGCGCGCCGCCGCCGCCCGGCAAAAGCAGGCCACGCTGACCGATGTGCTGGAAAAAGCCGCCGAGGCCTATCGCCGGCAGTTGCGCATATCGCCCCGGGCCGTGGCGTATTTCAAGGGACGCGGGGTGTCGGGTGCGGTAGCCAAGCGCTATGGTCTGGGCTATGCCCCCGAAGGCTGGCGCAGCCTGGCCAGTGTTTTTCCGCACTACGACGACCCGCTGCTCGAAGAAAGCGGGCTGGTCATCGTCAATGACGAAGATGGCGGCAAGCGTTACGACCGCTTCCGTGACCGGGTGATGTTTCCCATCCGCAACGTCAAGGGCGAGTGCATCGGCTTTGGCGGCCGGGTGCTGGGCGATGACAAACCCAAGTACCTCAACTCGCCCGAAACCCCGGTGTTCCACAAGGGCCGCGAGCTCTATGGCCTGTTCGAGGCCCGTGCCGCCATTCGCGAGCAGGGTTTTGCGCTGGTCACCGAGGGCTACATGGATGTGGTGGCCCTGGCGCAGCTGGGGTTCCCCAATGCCGTGGCCACGCTGGGCACCGCCTGCACGCCCGAGCATGTGCAAAAGCTGCTGCGCTTTACCGAATCGGTGGTGTTCAGCTTTGACGGCGATGCCGCGGGCCGCCGGGCGGCCCGCAAGGCGCTCGACGGTGCCCTGTCCCATGCCAGCGACACGCGCAGCATCAAGTTTCTGTTCCTGCCGCCCGAGCACGATCCCGACAGCTTTGTACGCGCGCACGGCTCCGATGCCTTTGCCCGCCACATTGGCGATGCAGTGCCTTTGAGCCGCTTCCTGATCGAAGCCGCCAGCGAAAGCTGCGACCTGGGCACGGCAGAAGGCCGCGCCCACATGGCGAGCAATGCCCGCCCCCTGTGGAGCGCACTGCCCGAGGGGGTGCTGCGGCGCCAGGTGCTCACCGAACTGGCACAGCTGGCCCAGCTGGACGCCCACGACCTGTCCGACCTCTGGAACAAGACCGCCGCCCAGGAGGCAGCACGCCACCCTGGCACCGTGGCCTCGCACCGCCATGCCTCCCCCCCCACGGACGAGCCCCCGTGGGGCGCGCCTGCCGATGCCGGCTGGCAATCACCCGGCGGCTACGACGCTCCCCCGAAGCCACCCTTTCGCAAGGGCGGCGACTGGAAAGGCGGCAGCTGGAAAAAAAAGGACGCCGCGCCCTGGCCGCCCCAGCCACGCCTGCCGCGCACGCCCACCGCCAGCCGGGCAGACCACGCCGCACGGCTGCTGTTGTCGCACATGGCGTTTCTGGAGGAGTTGACGCACGACGACCACGCGGCGCTGTGCGCCCAGCCCGCCCCGCATGGCCCGCTGTTCAGCTGGCTGGAAGGACAGTTCCACGAGCATGGGCCGCAGGCCTGGGCCCTGCTGCGGGAAAGCCTGCGGGGCAACCCCTGTGAGGCCCTGGCGGTGAAGGTCATGACCGGCTCGCACGCGCAGACCGAGGGCGATCTGCACGAATTGCGGCTGGAACTGCGGGATCTTCTGAACCGCATGCTGATCGAAGACATCAACGCCCAGCAAAAAAACCTGATCCTGCAGGTGGCGCAAGACCCTACGGCACTGGAACGCTACCGCGCGCTGGAACAGCGGCGCAACGTATTGCAAGGCATCTTGCCCCGCACCCCTTGAAATAGCGGACAGTCGGTATAATGTAGGGTTTTTCGGCAAGAGCGACAGCAGCACCTCCGAGCCGGGCCACCGTGACAAACGCGCACCTATGCGCTGATGGGCCCACTTATCGCAAGGACTGCACACCAAATGTTCGCCCAGACATCTTGCCCCTGAGGGCCTCCCCTCAAAACGCAAAGCCCCCCTAGCTTTGCGTTGCCACCCGCGCCGGGACCTGAGGCGCTTGCGTTTTCTTTGTGTCCGTTTTTGATTCTGAGGTTGTTCCATGCCCGCTCAAAAGTCCGCGAAGCCGCCCAAGTCCGCTCCAGGCACCGCCGCGAAGGCTGTCTCCAAAACCGCTGCCAAAGCACCTGCCCCAGCCGCGCCCCGCAAGGCCGTTGCTGCGGCCCCTGCCCCGGCTGCCAAGAAAGTGAAAACCGTGCCCGTGAAAAGTTCTGCCGAGCTGACCAAAGCTGCCGATGAATTGCTGAAGAAGAAGCCTGCCCGCGCCGCAGCCGCCCCATCCGACGGTGACGAGGCCCCCAGAAAACGCCCCGGCCGTCCGGCCAAGGCCGCAGACAGTGCCGAGGCCAAGACCCCCGCCAAGCGCGGTCGCAAGCCCAAGGCAGCAGCGGGCGAAGTGGGCAGTGACGACGCAGACCTGTCGGACATCGAAGCCGACCTCGAAGGCGAAGTCGAGGCGGAGGCCACCCCCACGGCCGAAAAGGTCAAGCCCCTGCGCATGAAGATCAGCAAGGCGAAGGAACGCGCCTTGATGAAGGAATTCGGCCTGGACGAAACCGTCCTGTCCGAAGAAGACATGGCCAAGCGCCGCGCGCGCCTGAAGACACTGATCAAGCTGGGCAAGACGCGCGGCTACCTCACGCACGTTGAAATCTCCGACCACCTGCCCGACAAGCTCGTGGATGCCGAAACCCTCGAAGCCGTCATCACCACGCTGAACGACCTGGGCGTGGCGGTGTACGAGCAGACGCCCGACGCCGAAGCGCTGATCATCACGGACAACGCCCCCGCTGGCGCCACCGAGGAAGAAGCCGAAGAGGCCGCCGAAGCCGCCCTGTCCACCGTGGACAGCGAGTTCGGCCGCACCACCGACCCCGTGCGCATGTACATGCGCGAAATGGGCACTGTGGAACTGCTCACGCGCGAAGGTGAAATCGAGATCGCCAAGCGCATCGAAGGCGGCCTGATGGCCATGATGGAGGCGATCAGTGCATCGCCCGCCACCATCGCCGAAATCCTGAACATGGGCGAGGAGATCCGCGAAGGCAAGGTCGTCATCTCGACCATCGTGGACGGTTTCTCCAACCCCAACGAGGCCGACGACTATGTGGCCGAAGAAGACTTCGACGAATTCGACGAAGCCGATGACGACGACGGCAAGGGCGGCTCCAAGGCCCTGACCAAGAAGCTCGAAGAACTCAAGAAGCAGGCGCTGGAGCGCTTCGACAAGCTGCGCGAGCTGTTCGAGAAGGTCCACCAGATCTATGACAAGGAAGGCTACGGCACGCCCGCCTATGTCAAGGCCCAGGCGGCCCTGTCGCAGGAGCTGATGACCATCCGCTTCACGGCCAAGACCATCGAGAAGCTGTGCGACATGGTGCGCGGCCAGGTGGACGATGTGCGCAAGAAGGAACGCGAACTGCGCCGCATCATCGTGGACAAGTGCGGCATGCCCCAGGAAACCTTCATCAAGGACTTTCCGCCCAACCTGCTCAACCTCAAGTGGGTGGAAAAGCAGGCCGCTGCCGGCAAGCCCTGGTCGGCCATCATGGCACGCAACATCCCGCCCATCCAGGACCTGCAGCAAAAGCTGACCGACCTGCAATCGCGCGTGGTCGTGCCGCTGGTCGAGCTCAAGGGCATCAACAAGCGCATGAACGAGGGCGAAGCCACCTCGCGCGATGCCAAGAAGGAAATGATCGAGGCCAACCTGCGCCTGGTGATCTCGATTGCCAAGAAGTACACCAACCGCGGCCTGCAGTTCCTGGACCTGATCCAGGAAGGCAACATCGGCCTGATGAAGGCGGTGGACAAGTTCGAATACCGCCGCGGCTACAAGTTCTCGACCTATGCCACCTGGTGGATCCGCCAGGCCATCACGCGCTCGATCGCCGACCAGGCGCGCACCATCCGCATCCCGGTGCACATGATCGAGACCATCAACAAGATGAACCGCATCAGCCGCCAGCACCTGCAGGAGTTTGGCTTCGAGCCCGATGCGTCCATCCTGGCGGCCAAGATGGAGATCCCCGAGGACAAGATCCGCAAGATCATGAAGATCGCGAAAGAGCCGATCTCCATGGAAACGCCGATCGGTGACGACGACGACAGCCACCTGGGCGACTTCATCGAGGATGGCGCCAACACCGCCCCCATCGAAGCCGCCATGCAGGCCGGCCTGCGCGACGTGGTCAAGGACATCCTGGATGGCCTCACGCCGCGCGAAGCCAAGGTGCTGCGCATGCGCTTCGGCATCGAGATGACCAGCGACCACACGCTGGAAGAAGTGGGCAAGCAGTTCGACGTAACGCGCGAACGCATCCGCCAGATCGAGGCCAAGGCGCTGCGCAAGCTCAAGCACCCCAGCCGCTCGGACAAGCTGCGCAGCTTCATCGATTCGCTGTAAGCCGTACCACCACAGCCCTGGCAACAGGGCGTGCCGCAGGCGCCCCGGCCACTACGATGGTGCCGGGGCGTCGTGCTTTGGGAGCGACACAACACTGTGTACAGGCCCTGTCAGAGCTTCCCCATGAAAGGCTTTTGGCGCTTGATGGATAAGCGCCATCAGCCCTATAAAAATGGGCAGTCAGTCCAGCTTGAGCCCTGACTGCTTCACCAGCCGGGCCATGCGGCCGACCTCGCTGCGAAAGAATGCCGCCGTGGCGTCGGGCGGGGGGCTTTGCAGCTGGTAACCCTGTGCCAGCAAGGCATCGCGCACCTCCGGCGTGGCCACCGCGCTGCGCACCCCCTGGTAGGCGCGCTCCACCTCGGCCTTGGGCAGACCGGCCGGCCCGACCACGGCCACCCAGCCATCGAGCACGTAGTGGGGCAGCCCCTGCTCGGCCATCGTTGGCAGGTCGGGCAGCAGCGGCGAGCGGACGCTGGACGACAAACCGATGGCCCGCAGCGCGCCCGCCTTCACATGGGGCGCGGCAACGGCGATGGCAATGAACGCCATCTGGATCTGCCCACCCAGCACATCGGCGGTCAGCGGCCCCATGCCCCGGTAAGGAATGTGCTTGATGTCCACCTGGGCCTCGTGCACGAACATCTCGGCGGCCAGGTGCAGGATGGTGCCGTTGCCGGACGATCCGTAGTTCAGCGCGCCGGGCTGGGCCTTGGCCAGGGCGATGAGTTCGCGCAAGTTCCTGGCCGCCACCGATGGATGGGCCACCAGCACGAACGGCGTGGCGCCGATCATGGTGATGGGCGTGATGTCGTCCACGGCATCGTAGGGAATGTTCTTGAACACACTGGGGTTCACCACATGGTTGTTGGACACCATGCCCAGCACCGAACCATCCTTGGGCGCCTTGACGATCATCGAGGTGCCCGTGATGCCACCCGCACCGGGATAGTTTTCCACCACCACGGGCCGCGCCAGCGCCTTGCCCAGGCTGGGGCCCAGCACGCGGGCCACACCGTCCACCCCCGAGCCCGCGCTGACGGGCAGCACCATGCGCAGCGGTTTGTCAGCCCCTTGGGCCCAGGTCAGCGCCGGGGCCACGGCGCCGGCCACCGCGGCCGCCAGCAGCGTGCGGCGCGCCATGCCGTCTCGATGGAAGGAAGGAGGAAAAAGGCTGTGCGCCGGTGGCTGTGTCGTCATGCTTGTCTCCATCGTTGTCATTGGAATGCTGTCGCACGGGGCCGTGCATGGCCCTGGCGCCGAGGCAGCTCAGGCCACGGCCCCCTGGGCTTGCAGGGCCTGGACCTGGTCGGGCGTGTAACCCAGCTGCTCCATCAGCTCGGCCGTATGCTGCCCCAGCACGGGCGGCTGCAGGCGCACTCCCAGCCGCCGGCCGTCCATGCGCAAGGGGAACAATGTGGTGCGCGCCGTCTGCCCTGCCCGCTCGCCGTCGGGCAAGGTGATATCGGCCAGGCCTCCGGTGGCTTGGAGGTGCGGGTCGTCAAATAGCTGCTCGGGCCGCAGGATGGGCGCAAACGGCAGGCCGTTTTTCTCGAAGATGGCGGCCAGCTCGGCAGCGCTATGCCCGGCCAGGCGCTGGCGCAATGCGGGCATCAGCGTGGGGCGTGCGCGCACGCGGTCGTTGTTGGTGGCCAGCAGCGGGTCGGCCTTGAGGTCGGCAAACCCCATGGCATCGCAAAAGGTGACCCACTGCGCGTCGCTCACGGCGGCCAGGAAGATCTGCTCATCGTCTTTCACGCTGAAGACGTCGTACAGCGCCCATGACGAGATGCGGTCGGGCATCGGTGCCGCAGGCTGGCCGGTGACGGCGTACTGCATCATGTGCTGGCCGACCAGGAACACGTTGTTCTCGAACAGGGCCGAGTCCACCTCCTGCCCGCGCCCGGTGATGCCGCGCTGCATCAGGGCCGCCATGGCACCGATGGCGCCGAACATGCCACCCATGATGTCGTTGACGCTGGTGCCGGCGCGCAACGGGTCGCCGGGGCGGCCCGTCATATAGGCCAGGCCGCCCATCATCTGCACCACCTCGTCCAGCGCCGTGCGGTGCTCGTAGGGGCCGGGCAGAAAACCGGTGTGGTTCACATAGATCAGGCGCGGGTTGAGCTGGCTCAGTGCGGCGTAGTCCAGGCCGTATTTGCTCATCACGCCGGGCTTGAAGTTCTGCGCCACCACGTCGGCCGAGGCCGCCAGCCGGCGCGCCACCTCCAGACCCTCGGGGCTGCGCAGGTCGAGCGCAATGCTCTTCTTGTTGCGGTTGAACATGGGGAAGAAGCCCGCTCCCGCGCCCAGCAGGTGGCGCGTGCGGTCGCCCTCCACGGGCTCGACCTTGATGACCTCGGCCCCCAGGTCGGCCAGCACCATGCCGCAGGTGGGGCCCATGACCATGTGGGTGAACTCCACCACGCGCAGGCCTTCGAGCGGCAGACGGGGAGATGGTGCGGTTTGTGTGTCGTTCATGTTCAGCGCATTCATAAGAAAGATCAGGCCGCCTGCAGCGCGGCGGGTGCGGCATTCTGCGGCAGCCCCGCCTGCCACAGCGCGCCGTGCAGCGTTTCGCCCGCCAGCCACCCCGCCACGCGCTGGCGCAGGGCCAGCAGCGCAGCCACGTCGATGCTGGTGGCCACGCCCATGCGCTCCAGCATGAAGGCCAGGTCTTCGGTGGCGACGTTGCCGCTGGCGCCGGGGGCGTGGGGGCAGCCGCCAATGCCGGCCAGGCAGGCATCGAACCGGCCAACACCGGTCTGCCAGGCCGCGTAGGCATTCGCCAGGCCCATGCCGCGGGTGTCGTGGAAATGGGCGCACCACAGGCGCTCGCCGACCAGGGCGCGGGCCTTCTCGAACAGGCGTTGCACGCTCGCCGGGTCGGCATAGCCCACGGTGTCGGCCAGACTCACGCGGTCGGCACCGGCGTCGAGCAGCGCCTGCATCAGGCGCAGCACCTGCCCCTCGGCCACCTCGCCCTGCAGCGTGCAGCCAAAGGCCGTACCCACGCCGCCCTCGATCAGCGTGCGGCTGCCGGCAGCGTCGCGCGCAGCGCGGATGCGCGCCACCTCGGCCACCACCTCATCGGGCGTCTTGCGCAGGTTGGCCAGGCTGTGGGCGTGGCTGGCGGACAGCGGCACGATCATGAGATCGGCCCCGCACTCCAGCGCGCGTTCGGCCCCCTTGAAATTGGGTACCAGCACCGAGGCCAGCAGGCCCGGCAGGGTTTTGGCATGGGCCAGCACCTCGGCGGTATCGGCCAGTTGCGGCAGCAGGCGTGCGGGCACGAACGAGCCCACCTCGATCTCGCGCTGGCCCGCCGCGTAGGCGGCATCGATCCAGGCGAGCTTGCGCGCGGTGGGCAGCACCGTGGCAATGCTCTGCAGGCCATCGCGCAAGCCGACCTCGCGGACGACCGCCCGGGCAGAGCCAAAGGCCAGGGAAGAAGTCGATGATGGGATGTGGCTCACACTCAGTCTCCAGGCAGAGGGGGTTACGGGATTCTAGAAATTCCCACAAGAATCAGAAAATACATTTGGGAATCCTTATGATTCCCAAATGGAACATCAAACAGCATTGCCCCCATGCGCCACCTGGACCTGCTGACCCTGCGGCTGTTTGCCGCCGTCTGCGAGCAGCGCAGCATCGCCCGCGTGGCCGAGCAGGAGTCCATCGTGGGCTCCGCCATCAGCAAGCGCCTTGCACAACTCGAAGACGCCGTAGGAACACCGCTGCTGGTGCGCAAGCGGCGTGGCGTGGTGCCCACCCCGGCGGGTGAAACCCTGCTGGAGCATGCCCGCACCATGCTGGCCAGCATGGGCCAGATCGAGCGCGACATGGCGGCGTATGCCACCGGCATCCGGGGCCATGTGCGCATGCTGGTGACGGCCTCGGTGATGGCCGAGTCGCTGGCCGACGATGTGGCCGCCTTTTTGCAGCACCCGGCCCACCGTGACATCCAGGTGAGCATGGAAGAGCGCGTGAGCCCGGACGTGGTGCAGGGCATTCGCGAGGGCAGCGCATCCATCGGCATCTGCTGGGATGCCGCCGACCTCTCGGGGCTGGAAACCTGCGCCTACCGCAGCGACCACCTGGCCATCGTGGCCCATGAGTCCCACCCGGTGGCGCAGGCGGCCAGCGTCTGTTTCGCGGAAGTGCTGGGGTACGAATTCGTCAGCATGCCGGCCCTCAGCGCCGTCCAGGTGCTGCTGGCGCGCGCCGCTGCCGTGGAAGGCAAGACCCTGGCACACCGGGTGCTGGTGTCCAACTTCGACGCCGCCCTGCGGGTGGTGAGCGCCAACCTGGCCATCAGCGTGGTGCCGCGCGAGGTGGCAGAGCCCTTTGCCCGGACAGCCGCCGTGCGCATCGTTCCACTGGGTGACGCCTGGGCCCGCCGGCGCTTTGCCGTCTGCTACCGCAGCAGCCAGGCGCTGACCCCCTGCGCGCGCCTGCTGGTGGACCACCTGGCGCGCGCGGGCCACGCCGGCATCCCGGCCTGAGAGTCTGTTCACAATCTCGCAGGAGATCGCCAACCCGATCCGGGGGCCAGCCGTCCCAGCGCAAGCAGCCCGGACGCGAACCCTTTCAGGCCACCGACCCGCTCCGTCGGCCCGGTTCCGGCTTCGTGGCCCGCATGCAACACTTTAAAATGATTTGGGGCTTTTCTGGAGGCTGGATCATGTGCACTGTGCCTTTTGAGCTACCAAACTTGTAGCAAAAGAGGTTACGCGCTATAGTCGCAGCGCTCCCTCGGACGTGGTGCCTGTCGCGCCGCCCCGAACTTTGACCCACCACTCGCGCGAGGAGAAACATCCATGAGCTCCAAAGAGAATGCCGCCATCAACCAGCTGTTTGAACGGCTCGAATGCCGTTATGCACTGCGCGTGCTCTGGGCCTTGCGGGATGGCCACCCCCAGACCTTCCGTCTGCTGCAAGACAGCGTGGGCGGCATCACACCCAACACGCTGAACACCCGCATCAAGGAATTGCGCGAGGCTGGCTTTGTCGACCATGGCAGCGACGGCTACACCGTCACCCCCTCGGGCGCCGATCTGCTCAAGCGCCTGTCGGACGTGCAGGCTTTTGCCACCCGCTGGGTGGCGGGCCGTGCCAAGAAGGCCTGAAGCAGCGCCCATCCGCTGAGCCGGGCGGCCCCGCCCGCTCGCCAAGCCTTCGCTAGAATATGGATCAAATGGCTGTCAATGCTTTGTATTAATGCATTGACAGCTATATTTTTAATAGCAATCAAGGAATTTCACCATGGCACTGACCACCACTGCATCCGGCCTGCAATACGAAGACACCGTCATCGGCGAAGGCGCCGAAGCCACCAAGGGCCAGAACGTCTCGGTGCACTACACCGGCTGGCTTTACAACAACGGAGAGCAAGGTGCCAAGTTCGACTCCAGCCGCGATCGCAACGATCCCTTCGCCTTCTCCCTGGGCGCTGGCATGGTCATCAAGGGCTGGGACGAGGGGGTGCAGGGCATGAAGATCGGTGGCCAGCGCACCCTGATCATCCCCGCCGCACTGGGCTATGGCGCGCGCGGCGCCGGTGGGGTGATTCCGCCCCATGCCACGCTGAAATTCGATGTGGAACTGCTGGGCGTGCGCTGAAGCAGCACCCCGCCCTTTCACTTCAGCAAGCGGCCCGCGAGGCCGCTTTTTTGATTCCTCCCGTTGAAGCCTGACCCAAGAGCAGCATCAGCTGAACAAGGCTTTTTCCAGCCGGGCAAATTTGGCATCGCCGACGGCATTCCGGATCTTGGGAGCCAATGCCGCCAGGTCGTCAAAACTGCCCGCCCCCTCCACGGCCAGATTCAAGCGAAAGCCGCGCAAACCCAAGCCAGCGGTCAATTCGGTGGCAATGGGGTAGGCGGCCTGGTAGCGCTCTATATCAGACCGGCCACTGACCTCGTCCGACAACTCCAGCGACGACGAGATGCCAACACCGCCCCCCAACGACAACCCGGCAACCGCCAGCCCGGCGATCGGCTCCAGCAGTCCTTGCGCCAACATGGTCTGCACGTCTTCCTGGGTGATCCCCATCGCAGCAGTGGCTGCCAGCACCTCACGGGTCGTTCGTTTGCCATCAAACAAAATGAAGGCGGTGCGCTGGCGAGATGTCAGCCCCCCTTGCCTGTCTTTCAGAGACTCCTGACCCGCTTGCGTTTTGACCAGTACCATGTGCCTCCTTCCAAGGTGGTACGACACGGCACCGGTGGCGCGTGCAATCTTTTGAAACAGTCTCGCAGGTTTGCCGCGTTTTGGCATCGGGGGTTTTCCATCAAGCAGGCACCTCGACAAACCGGCAATGGCCACCGGCCAGGCCTGCTCCGTGCGCAGGCGACGGACCCTCACATCTCGGAGCGCACCAGGGGCTGCGCAGGAGCCGGCCGCGTGATGCGGCTCACCACAGCGGCCACGATCAGCCCTGCAGGCACGCCAAACACCCCTGCAGAAATGGGTTGGATGCCAAACCACAGGCCATCCGCGAGCAGCCAGCCGACCCATGCGCGCATGGCGGAAACATGCGAAAGCATGTAGTACACCGCCACGCCCAGCCCGGCAAGCATGCCGGCCACCGCACCCTGGCGCGTGGTGCCGCGCCAGAAGATGCCCAGCACCATTACCGGCACAAAAGCCGATGCCGCCAGGGAAAACGACGCCGAAACGAGCGGCAGAATTTCGGCCGGCTTGAGCGCCGCCACGAACGCCGCCGCCAGCGCCACGGACAGCAAGGTGAACTTGGTCAGGATGACGCGCTGCTCAGGGGATGCCTCCCTGGGAACGCCGCGGTAATAGAGGTCGCGCACCAGTGCATTGCTGATGGTCAGCAGCAGCCCGTCGGCCGTGGACAGCGCCGCTGCCAGCCCCCCCGCCGCCACCAGACCCGACACCACATAGGGCAGCCCCCCCAGCTCCGGCGTGGCCAGCATGATGAGATCGGCCCCCAGGCGGATCTCGCCAAACTGCACCAGGCCGTCGCCGTTCACGTCTTCCACCGACAGCAGCGAGGCATCCACGCGCGCCCATTGCGCCATCCAGCTGGGCAAGGTATCGAAACTGCTACCCACCAGGTTCTGCATGACCTCGAACTTCACCAGCACCGCCAGCGCCGGCGCGCTGAGGTACAGCAAGGCAATGAAGAAAAGCGACCAGGCCACCGATGAGCGCGCAGCCGCCACGGTGGGGGATGTGTAGTAACGGGTCAGCAGATGCGGCAGCCCCGCCGTGCCCACCATCAGGCAGAACATCAGTGCCAGAAAATTGCGCCGGGTGAGCTCGTACTCCTGCCGCTCATGCGGCGATCCGTCGGGGTTGCCCGCATAGGCCTGGCTGTGCAGCGGCAGGCCCCCCAGGGGCCGGGCACGCTCGTAGTTTTCGCGCATCTCACGCGTCCAGCGCTCGCGTGCCGATGCCGCATCGCGCGGCAGTGCGACCAGTTCCCGGCTGGCAGAAACGATCAGGCCCACATCGGCATTCTGGTCGCGCAGGGTACGAACACGCTCACGCGCCTTTTCGCGCTCACGCTCCAGCGCACCCTCCACGTCCTGCAGGCGCGCCTCGTAGTCCTGGGCCCGCCGCAAATAGGCCACCACCACCTGGTGCTCTGCCGGCGAATCGAGCAGGCGTTCCTCCAGATCGGCAATCTTGCCCAGTTGCGTGCCATAGACCAGCGGAGCCAGCGGGTTGCCCAGCTGCTTGTAGGCCAGCCACGACACGGGGATCAGGAAAGCCAGCAGCAGCACCACATATTGCGCCACCTGCGTCCAGGTGATGGCGCGCATGCCCCCCAGGAACGAGCACAGCAGCACGCCACCCAGCCCCAGCATGATGCCGATCTCGAACTGCACCCCCGTCAGGCGCGAGGCAATCAGGCCCACACCGTAGATCTGGGCCACCACATAGGTGAAGGAACACAGCACCGCCGCCAGCGCCGCAATGATGCGCGGCCAGCGGCCACCAAAGCGCACATGGAAAAAGTCGGGCACCGTGTAGAGCCCCATGGCACGCAGATGGGGGGCGATCAGCATGGCCACGAGGCAGAAACCGCCAGTCCAGCCCAGCAGGTAGGCCAGCCCACCAGCCTGGCCGCGTGTGCCAGAAAAGCCCTGCAGGTACAGCGCACCCGACAGGCTGATGAACGAGGCCGCGCTCATCCAGTCGGCCGCCGCAGCCATGCCGTTGTACACCGGCGGAATCCGCCGCCCCGCCACGTAATACTCTTCGGGATCGGTGGTGCGCCCGTACACCCCGATGCCGGCATAGACCATCACCGTGAGAAACAGGAAGATCGGACCGATCCAGTGCCGCGACAGACCCTGCTGCTCGGCCCAGGCCATCAGCACCAGAAACGCCACCACCCCCAGCACATACAAGGCAAAGATGCGGTGCAGGCGCCACAGGTAGGCCTTGTCATCGCCCCCTTGTCCCACGCCCCCGCGCTCAGCCATGGGATGGGGCACGTTCGGTGGTCAGCGCGGCCACCCGCGCGGCGTCCTGGCGCTCAAACCGGTTCATGGCCCAGCAGTAGGCCACCACGATGGCAATGAACATCAGCACCGCACCCTGCGCCGCGATCCAGTGGCCCAGCGGCCAGCCTGCCACGACGAACGCTTGCAGATCGCGGGCGAAGTAGGTGGCCACGAAAGACACCAGCGCCCACACCAGCAGCAGCCCCCCCTTGAGCCAGAGGTGGCGCACATCGTGCATGTCTGGCGGGAAGGGACCCGCCAGTTCGGGTTCGTGGATTTTTCTCAGGGGCTGCATCCAGGGTGTGCTCACATACCGTGGGTTGGACAAGGGCAGCCCCTGCGCACTCAGCGTGCCAGCTGCTGCCAGGTGGCAATCACGCTGTCAGGATTGAGCGAAATCGACGAGATGCCTTCCCTGGCCAGCCACTGTGCAAAGTCCGGGTGGTCGCTGGGGCCCTGGCCGCAGATGCCGATGTACTTGCCCTGCGCCAGGCAGGCCTTGATGACCTGGTGGATCAGCGCCTCGACAGCCGGGTCGCGCTCGTCAAAGTCCTGCGCCAGCAACTCCAGGCCCGAGTCGCGGTCCAGACCCAGGGTGAGCTGGGTCAGATCGTTGGAGCCGATGGAGAAACCGTCGAAAAACTCCAGGAAGCGCTCGGCCAGGATGGCGTTGCTGGGCACCTCGCACATCATGATGACCTTGAGGTCATCCTTGCCGCGCTGCAGGCCGTGTACGGCCAACAGCTTGGTCACGCGCTCGGCCTGGCCCAGCGTGCGCACAAAGGGCACCATCACCTGCACGTTGGTCAGGCCCATGTCATTGCGCACGCGCTTCAAAGCCTCGCATTCCATCGCAAAGGCTTCGCCAAACTCTGCGCTGATGTAGCGCGCCGCACCGCGGAAGCCCAGCATCGGGTTTTCTTCCTCGGGCTCGTAGCGGCTGCCGCCAATGAGCTTGCGGTACTCGTTGGACTTGAAGTCCGACAGCCGCACGATGACAGGCTTGGGCCAGAAGGCTGCGGCAATGGTGGCCACACCTTCGGCGACCTTGTCCACATAGAACGCACGGGGCGATGCATGGCCACGGGCCACGGATTCAACGGCCTTCTTCAGGTCGGCATCGATCTGGGGGTAATCCAGGATGGCCTTGGGGTGCACCCCAATATTGTTGTTGATGATGAACTCCAGCCGCGCCAGGCCCACGCCTTGGTTGGGCAGCAGGGCAAAGTCAAACGCCAGCTGGGGGTTGCCCACGTTCATCATGATCTTGGTCTGGATGGCTGGCATCTCGCCGCGCTGCACTTCGGTCACCTCGGTTTCGAGCAGGCCGTCGTAGATGCGGCCGGTGTCCCCCTCGGAGCAGCTCACCGTGACCAGCGTGCCGTCCTTCAGGCGCTCGGTGGCGTCGCCGCAGCCCACCACGGCCGGAATGCCCAGCTCGCGCGCGATGATGGCGGCGTGGCAGGTGCGCCCCCCCCGGTTGGTGACAATGGCGCTGGCGCGCTTCATCACGGGCTCCCAGTTGGGGTCGGTCATGTCGGTGACCAGCACGTCGCCGGGTTGCACCTTGTCCATCTCGGAAATGTGGTGCACCAAGCGCACGGGGCCGGTGCCGATCTTCTGGCCAATGGCGCGGCCCTCGGCCAGCACGGCACCGTGGCCCTTGAGCTTGTAGCGCAACTCGGCCTGGCCCTTGGCCTGGCTCTTCACTGTTTCAGGGCGGGCCTGCAGGATGTAGAGCTGGCCGTCGGTGCCGTCCTTGCCCCATTCGATGTCCATGGGGCGGCCATAGTGCTGCTCGATGACCACGGCATAGTGCGCGAGTTGCTCGACATCGGCATCGGTGAGCGAATAGCGGTTGCGCTGCTCGGCGGGCACGTCGGTGGTCTTGATGAGCTTGCCGCTCCGCGCCTTTTCATCGGGCGTGGCAAACACCATCTGGATCAGCTTGCTGCCCAGGTTGCGGCGGATCACTGCCTTCTTGCCCGCCTTGAGCATGGGCTTGTGCACATAGAACTCGTCAGGGTTCACGGCGCCCTGCACCACGGTTTCACCCAGGCCGTAGCTGCTGGTGATGAACACCACGTCTTCAAAGCCCGATTCGGTGTCGATGGTGAACATCACGCCGGCGGCGCCCAGGTCGGAACGCACCATGCGCTGCACGCCGGCCGACAGGGCCACCACATCGTGCGCAAAACCCTTGTGCACGCGGTAGCTGATGGCGCGGTCGTTGTAGAGGCTGGCGAACACCTCCTTCATCTTGTGCAGCACCTCGTCGATGCCATGCACGTTCAGGAAGGTTTCCTGCTGGCCAGCAAACGATGCGTCGGGCAGATCCTCGGCCGTGGCGGACGAGCGCACGGCAAAGCTGGCTTCGGGGTTGCCTTCGGACAGGGTGGCAAAAGCCTCGGCAATGGCCTTTTGCAGATCGGCCGGGAAAGGCTGGGCTTCGACCATGGCACGGATCTCGGCACCCACGGCAGCCAGGGCGCGCACGTCTTCGGTGTCGAGCGCCGCCAGCTTGGCGCTGATGCGGTCGGCCAGGCCCTCAAAGGCCAAAAATTCGCGGAACGCGTGGGCCGTGGTGGCAAAGCCCGTAGGCACCCGCACGCCATGGGGCAACTGCGAGATCATTTCGCCGAGGGAGGCGTTTTTGCCGCCTACCGCCTCGACGTCGGTCATTCTCAGGTTTTCAAACGGTACGACCAGGGCGGTCGGGCTGAAAAGTGCAGACATGGGAAAGCTCCAGAAGTTAAAACCGGGTCTGCGCGCCCGCCCGACAGGAGCAGGGAGCGAGCGGCCATGCACGGGCTGCAGCTTTTTGGTTGTGGTTGTGGGCCGACCGGGTGCATGGTGAGAATTGGATAATTGACGCAATTGTAGGCGGGCCGCACCGGCAACCGTCCGACGCTCTTGAAAAGGCCCCCATGCACTCGCGCACCATCTTCTTTGTGTCGGACGGCACCGGCATCACCGCCGAAACGTTCGGCAACGCCATCCTGGCCCAGTTCGAACTGGTGCCGCGCCGCGTGCGCCTGCCCTTCGTGGACACCGAGGACAAGGCCCATCAGGCGGTGCGCCAGATCAACCACACCGCCGAGCTGGAGGGCAGGAAGCCCATCGTCTTCACCACGCTGGTGAACATGGAGGTGCTCAAGGTCATCCAGGAGGGCTGCAAGGGCATGCTGCTCGACATGTTTGGCACCTTCGTGCACCCGCTGGAAGAAGAACTGGGCGTCAAGTCGCACCACCGGGTGGGCCGTTTCAGCGATGTCAGCCGCAGCAAGGAATACACCGATCGCATCGAGGCCATCAACTTCAGCCTGGCGCACGACGACGGCCAGAGCCACCGCGACCTCGCCGGCGCCGATGTGATCCTGGTGGGCGTCAGCCGCAGCGGCAAGACCCCCACCAGCCTGTACCTGGCCATGCAGCATGGACTGAAGGCCGCCAACTACCCGCTGATCCCCGAAGACTTCGACCGCCGCCAGCTGCCGCCGGCGCTGATGGAGTTTCGCAAGAAGATCTTCGGTCTGACGATCAGCCCCGAGCGCCTGTCCGAGATCCGCAGCGAGCGCCGCCCCGACTCGCGCTACGCCAGCCTGCAGAACTGCCGCCACGAAGTCGCCGAAGCCGAGGCCATGATGCGCCGCGCCGGCATCCGCTGGCTGTCCACCACCACCAAGTCGATTGAAGAAATCGCCACCACCATCCTGCAGGAGCTGCAGCCGGACCGGCTGGTGTATTGATGCGGCCGTGCGCGAGACCCCGAGCTGCACCGCGCACCCGCCCCCGTTTCGCCCCCGCGCGCCCTTCAACCACCTGAATGCAGCTGGATCAGGCGTTGGCGCAAGGCTTCCGCAGCGGGAGCCAGCACGCGGTCGCGCCGCTGCAGCAATCCCAGGGTACGCCAGAGGTCGGGTTCTATCAGCGGCACACCGCACACCTGGGGGTGCTCAGACGGCAGCGCCAGTTGCGGCAGCACGGCCAGGCCCAGCCCGGCCTCCACCAGGGCCAGCGCTCCGGCCACATGGTTGCACTCATACCAAGCCACAGGTTGCTGGGGCAGATCGGCCGTGGCCTGGTCCAGGAGCAGCCGGTTGCTGCTGTCACGCGAAACCGACACCAAGCGCTGCCCCGCCAGTTCAGCCCACGCCACCTCCTTGCGCCCGGCCCAGCGGTGCCCCCGCTGCATGGCCAGGACGTAGCGCTCGCGCATCAGCGCCTCGAAACGCAGTGCCGACTCCTGGCTGCCGGTAAAGCTCAGCCCGAAATCGGCGTCTCCCCGCACCACGGCATCAAGCACCTGGTTGGCGCTCTCGTCGATGACGTGCACCTGGACCTCCGGCTGCGCCACCGCGAAGGCCCGCAGAACACGGGGCAGCAGATGGCTGGCCACCGACGGAATGCAGGCGATCGCCACCCGCCCGCGACGCAGATGGACCTGGTCATTCACGCGCTGCACCGCTTCATCCAGGCCCGCCAGGGCCGTGCGCGCCTCGTGCAGAAACTCCTGCCCCACCGCGGTCAACTCCACGCTGCGGGTCGTGCGCTCCAGCAACCGGACACCCAGAGCCGCTTCCAGCCGCTCGACGCGGCGACTGAGGGCCGGCGGCGACAGGCACAGGGCTTCCGCCGCCAGGCGAAAGCTCGCCTTCTCTGCAGTGACCACGAATGCCTGCAGTTCACCCAGATCGAATTTGATGCGCAGCATGCAATAGTCCTGTCATAAATTGCAATTCACAGATTATTGCGTGCTACCTAGACTGGCGTCCTTTTGCAAGGCCGACCGTGCATCGGCCACTTCTGGAATCCACCATGCAACGACGCTCGCTGATCGTGGCCGCCATCCTGGCCACATGCCTCCCCCTGGTCCACACAGCCTCCAAGGCCCAGGACTTTCCTCCCAAGAAGCCCGTGACCCTGGTGGTCGGCTTTGCCGCCGGCGGCTCAGCGGACATCGCGGCGCGGTTGATCGCCAAGAAGCTGGGCGAAAACATCGGCCAGAGCGTGGTGGTGGACAACAAACCCGGCGCGGGGGGCAACCTGGCCCACACCCAGGTCGCCACGGGCCCGTCGGATGGCTCGGTGTTGCTGTTCGGCTCCATTGGCCCGCTCAGCATCGCACCCCATTTCATGAGCGTCCGCTACGACCCGCTCAAGGATCTGGCGCCCATCACCATGGGCGTGAGCTTCCCCAACGTGCTCGTGGTGCCGGCCAGCACCGGCATCAAGACCCTGGGCGAATTCGTGGCCAAGGCCAGGCGCGAGCCGGGCAAGTTCGACTTTGCCTCCACCGGCCCCGGTTCGGCGGCGCACCTGGCCGGTGAACTGCTCAACGACGTCGCCAAGATCGACACCGTGCACGTGCCCTACAAGGGCGGCGCCCCTGCGCTGCAGGATGTCCTGGGGGGGCGCGTGACCGCGTTCTACGCAGCGCCCCCCACCGCCCTGCCCCACATCGAGTCGGGCAAGCTCATTCCGTTGGCCACCACCGGACTGACCCGCCCCGCCTACCTGCCCAACGTACCCACGGTGGCAGAGACCTTTCCGGGATTCAACGCCACGAACTGGTATGCATTCGTGGCCTCGGCCAAGACACCCAAGCCCCTGCTGGACCGCTGGAATGCCGAACTGGTGAAGGTGCTCAACACCCCCGAAGTGCGCGAGAACCTGCTCAAGCATGGCCAGACCGCATCGCCCGGCACCCGTGATGAGCTGGGTAAATTCATCGCCTCCGAATACAGCAAGTGGGGCCGCATCATCCACGAGCGCAAGATCACCGCCGACTGACACAGCGGCCCGCAACCCCCACGACATCAACCAGGAGACATGACATGCAAACCTTCAAGCCAGCCACTGTGAGCCCCATCGAAATGCCCCGCCGCAGGGTGCTGGGCGCCCTGCTCGGCGCCGCGCTGAGCCTGGGCCTGGCCCTGGGAGCGGCAACGCCCTCCAGCGCCCAGGCGGCAGAAATCCGCGTCGTCACCTCGGGCGGTTTCTCCGCCGCCTACGACCAGCTGATTCCCCTGTACGAGCAGGCCACCGGCCACAAGGTGGTCACCGCACGGGGCGCTTCGATGGGCAAGGCACCCGACTCCATCCCCAGCCGCTTCGCCCGCGGCGAGCAGTTCGACATCGTCATCCTGGCCGACTCGGGGCTGGAAGCCCTGGTGGCACAGGGCAAGGTGCAGCCCGGCAGCCGCGTGGACCTGGCCCGTTCCATGATCGGCATGAGCGTGCGCAAGGGCACGCCCAAGCCCGACATCAGCACCGTGGAAGCCCTCAAGCAGACCCTGCTGAACGCCAGGTCGATCGCCTATTCCGCCAGCGCCAGCGGAACCTACCTCTCGGACGAACTGTTCCCGCGCCTGGGCGTGGCCGAGCAGATCAAGGGCAAGGCCACCAAGATCTACAGCGAGCGCGTGGGCGCAGTGGTGTTGCGTGGCGACGCCGAGATCGGCTTCCAGCAGGTCAGCGAGCTGCTGCCTTTCAAAGAGCTGGAGTTCGTCGGACCGCTGCCGGACGAAGTCCAGCAGCGCGTTTTCTTCTCGGCGGGCGTGGCCGCAGGTGCAGAGAATCCCGACGCGGCGCGGCATCTGATCCGTTTCCTGGCATCACCGGCGGCAGCCCCCATCGTGCGCAGCACCGGCATGGAGCCTGCGGCCGCCCGCTGACACTGCGTCGACAGCGCGTCAGCCCCTTGCTCCGCGCGCCGGGCGTGCGCACCGGCAGCGCTCGCCCAACGACCTCCCCCCACTGCACTGCCCTCCGGGTGCGGCGCACCGCCGCGCCCCTCACAACGACAAGGAGACCCATGAAACCCCAACACCTGGCATGGCTGGCCGCACTGGCCACACCCGCGCTCACCCTGGCGCAGGGCAGCACCACCCTGTACGGCATCGCCGATGCCGGCGTGCGCCACACCGTCGGCATGACCGCCGCCAATGCACCCAGCACCGCCTCTGCGACCAGCCTGGCCAGCGGCGTCAACAGCACCAGCCGCTTCGGATTCCGGGGCCGCGAAGAACTGGGGGGCGGCCTCCATGCGCTCTTCAACTTCGAAACCGGTCTGAACATCGACAGCGGCAGCACCGCCAACGCCAAGTTTTTTGACCGCGCCGCCATCGTCGGCATGGGCGGCGCCTGGGGCCAGGTCACGGCGGGCCGGCAGACCAACTTGCTGGCCGATGCCGTGAGCCCCGTTGACGCGGCAGGCATGCGCTTCGCTTCGTTCAACCCCAACATCGCCACGGCGGCCTTGAGCAGCCATGGCCTGGGGGTTGAATACGGCACGGCAGGCTCCGCCAGCGGCTCTTACCGCCTGGACAACGCCCTCAAATACACAGGCCGGTTCGGGCCCGTCACCGCACGCGCCATGTACAGCTTCGGAGAAAACGCTGGCAGCGCCTCGGCCCAATCCTCGGCGGGAGCAGGACTGGCCTATGCCGCAGGGGCCTGGACCGTCTCGGGCGCCGTCCAGCGCTTCAAAACGGCAGGCAACCTGTCGTTGCAGGCCTTTACGCTGGGCGCCGCCTACCAGCTGGGCAGCCTGCGCCTGGCCGCCAACACCGCGCGCAGCGAAGCCGACACTTCCACCACGGCACGCACGGAACAGCGGGTGCAGTCAGCGGGGGCGACCTGGTCGGCAACCGGCGCGGTGGACCTCACCGCCGCCGTGTACCGCCTGGACCGCCAGCGAACCGGCAAGCGGGAAGACGGCTACACCCGGACCCTCCTGTTTGCCGAGTACAAGCTTTCGCGCCGCAGCAAACTGTATGCAGAGCTGGACCGCACCCAGTGGCGCGACGGCTTCCAGGGCGCCGCCCACAAGGACCGCGCCACCGGCATCACCACCGGCGTGCTGCACACCTTCTGACCGGGCTCCAGACCCGGGCATCCAGAACGGCAAAAAAACGGCGGGGCTGCTCCTCACAGCCCCGCCGCTTCCAATGGGATGGCTTCCCGCACTCACCACATAGGCACTACCGGCCGATTTTTTCTAAAAATCACGCTGGCGCACTGGTGCGGATCAAATGATCGAACGCGCTCAGCGCGGCCGTGGCGCCGGCGCCTGCAGCAATCACGATCTGCTTGTAGGGCACGGTGGTGCAGTCACCGGCGGCAAACACCCCGGGCACGTTGGTGTGGCCCTTGGCATCGATCTCGATCTCGCCAAACTTGCTCAAGTTGACCGTGCCCTTGAGCCAGTCGGTGTTGGGCACCAGGCCGATCTGCACGAACACGCCCTCCAGCGGCACCAGATGCTCCTGGCCCGTCGCCCGGTCCTTGAACTTGAGGCCGTTGACCTTGCCGTCGGCACCGGTGATTTCGGTGGTCTGCGCGTTGGTGTGGATGGTGACGTTGGGCAGGCTTTGGAGCTTCTTGACCAGCACGGCGTCGGCCTTGAGCTGGTCGGCAAACTCCACCAGCGTGACATGCGCCACGATGCCGGCGAGGTCGATGGCCGCCTCGACACCCGAGTTGCCGCCGCCAATCACGGCCGTGCGCTTGCCCTTGAACAGCGGGCCGTCGCAGTGCGGGCAGTAGGCCACGCCCTTGTTCTTGTACTCAGCTTCGCCGGGCACGTTCACGTTGCGCCAGCGCGCACCGGTGGACAGGATCACGCTCTTGGCCTTGAGCGAACCACCGTTGGCCAGTTGCACCTCGATCAGCCCGCCAGGCTGCGCGGCCGGAATCAGCTTGTCGGCGCGCTGCAGGTTCATGATGTCCACGTCGTAGGCGCGGGTGTGGGCTTCCAGGGCGGCGGCAAACCTGGGGCCGTCGGTCTCGATCACCGAGATGTAGTTCTCGATGCCCAGCGTGTCGTTGACCTGGCCACCAAAGCGCTCGGCGGCCACACCGGTGCGTATGCCCTTGCGGGCCGCGTACACGGCGGCCGCGGCGCCTGCGGGGCCACCGCCAATGATGAGCATGTCGTAGGGGGCCTTGGCCGACAGCTTGGCCGCGTCGCGCGCGGCGGCGCCGGTGTCGAGCTTGGCCACGATCTCCTCCACCGTCATGCGGCCCGAGGCGAACTCCTGGCCGTTCAGGTACACCATGGGCACGGCCATGATGCCGCGCTCGGTCACTTCCTGCTGGAAGGCGCCGCCTTCGATGACCGTGGTCTTGACCTGGGGGTTGAGGATGGCCATGAGCGCCAGCGCCTGCACCACGTCGGGGCAGTTGTGGCAGGTCAGGCTCATGTAGACCTCGAAGTTGAAGTCGCCTTCCAGGGCCTGGATCTGCTCGATCACGTCCGCCTCGACCTTGGGCGGGTGGCCGCCGGTCCACAGCAGGGCCAGCACGAGGGACGTGAACTCATGGCCCAGCGGCAGGCCGGCGAAGCGCAGCTGGCTGGTGCTGCCCGTGCGCTGCAGCGTGAACGAAGGCTTGCGAGCGTCGTCGCCATCGGTGCGCAGGCTGATTTTGTCGCTGCGCAGCGACTGGATGGTTTGCAGCAGCTCCAGCATCTCGCGGGATGTGTCGCTGTCGTTCAGGGATGCCACCAGCTCGAACGGCTGCTGCACGCGCTCCAGGTATGCCGAAAGTTGGGTCTTGAGTTGTTCGTCGAGCATGGTGGTGTCCTTGTAGATTCGAGTGGCAGAGGGTGTGTGCTCAAGGCGCTTGTGGCGCCGCCCGCACAAAAAACGGACGTAAAAAAGCCGGACGGCATGGCGCGGGCGCCACAGCGTGGTCCGGCTTGGGAGCGCCTCCCAGGCGCTCCGCCGTCAAACAGTCTTGTGGCTTAGATCTTGCCGACCAGGTCCAGCGATGGAGCGATGGTCTTTGCGCCTTCGTTCCACTTGGCGGGGCAGACTTCGCCGGGGTGGGCGGCGGTGTACTGGGCAGCCTTGAGCTTGCGCAGGGTTTCCTTCACGTCGCGCGCGATTTCGTTGGAATGCACTTCCATGGTCTTGATCACGCCATCGGGGTTGATGATGAAGGTGCCGCGCAGCGCCAGGCCTTCTTCGGCAATGTGCACATCAAAAGCGTTGGTCAGCTGGTGCGTGGGGTCGCCCACCAGCGGGAACTGGGCCTTGCCCACGGCGGGCGAGGTTTCGTGCCACACCTTGTGCGAGAAATGCGTGTCGGTGGTGACGATGTACACCTCGGTGCCGGCCTTCTGGAATTCAGCGTAGTGCTCGGCAGCGTCTTCCACTTCGGTGGGGCAGTTGAAGGTGAAGGCGGCGGGCATGAAGATCACGACCGACCACTTGCCCTTCAGGCTCTCTTCGGTCACGGTGATGAACTTGCCGTTGTGAAAGGCTTCGGTCTTGAAGGGCTGAACTTGGGTGTTGATCAGGGACATTGCTGCTTCCTTGGTGGTTGGTTGACTGAACAGGATTGAAGTTTAGGCTTTTCAGGGAAATCAATCCAATTAATTGAATTCATTGAATCAATTGGTTATTGCTATTTTATGACAAGACCGCAGGCTGCTTCGCCACCCCGCCGCTCCTCGCAGGGGCTTGTGTTGCGCGCGTGCTGCCGGGCCGCGACAATCATTGCCGGAACAACCCACCAAGGAAACCACCATGAAGGGCGACACACAGGTCATTGGCCATCTGCAGGCCCAGCTCAAGAACGAGCTCACGGCCATCAACCAGTACTTTCTGCACTACCGCATGCTCAAGCACTGGGGTTTTGACAAGCTGGCCAAGAAGGAATATTCCGAATCCATCGGCGAGATGAAGCACGCCGACTGGCTGATGGACCGCATCTTCGTGCTCGACGGCCTGCCCAACCTGCAGGACCTGGCCAAGATCCAGGTGGGCGAAGATGTGCCCGAAATCCTGGCCTGCGACCTGCGCGCCGAACAAGGCGCCCAGGCCACCATCAAGGACGGCATCGCCCACTGCGAAACCGTGCGCGACTATGTCTCGCGCGACCTGCTGCAAAAGATCCTGGACGACACCGAGGAGCACATCGACTTCCTCGAAACCCAGATCGACCTGATAGCCAAGGTGGGCCTGCCCAACTACCTGCAGTCGCAGATGGGTGAAGTGGAGTGACGCTGCACCGGCGTTGCTGATGCGACGCCTTGGTGCGCCCACACGCCCCGCGTTTCAAGTGCTGCAGGCCCACAGCGCTTGCGGATCAGGCGCAAGCGGCCATAGGGAAAAAGCATTTCCGAGACAGGGCACCGGATCGGTGCCCCCGCCCGCAGTCCGGTCACCCACGCTCGCGCAGTGCCCGCTCGATGCGGTTGCGTTGCACGGTGGTCTTGGGCACCTTGAAGGGGAACCAGCTGCGCACGTCCTCTTCGAGCCCGATGCCGTGCATGTAGTTGTAGATGGCCTTCTTGAGCGCGCCGCCCAGGGCGTCGTGGTCCACGCCCGTGGGGTCGTGAAAGCCGATGTCGTTCTTGGCAAAGCTCACCGGCGGCAGCGGCTCCAGGGTCACGCCAAAGTCTTCGGGGTGCTGGCCCACCGGTGAGTGAACGGTGCAGGCAAAGCGGTGGAAAAAACCGCTTTGGATACAGCCATTGGCAAACAGCTGGCGCACGTATTCCAGCGCATCCACGGTGTCCTGCACCGTCTGCGTGGGAAAGCCATACATCAGGTAGGCGTGCACCAGAATGCCGGCGTCGGTAAAGGCCCGCGTCACGCGCGCCACCTGGTCCACCGACACGCCTTTTTTCATGAGATTCAGCAGCCGATCGGACGCCACTTCCAACCCGCCCGAGATGGCGATGCAGCCGCTGTCGGCCAGCAGGTTGCACAGCTCGGGGCTGAAGGTTTTTTCGAACCGGATATTGCCCCACCACGAGATGCCGGCATTGCGGGCGATGAGTTCGGTGGCCAGCGCCTTCAGGGCCTTGGGCGGCGCCGCTTCGTCCACGAAGTGAAAGCCGGTCTGCCCGGTCTCGCGCACGATGGTGTCGATGCGGTCGGCCAGCACGGTGGCCGAGGCGCCTTCGTAGCGGCCGATGTAGTCCAGGCTCACGTCGCAGAAACTGCACTTCTTCCAGTAGCAGCCGTGGGCCACGGTGAGCTTGTTCCAGCGCCCGTCGCTCCACAGCCGGTGCATGGGGTTGAGCATGTCAAGCAGCGAGAGGTAGCGGTCCAGCGGCAGGCCGTCCCAGGTGGGCGTGCCCACTTCGGCGAAGGCGATATCGGCCTCCATCAGGTTGATGTACTGCACGGCGCCCGCTTCATCGCGGACAAAGGTGCGCACCAGCCGCTGGCGACCGCGCTGGCCCTGCAGGTGTTCCAGCAGCGCCAGCAAGGGGCGCTCGCCCGCGTCCAGCGTCACGTAGTCGAACTGGTCGAACACGCGCGGCTCGGTCAGCTCGCGCAGTTCGGTGTTGACGAAGCCACCGCCCAGCACCGTGACGATGTGCGGGTGGTGTGCCTTGATGGTCTGGGCAATGCGGAAAGCCGCGTAGGCCGAGCCCGGGAACGGCACCGACAGCAGCACCACGGTGGGCGCATGGCGCTGCACGGCGGCCAGCGTCAGATCGCGCAAGGTGTCGTCCACCAGGTTGGTCGGCGCGGCCAGCGCCTGCGCCAGGGGCTCGAAGGTGGGCTGGCTGCCCGCCAGCGACTCGGCATAGCGCACAAATTCGAAGCGCGGGTCGACCGCATCGCGCAGCACATCGGCCAGGTCATTCAGGTACAGCGTGGCCAGGTGCTTGGCGCGGTCGTGCAGGCCCAGGGCGCCAAAGGCCCAGCCCAGCGGGTCGCCACCCTCGTCATCCACATACACATCCAGTGACGCAAAGCGTGGCCCCTCGGGCAAAAAGTTGCGCCCCACGATGCGGTGCGCCAGGGTGGAGTCGCGCCCCTGCAGGAAGGCAATGGCGGGCGCGATGGTGGCCAGGTAGCGATCGCGCTGTGCCATAAAGCTCTGCACCGCCGGGCTGCGCCTTGGCGCGGGCAATGCGTCCACCTGCGCCGCCACCGCGCGCAGGCCTGCGGGCGACAGCAGTTGCAGCACCAACGCCAGCGCCAGGTCTTCCTGCACCGCCGCCACCCCGCGCGAACGCAGGAACCCCGTGAGGTACGCGGTGGACGGATACGGGGTGTTGAGCTGCGTCATCGGCGGGATGACGGACAGGACGCGAAGGGCAGGCTGGGCGGGCATGGAAGGATGGACAGGGTGGCCACCTGTGCGGGGCGGGTGCTGATTATCGGCGCCCTCACCCGGCGGCGCTGCCAGGCCCCGCAAGCCATGGCCTCCCGTGCGGGAACAGGGCCGAGCCACGGCGCCTGCACGCAAGGCCGCAGCCAGGTCGTTGCTTGCCTGCTAGGCCACAACGATACAAATGAGATCAATTATCATTTGTATTGTAAGATTCGATGTTCGCAAGCCACAGCCGCCCCGGCTGGAGCCAGCACCCACCCTGCCGAGACTTTTCGGGTTGCCTGGCTTGAACCACTCCCTTGCTCCCACGGACCTTCTGTCTGCATCCCTGCCAGCCGGTGATCGGGCCGTGCAGGCGCGGGCCAGGGATTCGCGCAAGTGCCCGCCAAACCTTTAGCACCAACCGCCCCGCCATGCTTTCTCCCGTCGCCATCCGTCGCTGGTCCTGGGTCCATCAATGGTCCAGCCTGGTGTGCACCGTGTTCATGCTGCTGCTGTGCCTCACGGGCCTGCCGCTCATTTTTCACCATGAAATAGGGCACCTGCTGGGCACCGAGGTCGAAGCACCGGCCATGCCCGCCAACACGCCACGAGCCAGCCTCGACCAGGTGCTGGCCGCCGCACAGGCACTGCACCCGCAGCGCGTGGTGCAGTTCGCGTCGCAACCCGAGGACGACGATGCGCTCTGGTTCGTCACCCTCACCCCCACGCCCGCGCCCACCGACGACTTCAAGTCGATCGCCGTGGACGCCCGCACGGGTGCCGTGCTCTCCGAGCTGCCGGTGGGCGAAGGCTTCATGCATGTGATGTTGCGCCTGCATGTGGATTTGTTCGCGGGCCTGGCCGGTAAGTTATTCCTGGGGCTCATGGGTTTGCTGCTGCTCGTCGCCATCGTCACGGGCGTGGTGCTGTATGCGCCGTTCATGCGCAAGCTGTGCTTTGGCGAGGTGCGGCAGCACCGGTCCACCCGTGTGAAATGGCTCGACCTGCACAACCTGCTGGGCATCGTCACGCTGACGTGGGCCCTGGTGGTGGGTGCCACGGGCATGGTCAACACCTGGGCTGATCTGGTCATCCAATACTGGCAGCACGACCAGCTTTCGGCCTTGCTCAAGCCGTATGAAGGCCAGCCCATCGTGCCCGCCATCGAGCGCGGCCCGCTCCAGCACTCGCTGGAGGCAGCACAAGCCGAGGCGCCAGGCACCAGGCTGTCGTTCATCGCGTTCCCGGGCACGTCGTTTTCCAGTCCGCACCACAACACGTTCTTCCTGCGCGGCAACACGCCCCTTACCTCGCGCCTGCTGCAGCCGGTGCTGGTGGATGCGCGCACGGCGCAGGTCACCGCTGCGCCCCAGTTGCCTTGGTATGTGACGGCGCTGCTGGTCTCGCAGCCGCTGCACTTTGGCGACTACGGCGGCATGCCCATGAAGATCCTCTGGGCGCTGCTGGACATTGCCACCATCGCGGTGCTGGGCAGCGGCCTGTACCTGTGGCTGCGCCGCAAGGCCCCGGCGGCGGCGGCGCAGACCACGTCCACGCCGCCCGTCAAGGGCCAACCCCTGGTGGCCACGGCACTCACCCACAGCAAGCACACGGCATGAAAAAGTCGTCCTTTCTCGCCATGTGGGGTTGGCCCCTGGCCCTGGCCGTCTTGTCGGCTTCGGGTCTTGCAACCGCCCTGGTATCCGACACCTGGGGCGACTGGTGGTCCTGGCTGGGTCTGGGCCTGCCGGTGGCCGTGATGGGCTGGCACGCCTGGCCCCGTTCACGTGCCCTGCCCGCCCCGGTCGCCCTTGCACTGCATCACCGCTGCGACGCCGACAACGCTTGCACACCTCACTCAACCCACCGCTGATCACCATGCGCCATTTCCACCTCTCTTCGCCATCCCGCAAACGCCCGGTATTCGCCCCGACTCCTGCCGCCATGCTGTGCGTGCTGGCGCTGCCCTCGGCCCAGGCCCAGACAGCGTCCACCACCACCGCGAACGGCGACAAGACCTTGTCCACCGTGACGGTGAACGCCAGCGCCGACGCATCGGCCCCGGGCCTGTCGCCCGCCTATGCCGGCGGCCAGGTGGCCCACGGCGGCCGTGCGGGCGTTCTGGGCACACGCGACGCCATGGAGACGCCGTTCTCCATCACCAGCTACACCCACGAACTCATCCAGGACCGCCACGCCCGCAGCGTGGGCGATGTGCTGCAAAACGACCCCACCGTGCGCGTGGCACGGGGCTTTGGCAATTTCCAGGAGGCCTACTTCATTCGCGGCTTCATCCTGGCTTCGGACGACACCGCCTACAACGGCCTGTACAGCCTGCTGCCACGCCAGTACATCGCCACCGAACTGTTCGAGCGTGTGGAAGTGCTGCGGGGCGCCTCGGCGTTTCTGAACGGCGCCAGCCCCGGTGGCGGCGGCATTGGCGGCAGCATCAACCTGCTGCCCAAGCGTGCCCCCAATGCGCCGTTGAACCGCGTGACCTTTGGCGTGGGCAGCGGCGGCCAGACCCAGGTGGCGGCCGACATCGCTCGCCGCTTCGGTCCGGACGGCAGCACCGGCATCCGCGTGAACGCAGCCTCGCACCAGGGCGGCACCGCCGTGAACGACGAAGACGCCCGGCTCGGCCTGCTGGCCGTGGGCCTGGACTGGCGCAGCCGCGACGTGCGCCTGTCGGGCGACATCGGCTGGCAAGACCACAAGCTCCAGCGCACCCGCACCAACGTGACCCTGGGCCCCTCCGCCACCAGCGTGCCTGCGGCGCCCGACAACCAGACCAATTTCGCCCAGCCCTGGAGCTATTCCAACGAGCGCGACACCTTCGGCACGCTGCGCGGCGAATGGGACATCGGCACCAGCGTGACCGCCTGGGCGGCAGCCGGTGCGCGCCGCAGCGAAGAAGCCAACGCGCTGGCCAACCTCACCGTCCACAATGCGGCAGGCGCCGCCACCACCTACCGCTTCGACAACACCCGCAAGGACAGCGTGAACACCGGTGAACTCGGCCTGCGCGGCAAGCTGCAAGCGGGCGGCGTGGGGCACGAATGGGTGGCTGTGGCCTCGGCCTTCAGCGCCGAGAAGAAAAACGCCTACGCCATGGACTACGCCAACACCCAGGCCACCCACCTGTACGGCCCCGTGGCCACCAGCCTGCCCGCCTTCAGTGCCAACGCCTTCCGCGGCGGCGATCTGGCCCACCCGCTGCGCACCGGCCTCACGCGCCTGACCAGCGTTGCCGTGGGCGACACCCTGTCGCTCATGGACCAGCGCCTGCTGCTCACGGCCGGCCTGCGCCACCAGAAGATCGACATCGGCAACTACGCCTATGGCACTGCCGCACTCACCGACCGCTACGAGCAAAGCCGCACCAGCCCGCTGCTGGCTGGCGTGTTCAAGCTGGACAGGAGCGTGTCGCTTTACGCCAACTACGTCGAAGGCCTGAGCCAGGGGCAAACCGCGCCCAGCACCGCCGCCAACCGGGGTGACATGCTGGCGCCCTACGTCTCCAGGCAAAAGGAAGTGGGCGTGAAGTACGACGGCGGCCGCGTGGGCGGCAGCCTGGCCTTCTTCAGCACCGACAAGCCCCGCGCCTACCTGGACAGCAACAACATCTTTGGCACCAACGGCAAAGACCGCCACCAGGGCCTGGAGCTGGCCGTGCAGGGCGAGGCCACCAAGGGCCTGCGCCTGCTGGGCGGCCTGACCTGGCTGGACGCCACGCAGCAGACCACCGGATCGGCCACGACCGATGGCAAGCGCGTGATCGGCGTGCCCAAGCTGCAAGCCAACCTGGGCGCCGAATGGGATGTTCCCGGCCTACCCGGCCTGGCCCTGGATGGCCACGTGGTGCACACCGGCGCCAGCTACGCCAACGCCACCAACACCCTCCAGCTGCCCCGCTGGAGCCGCCTGGACGCAGGTGCCCGCTACCTCACCGAAGTGCAAGGCCGCCTCGTCACGCTGCGTGCCCGCATCGACAACCTGACCAACCGCAGCTACTGGGCATCCGCCGGCGGCTACCCCGGCCAGGGCTACCTGGTGGTGGGTGCGCCGCGCACGCTGTCGATCAGCGCCAGCGTGGATTTCTGACGCGGCCTGCCCATTTGATTATTCTTGTCAAATAGGGGCGCATCCCGGACGATCATATGGCCGCCTGTGGAACAGATCCGGGTGCTCCTGATACCGCTGCATGGCTGTTGAACCGGCGGGTCTTGAGCACATCGGTGATGCGCCCAGTCACCACCCCGACAGACTTCACATGGCCCATGGTCGCCAGTATGCTGGCAGTGTATGGCTACCGTGAAAGAAGACGACATGATGGCTTTATTGCGCAGAACGGCTGTGGGCTTATGGATCGTGTTCGCTGCAATCGGCGTGACATGGGCAGAAGATATCGCTGCCACAGTGGAGCCACCTGTTGTGAAGGCGCAAGAGCCGGAGGCATTTTTGGTGGTGCTCAATATCAGCGGCCCCACTTTGTTGGCCAGCAACCAGGACATCACAGACAACGGAAAGGAACTGGTCAGCCTGCCTCGCAGCACATACAAGCGTTTGAGCATCGCGCCCGGCCCGCATGAATTCCGATTCAAACCCTTTCCGTCCGGCAAGCGTGTCGCCCATCTGGAAGCACAAGCGAACAACACGTATTACCTGGTGGTGGGCTACAGCCCTGGCAAGTCGTGGGCCTTTCCGCTGGGGGGCGACCCCATGACCATCAAGGTCGTGAGCGAAGAAGATGCGACGCCATTGATGAAGGAAATGATGGCCCAGTGATTCGCTCTGGAGGCCAGCATGACCAACGTGCGCTCCAACCCATGCGGCCGCCTGCGCGTGAACGGGGAACGGCGGGAGCGCGGTTGACCATCCTTCCGAATCTGGCAGATTTTCACGCACGCTGCCCCGATATCTGCAACGCCATGGAACGCCCAAGCATCCCCTGGGCATTGAACCGGGCGGCTCAATTGCGCCAGAACGTGCCCCTGCTGCAGTGCGTCACATGCGCCACCGCCATGTTCGCATTCGCCTTATGCTTGCGGCCATGAATGCCCCAGCATCCCCCCCCACCCCGGCCCCCGACAAGCCCGCAGCCGACATCGCGGCGCCCCCCGGTGCGCGCGCCACCCAGGCCCACAACCCCTTGCATGGCGTGACGCTGGAAGCCATGGTGGTGGCACTGGCCGACTATTTTGGCTGGCAGGGGCTGGGCGAGCGCATCCCGGTGCGCTGCTTTCAAAGCGACCCCAGCGTGTCATCGAGCCTGAAGTTCCTGCGCAAGACGCCCTGGGCGCGCGCCAAGGTCGAAAGTCTTTATCTCTTCATGCTGCGCGAGCAGCGGCGCAAGGCGCCAGACGCCCCCTGAAGCTCCCGGCACAAACGCTGGCGCCTGGGAAGCGGCGGAACCGGATGCCTCAATCGGCTGCCACCACCAGGAAGTCGCGGCTGATCCCCCCGCCCAGGTCATTCACCCGGTCCAGAAACTGCGTGAGATAGGCGTGCAGGCCGGTGGCCAGGATTTCGTCGATGTGCCCGTATTGCAGGTCTGCCAGCAGCCGCCCGGCACAGCGCTGCGTCTCGGCGGATTGCCCGTTGGCCACCATGGCCAGGTTGTCCACCACCTCGCGCAGGCTGGCATGCAGCGAGCGCGGCATGTCGCGGCGCAGGATCAGCAGGTCGGCCACCCGCCCCGGCGTGATCACGTCGCGGTAGACCTTGCGGTACACCTCGAAGGCGGACACGCTGCGCAGGATGGCGCTCCAGTGGTAGAAGTCCTTTTCCTGGTTGCGCTCGCTGGCGCGGCCGAAAAAATCGCTCTCGACCGCATGGAACTTCACGTCCAGCAGCCGCGCCGTGTTGTCGGCCCGCTCCAGGAAGGTGCCCAGGCGCAGGAAATGAAAGGCCTCGTCCTGCAGCATGGTGCCCAGCGTGACCCCGCGCGAGAGGTGCGAGCGGTACTTGACCCACTCGAAGAACTGCGCAGGATCGCGCTCGAAGGCGCCGCCTTCGAGTTGCCGGGCCAGTTCCAGCCAGGTCTGGTTCTGCGTTTCCCAGACTTCCGTGGTGAGTGCCCCGCGCACCGCCCGCGCGTTCTCGCGCGCTGCCCGCAGGCACGACAGGATGGAGGACGGGTTGTTGCCATCGCGCACCATGAATTCGAGCACCTTGGCGGGGGCGACCTCCCCATGCTTTGCGGTGTAGGCCGGAATCAGCTCGCTGATCGACAGCAAGCCCAGCCAGCCCTCCTGGGCGACAGCGGCGGACTGCGGCAGCAGCGATGTCTCGTAGCTCACATTGAGCATGCGGGCGGTGTTCTCTGCCCGCTCGGTATAGCGAGACATCCAGAATAGATGATCGGCAGTGCGGCTCAGCATGCTTCCTCCCCGGGCAGAGAACCCCGCACGCGCTGCGCGCGCGCGCTGTGTTGTGATGAAAGTCCGCCTGCGGCAACCTTTTCTGCCCGCTCGGTATAGCGTGACATCCAGAACAAGTGGTCGGCAGTACGGCTCAGCATGTTTCACCCCCTTCCTGTCCCAGTACCCAGGTGTCCTTGGTGCCCCCGCCCTGCGAGGAGTTGACCACCAGCGAGCCTTCCTGCAGCGCCACGCGCGTGAGGCCGCCGGCCACCATCTGCACCCCGCGCCCGCTGAGAACGAAGGGGCGCAGGTCGATGTGGCGCGGAGCGATGCCGCTGTCCACATAGGTCGGGCAGGTGGACAGGCTGAGCGTGGGCTGGGCGATGTAGCCCGCCGGATTGGCCAGCAGGGCACGGCGAAAGTCGGTGATTTCTGCCTGCGTGGCGGCTGGGCCGATGAGCATGCCGTAGCCCCCGGCGCCATGCACTTCCTTCACCACCAGTTCGGGCAGGTGCGCCAGCACATGCTGCAGATCGTCAGGCTTGCGGCACATCCAGGTGGGCACGTTTTGCAGGATCGGCGCTTCCCCCAGGTAAAAGCGGATCATTTCGGGCACATAGGGGTAGACCGATTTGTCATCGGCCACGCCCGTCCCCACGGCATTGCAGATGCCCACGTTGCCCGCGCGGTAGGCGTCCATGAGGCCGGCGCAGCCCAGCGTGGAGTTGCGGCGAAACACCTGCGGATCGAGGAAATCGTCGTCCACGCGCCGGTAGATCACATCCACACGCCGCAGGCCGCGCGTGGTGCGCATGTACACAAACCGGTCCTTGACCACCAGGTCCTGCCCCTCCACCAGTTCCACCCCCATCTGCTGCGCCAGAAAGGCATGTTCGAAATAAGCGCTGTTGTGCATGCCGGGCGTGAGCACCACCACCGTGGGCGCGGCCACGGTGGTCGGGGCGCTGGCCCGCAGGGTTTCGAGCAGCAGGTCGGGGTAATGCGCCACCGGGGCCACCGCATGCGCGCTGAACAGCTCGGGAAAAAGCCGCATCATCATCTTGCGGTTTTCCAGCATGTAGGAGACACCCGAGGGCACACGCAGGTTGTCTTCGAGCACGTAGTACACGCCATCGCCCTGGGCGTCGGCGGCCCGCACGATGTCGATGCCGGCAATGTGCGCATAGAGGTTGCAAGGCACCTGCACACCCACCATCTCGGGGCGGTATTGGGCATTGCTCAGCACCAGGTCGGTCGGAACAATGCCGGCACGCAGGATGTCCTGGCCGTGGTACACGTCATGGATGAAGCGGTTGAGCGCCGTGACCCGCTGCACCAGGCCGCGCTGCATCTGCGTCCATTCATGCTCCGGAATGATGCGGGGAATCAGGTCGAACGGAATGAGCCGCTCGCTGCCCGCGCCACTCTCGTCCTTGGTGCCATAGACCGCAAACGTGATGCCCACGCGCCGGAAGATCATTTCGGCCTCGGCACGCCGGGCCTGCATGGCGTCTGCCGGCTGGCGCGCGAGCCATTGGCCATAGCGCTTGTAGTGTTCGCGCACATCGCTGCCGTCAAAGGGCAGCATGGCGTACATCTCGTCGAATTTCTGCATCGGCGGGCCTCCTGGAAATCAGGATAGCAAGTTGCGCACCCACCGCCTCTGCTCCATGACAACCCATGCAACCAGACCGCTCGCGCAGGCGTTGGCGCCTGACGCCGGTCAGGGTGCGAGGGTATGCTGCCAGTAGCGCCGCCCGGCCTCCCGCTCGCAGCGCACCTGCCGGGGCTGCAGCGACTGCCAGGTGGCCGCACCGCAGCGTGCGGACTCCACCACCCGGATCTGCCGCTCCTGGTAACGCCCCAGCACCTCGGGAGCCGGGTGGCCAAAGCGGTTGCGGTAACCGGCCTGCACCAGGGCGGTGCGCGGCTGGACAGCGTCCAGAAACGGCGCGCTCGACGACGTCTTGCTGCCATGGTGCGGCACCAGCAGCAGATCGGCGGCCAGCGGTGCGGCACCCGCCACCAGGGCCTGCTCCTGGGCCTGCTCGATATCCCCGGCCAGCAAGGCCACGGCGGGCTGCGGCCCCTGCGTCGCGATGCGCAACACGCAACTGGCAGCATTGGTGCGTGCGGCGCTCTTGGCGCGGGCGCCATCGCCCACCGCCGGGTGCAGCACCTCGAAGGCCACGCCATCCCAATCCCAGCGCTGACCCGCCACACAGGGCGTGACCGGGCGCAACGCCTGCAAGCCATGTTCGGCCTCGATCGATCCCGTCACGGCGGCCTGGGGTTGCTGGGCCAGCACGGCCGCCGCGCCGCCTGTGTGGTCGGAATCGCGGTGGCTCAGCATGAGCAGGTCCACCCGCTCGCCTAAAGCGCGCAGCAGCGGCACCAGCACCCGGTGGCCCGCGTCGCTTTCACGGCTGAAGCGGGGGCCGGCGTCGTACAGCAGCGCATGGCTGGCGGTGCGCACCAGCACGGCGTTGCCCTGGCCGATATCGGCCGCAAGCACCTCAAACTCGCCCGGCGCAGGCCGCGCCGGTTGCCACCACAGCGCGGGCACCAGCAGCGGCAGCGCCAGCGCGCGCACCGCCCAGGGCAGGCGCATGGCCAGCAGGGTGCCGCCCACCACGGCCGCCACGCCCGCCCACAGCGGCGCCATCGGCACAAACGCTACCGCAAAAGGCCAGGCCGCCAGCCATTGCAGGAAAACAGCCAGGGGCTGCACGGCCCATGCGGCCAGGCTCCACAGCGGCGCCCACAAGACGCCCGCGAGCGCCAACGGAGTCACCACCAGCGTGACCCACGGAATGGCCAGCAGGTTGGCCGCAAACCCCACCAGCGACACCTGGCCAAACAGCAGCAGGGTGAGCGGCGTCAGCGCCAGCGTGACGACCCACTGCTCTCTCCAAAGTGCATAGAAATGGGCTCTGGCGCCCGTACCGTCATTGCGACCGGCTATCGGATCCGTCGCAAAAAGCACCGCCACAGCGACAAAACTCAGCCAAAATCCCGCCTGCCACAGCGCCCAAGGGTCCGCCACAACCACCACTGCACAGGCCAGCAGCCACACCTGTGGCCAAGGCCAGCGGCGCCCGCTCAAGCGCAGCGCGGCAATGGTGGCCAGCATCAGCACGGTGCGCTGCGCGGGCACACCCCAGCCACTGAAGAGCGCATAGCCAGCGGCCAGCAGGACACCCGCCAGCAGCGCCGCAGAGGGCGCCGGCAGCGCCAGGCACAAGCGCGAAGAACGGCACCACAGCCGCCGCACCACCAGTGCCGCCAGCCAGGCAAACAGGGTGATGTGCAAGCCCGAAATACTCATCAGGTGCGCCACGCCGGTGGCGCGGAACACATCCCAGTCGGCACGGTCAATCGCGCGCTGGTCGCCCGTGACCAGCGCTGCCACCACCCCCGCAACACGCCCTGGGCCCTCGTCGCCAGCAGCGGCATGGCCGGCGAGGCGGGTCACGATGGCGTCGCGCACAGCCTGGCGCGCGCGCTCGACAGGGTGGCGCCAGGTGCTGCCCAGCCGCACCGGCGGCACATCCTTCGCGCCGGTGCGCACATAGCCCGTGGCCTGCACGCCCTGCTCCCACATCCAGAGTTCGAAGTCGAACCCATGGGGGTTGCGCGCACCGTGGGGGGCTTTCAGGCGCACCGTCATTTCCCAGCGCTCGCCGGCCCGCAGTGGTGGCGGCTGCCGCCCTGCATCGGCAGGCTGCGCCCACCCCTGCGCCGGCTCGCCGTACCACGACACATCCACCAACGGCGGCAGCGTCACCGCCGTGCCTTGCCACAAGGCAGACTCGATTTCCAGGCGCAGGCGCACACCCGCTTCATTCACCTGCGGCATGGTGGCGACCACACCGGTCACGCGCAGGTCGCGCCCCTCCAGCCCCGGTGCCAGCGCATGGGACGCATAGGCACCGGCACGCAGCCCGCACAGCGCAAACAAGGCCAGCGCCCCCGCACAGGCTGCAAAGCCCAAGGCCCACCACCGTGCCACACGCCGCCCGGCAGCCAGGTGATACGCCACCCGCAATACCCTGCGCGAACCACTGAGGAGCCACGCCACACCCGCCAGGGCCAGCACCACCCCATAGGCCCGCCCATTCCAGAGCAGGGGCTGCTGCAACTGCAGCGCCGCACCCACCAGCATCCCCAGCAAGCACGCCGGCAAGCGCCAGGCGCCCCGCGCGAAACTCTCCTCTGGCGGATGGGGCGCAGCAGGATGGATGGCGCTGGGCGCAATGGGTGACATGGGCACATGCTAAACCCACCTTCCATCGCAGAAATGGGCGGTTTTCGCGCAGGCTTGTGCAACACTGGCGCCCTCTGCACCGAAATCCAGGCGCCGCACTCTATTGCACGCCTGACCGGACTTTCCCTTCACCCCTCCGAGGAAAACCATGAGCGTTTACGACAAGCTGAAAGAACTCCAGATCACCCTGCCCCCCGTGTCGGTGCCTGCGGCCGCCTATGTGCCTTATGTGCAGACCGGCAACCTGGTGTTCCTGAGCGGCCATATCGCACGCAAGGACGGCAAGCCCTGGGCCGCCCAGTTTGGCCGCGACATCACCACCGAAGAAGGCAAGGCCGCCGCCCGGGCCGTGGCGATCGACCTGATGGGCACGCTGCACGCAGCCTGCGGGGGGGACCTCAACCGCGTCCAGCGCATCGTGAAGGTGATGAGCCTGGTCAACTCCACCGGCGACTTCACCGAACAGCACCTGGTGACCAATGGCGCCAGCGAGCTGCTGGGCCAGGTCTTTGGTGAAAAAGGGGTGCACGCCCGCAGCGCCTTTGGCGTGGCGCAGATTCCCATGGGGGCATGTGTGGAAATCGAATTGATCGCCGAACTGGCCTGAAAGACGGAGCGTACTGTGATCAGTCCGCTCCAAAAGGCACTCAGCCGCCAGGGGCCACCACCAGGCCGCTCGCCTGATGGGCGCTGCGGGCACTTTGCTGGATGGTGCCGGTGAACTGCTCCATGGCGGCCGCTGGTGCCTGCAGATTGCGGGAACCCGCGCTGCCATGTCCTTCACCACCGCGTCGGTCTGCACCTTTGCCGGCCGGTACCCCGAAAACCTGCCACCACGCTCCGCATGACCATGGCCCGGTGACGGCCAGCCACAGCTGGCGGGCAAGACGAAGCCGGTTCTGCATCATTGGTCGCCCGCACTCGGATGATTTGCCACGGACAGTGTGCAATTTTCTGTTTTCACGAATCCCTAGCATTCCCGTCGGGCGTCCCATTCCGGCGAAAAATGCCGGCGCACAGCCATTATTCGACGCGCACCACGGATGCGGGCTTGAAGCCTAAATCTGCGACCTTGCCCTTGCGCCCCCGTGCGGCGCGGGCATTGTTGAGCGAGCGGATTTCCAGCGTTTCTTCCCGCACCTTGCCGCCCCGGCCCACACCCTCGATGCGGATGCTGCGCGTGTAAGCGGCGGCCCCCGCCAGCTGGTCTTTGGGCTCCAGGTCGATCAGCACCAGGCCACGGCCACCGTTGGCCATGGTCTTGAGTTCGCTGATCTCGAACGTCAGGATGCGCCCCCCCGCCGAGGCGCAGGCCACATGCGTGGCGGCAGGCAGCGGCTGCCCCCCGGTGCTGCCCGCCGCATGGGAGGGTGGGCACACGCTCTCGCCATCGCCCAAGGTCATGAAGGACTTCCCGCCCTTCTGGCGCGACACCAGGTTTTCCACACTGGCCAGAAAGCCATAGCCACCCGAATTCGACAGCAGCAAGGTGGCGCTGGCCGGGCCGGCGAAGTAATGCAGCAGTTGCGTGCCCGACTCCAGTTCGATCAGGGTGGTCACAGGCTGCCCGTCACCTCGCCCGCCGGGCAGTTGCGCCACCGGCACCGAATAGACGCGGCCATTGCTGCCAAACCCGATGAGCTGGTCCACGGTACGGCATTCAAACGTGGCATAGAGCCCGTCACCCGCCTTGAAGGCAAAGCTGGCCGCCTCGTGGCCATGGCCAGTGCGGGCGCGCACCCAGCCTTTTTGGGACACCACCACCGTCACCGGCTCGTCCACCACCTTGACCTCGGCCACGGCCTTCTTTTCGGCCTGGATCAGCGTGCGGCGCGGGTCGGCAAAGGTCTTGGCGTCCGCCTCGATCTCCTTGACCATGGTGCGGCGCAGCGAACCGGGGTTGTTCAGGATGTCTTCGAGCTTGCCCTGGCTTTCGCGCAGTTCCTTCAGCTCCTGCTCGATCTTGATGGCTTCGAGCCGCGCGAGCTGGCGCAGGCGGATTTCCAGGATGTCCTCGGCCTGCCGGTCGCTCAGGTTAAAGCGCGCTACCAGCGCGGCCTTGGGCTCCTCCGCAGCACGGATGATGGCGATCACCTCGTCGATGTTGAGCAGCACGGTCTGCCGCCCTTCCAGGATGTGGATGCGGTCCAGCACCTTGGCCAGCCGGTGCTGGCTGCGGCGGGTGATGGTGGTCTGGCGGAAGGCGATCCATTCTTCCAGCATCACGCGCAGCGATTTCTGCACGGGCTTGCCATCCAGCCCCACCATGGTCAGATTGATGGGGGCCGAGGTCTCCAGGCTGGTGTGGGCCAGCAGCGCGGTGATCAGCTCCTGCTGCGGGGTCTTGCCCGTCTTGGGCTCGAACACCAGGCGCACGGGCGCATCCTTGCTCGACTCGTCGCGCACCACGTCCAGCACGGCCAGCATGCTGGCCTTGAGCTGCGTCTGGTCCTGGTTCAATGCCTTCTTGCCGGCCTTGACCTTGGGGTTGGTGATTTCCTCGATCTCTTCGAGCACGCGCTGCGTGCTCACGCCGGGCGGCAGCTCGTTGACCACCAGCTGCCATTGACCACGGGCCAGTTCTTCGATCTTCCAGCGCGCCCGCACCTTGAGGCTGCCCCGGCCCGTGCGGTAGGCGTCGGCAATGTCGCCCGCGCTGCTGATGATCTGGCCGCCACCAGGGTAGTCCGGGCCCGGCACGATGGCCAGCAGCTCTTCCTGGCTCAGCGCGGGCGTCTTGATGAGCGCGATGCAGGCATCGGCAATCTCGCGCAGGTTGTGGCTGGGGATTTCAGTGGCCAGGCCCACGGCAATGCCGCTGGCGCCGTTGAGCAGCGCGAATGGCAGGCGTGCGGGCAACTGGCGCGGCTCCTCGGTGCTGCCGTCGTAGTTGGGCATGAAATCCACGGTGCCCTCATCGATCTCGTCGAGCAGCAGGCTGGTGATGCGCGACAGGCGCGCCTCGGTGTAGCGCATGGCGGCGGCGCCATCGCCGTCGCGGCTGCCGAAGTTGCCCTGGCCGTCGATCAGCGGGTAGCGCTGGGCAAAGTCCTGCGCCATGCGCACCAGTGCGTCATAGGCCGACTGGTCGCCGTGGGGGTGAAAGCGTCCCAGCACATCGCCCACCACGCGGGCACTCTTGACCGGCTTGGCCGCCGTGCTGCGCGTGGGGCCGCTATAGCCCAGGCCCATGCGATCCATCGAGTACAGGATGCGCCGCTGCACGGGCTTGAGGCCGTCGCACACATCAGGCAGCGCGCGGCCCTTGACGACAGAGAGTGCGTATTCGAGGTAGGCGCGCTGGGCGTAGCCTGCCAGATCCAGGGAGTCACCCCCATCGCCAGCGGTGGTGAAATCGAGAGTGGGTTGGTCGCTCATTCGTTCGGGTTCGGTTCAATCACGTTCTGGTGCGAAATCACGCGTGTCTGGAAGCTTGTCCCGGCCCAGGGCGCCGCCCGGAAGCTCCATGCGCACGCGGCCCGCAGCGGTGCGCTGGGCCAGCACGGTCGTAGGCGGCTTGAGCTGGGCATACAGGCCGAGCACGGTGCGCACATAGTTCTGGGTTTCCTTGAAGGCCGGAATCTGGTTGCCCGCCTTTTTCACCGCGCCCTCACCCGCGTTGTAGGCGGCCAGGGCCAGGTCCATGCGGCCGGGAAACAGATCGAGCAGGTAGCGCAGGTAGCGGGTGCCGGTGGACACATTCACGGCCGGGTCCACGAGTTTCTGCGCCACGGTCCGGCGGGCGTCCGCCGCCACGCCGAAGCGCCCCGCCGTGGCCGGCATCACCTGCATCAGGCCAATGGCGCCCTTGGGGGAGACGGCACCAGCGTCAAACCCCGACTCGGTGGCGATCAGGGCCTGCAGCAATTCATAGTCCACGCCCTGGTGGCTGGCCGATGCGCGCAGGTGGTGCCTCACGCGCTGGTAGTCGGGCGAGATGTCAAAAAACGCCAGCAAACGCGCACTGGCTGCGGGCAGCGCCCCCGGCATAGGCCCCAATGCACCCGGCGGCCCATTGCTCGATGAATCGAATTGCGTGCCACGGAAGAACAGCTGGTAACGCGCATCCGTCTGCTCTGCGGCGTAGTGGGTCACGCCGCGTTCGTCCACAAAGGCCCACAGGTCTGCATGCGCCGGTTGCTGCGTTACCCATAGCAACAGCGGCACAGCCAAAAATCGCAAACGGCCGAAAAGACTCAAAAAACGGTGCATCGTGGACATGGTAGATACCGGCAATGCGCGCTCAGATATCCACTTCCACCGCGTCACCATGCAGCTCCATCAGCTCGCGCCGCGAAGCCGCTTCGCCCTTGCCCATGAGCTTGGTGATGAGCCCTTCCGTGGCAGAGAAATCCGTGCCCCCCAGCTGCACGGGCAGCAGGCGGCGCGTATCAGGGTTGAGCGTGGTTTCCCACAGCTGCTCGGCATTCATTTCGCCCAGGCCCTTGAAGCGGCTGATCTGGCATTTTTCGTGCGGCACGCCGTCTTTCGCGCATTTGTCGAGAATGGCGGTGAGCTCGCCTTCATCGAGCGCATACATCTTGGCCGCTGGCTTCTTGCCGCGCGCGGGCACATCCACGCGAAACAGCGGCGGGCGCGCCACGTAGATATGACCGGCCTCGATGAGCTTGGGGAAATGCCGGAAGAACAACGTGAGCAGCAGCACCTGGATGTGCGAGCCGTCCACATCCGCGTCACTGAGGATGCACACCTTGCCGTAGCGCAGGCCCGAGAGGTCGGGTGTATCGTTGGGTCCGTGCGGGTCCACCCCCATGGCCACCGAGATGTCGTGGATCTCGTTGTTGGCAAAAAGCCGGTCGCGGTCCACCTCCCAGGTGTTGAGCACCTTGCCACGCAGCGGCAGCACGGCCTGGTTTTCCTTGTCGCGGCCCATCTTGGCGCTGCCACCGGCCGAGTCGCCCTCGACCAGGAACACCTCGTTGTAGGCGATGTCGCGGCTTTCGCAGTCGGTCAGCTTGCCGGGCAGCACGGCCACGCCCGAGCCCTTGCGCTTTTCGACTTTCTGCCCGGCCTTCTGGCGGGTTTGCGCGGCCTTGATGGCGAGTTCGGCCAGCTTCTTGCCGTATTCGACATGCTGGTTCAGCCAGAGTTCGAGCGCCGGACGCACAAAGCCACTCACCAGGCGCACGGCGTCGCGCGAGTTCAGGCGCTCCTTGATCTGGCCCTGGAACTGGGGGTCCAGCACCTTGGCACTGAGCACATAGCTGGCGCGTGCAAACACATCTTCGGGCATCAGCTTCACGCCCTTGGGCAACAGGCTGTGCAGCTCGATGAAGCTCTTGACGGCGTTGAACAGGCCATCGCGCAGGCCGCTCTCGTGCGTGCCGCCGGCGCTGGTGGGGATCAGGTTGACGTAGCTTTCGCGCACGGGCTGGCCGTCTTCGGTGAAGGCCACGCACCACGAGGCGCCCTCGCCCTCGGCAAAGTTGTCGTTGCCACTGTCGGCAAAGCCCTCGCCCTCGAACAGGGGGATCACCGGGTCGCCGTTGAGCGTCTGCTGCAGATAGTCGCGCAGGCCGCCCTTGTATTGCCAGGTTTGCGTGTCCCGCGTCTTCTCGTTGACCAGAGAGACCGACACGCCCGGCATCAGCACCGCCTTGCTGCGCAGCAGGTGGGTGAGCTCGCCCAACGGCAGGGTGCTCGATTCAAAGTATCTGGCATCGGGCCACACACGCACCGTGGTGCCCTGCTTGCGCTCGCCAGCCTCCAGGGGGCGGGCCACCAGGGGCTCGATCACGTCGCCGCCAGAGAACACCAGGCGCGCCACCTGGCCTTCGCGGTGGCTGCTGGCCTCCAGGCGCGTGGCCAGGGCGTTGGTGACACTCACGCCCACGCCGTGCAGGCCGCCCGAAAAACTGTAGGCACCGCCCTTGCCCTTGTCGAACTTGCCGCCCGCGTGCAGGCGGGTGAACACCAGTTCGATCACCGGGGCCTTTTCCTCGGGGTGCATGCCAAACGGAATCCCGCGCCCGTCGTCCTCGACGCCCACCGAGCCATCGGCGTGCAGCGTGACCTTGATCTTCTTGCCGTAGCCGGCCAGCGCCTCGTCGGCGGCGTTATCGAGCACCTCCTGGATGATGTGCAGGGGGTTGTCGGTGCGGGTGTACATGCCCGGGCGTTGCTTGACAGGCTCCAGCCCCTTGAGCACACGGATCGAACCCTCGGAATATTCGCTGGCGGACACAGAAGACGGTTTGGCAGACATGGGGCGGATTGTAGTGCCGCAGCAGTACACGAACTGGATAAATACCCAGCCATAAGTCCCGCATCGTCCCAGGTCATGCAGGTGTCAGGCAGATGCGTGCGGTATTCGCTACATTCCCCGCATGCCTACGAATCCTCCCAAACTGTCCATGCTCCAGGTGCTGGCCTGCGGTGCCGCCATCGTGACGCTGTCCATGGGCATCCGCCACGGCTTCGGGCTGTGGCTGCAACCCGTCACCCAGGAAATGGGCTGGACGCGGCAGTCGTTTGCGCTGGCCATTGCCATCCAGAACCTGTCCTGGGGGCTGATCGGCATTTTTGTTGGCATGGTGGCCGACCGTTTTGGCGCCTTTCGCGTGCTGGTGGGCGGTGCAGCGCTCTATGGCCTGGGTCTGGCCGGCATGGCGCTGTCTCCCACGCCCACCCTGTTTGCCATGACAGCGGGCGTGATGATTGGCGCGGCCCAGGCCGGCACCACCTACGCCGTGATCTACGGCGTGCTGGGCCGCCAGATCGCACCCGAAAAGCGCTCCTGGGCCATGGGCGTGGCGGCGGCCGCCGGCTCGTTCGGGCAGTTTCTGATGGTGCCGGTGGAGGGCTGGCTGATTGCCAGCCTGGGCTGGCAGCAGGCGCTGCTGGCACTGGCGCTGATGGTGCTGCTCATCGTTCCGCTGGCTTTCGGCCTGCGCGAACCCGGATTTCACGGGTCGGCACCCGCCCGACGCGACCAGACCATTGCCCAGGCGCTGGGCGAGGCGTTCCGCTACCCCAGCTTCCTGCTGCTGACGGCGGGGTATTTCGTATGCGGCTTCCAGGTGGTCTTCATTGGCGTGCACATGCCCAGCTACCTGCGCGACCATGGGCTCTCGCCCCAGGTGGCCAGCTATTCACTGGCGCTGATCGGGCTGTTCAATGTGTTCGGCACCTACATTGCGGGCACGCTGGGCCAGCACATGCCCAAGCGCAGGATTTTGGCCTTCATCTACTTTGCGCGGGCCGTGGTCATCACCGTTTTTCTGCTGGCGCCCCTGTCGCCGCTGTCGGTGTATGTGTTTTCCGCCGTGATGGGGGCACTGTGGCTGTCCACCGTGCCCCCCACCAATGCCACCATTGCGCAGATTTTTGGCGTGCAGCACCTGTCCATGCTGGGTGGTTTTGTCTTTTTCAGCCACCAGGTCGGCAGCTTCATGGGCGTGTGGCTGGGCGGCTACCTGTATGACCGCACGGGCAGCTACGATGTGGTGTGGTACATCGCGATCGGGTTGGGAATTTTTGCGGGACTGGTGAATCTCCCCATCAAGGAGGCGCCCATCCGCCGCGTCGCGCCACTGCCCGCCTGACCACACCCGTTCCGCACAATCCGTCCATGGCCCTGCACAACCCTGCTCCACGCCTTGCATTCCGCCCCGCCCGGCTGCTGGGCTGGGTGGCCGCCGTGCTGGCCTTGCTGGCGGTATTTGCGCTGTACACCGCGCCAAGCTTCATGGTCATGCTGTCGGACCAGCTCTGGGCATGTTTCTGAGGGTTTCAAGCCTTCCAAGCCACGAGCGCTCATGAATCAAGCGCCAACAGCTCTTATGACAATAGCAAACATTTCCCATGCACGGCACTGAAGCCCCTTCCAACTGGGTGCGCCGCTGGTCCCCCCTGGCACCGCCGGGCAGCGCGGTGCTGGACGTGGCCTGCGGCGCGGGCCGCCACCTGCGGTGGATGCACGAACGCGGCCACCCCACGGTGGGCGTGGACCGCTCCGCCGATGCCGTGGCCGCCTGCGCGGCCTGGGGCGAGATCCACTGCGCCGACATCGAAGCGGGTCCCTGGCCCTTTGCCGGCCGACAGTTTGGTGCGGTGATCGTCACCAACTACCTCTGGCGCCCGCTGCTGCCCCTTCTGGTGGACAGCGTGGCCCCCGGCGGCGTGCTGATCTATGAAACCTTCGCCAGCGGCAACGAAACCGTGGGCCGCCCTGCGCGCGCCGACTTTCTGCTGCGCCCCGGAGAGCTGCTGGCCGCCTGCGCGCGCCTGCGCACCGTTGCCTACGAAGACGGTTTTGTGGACGCCCCCGCGCGTTTCGTGCAGCGTATTGCGGCCGTGCGCGAAATCGAGCATCCAGGCCAGCCCGTCCGATACCGCCTGGACCTTCCGGTCTAGTTAGAATGCCCTTTTACCGTTTACCACTGCGGACATGACCTCTTCTTCCGTGCCCCTTACCGGCAGCATCGTCGCCCTTGTCACCCCCATGCACGAGGACGGTAGCGTGGACTACCCCGCCCTGCGCAAACTGATCGACTGGCACATCGCCGAGGGCACCGACTGCATCGGCGTGGTGGGCACCACCGGTGAATCGCCCACGGTCAACGTCGAAGAACACTGCGAAATCATCCGCGTGTCTGTGGAGCAAGCGGCCAAGCGCGTGCCCATCATGGCCGGCTGCGGCGCCAACTCCACCGCCGAGGCCATCGAGCTGGCCCAATTTGCCAAGAACGTGGGGGCCGACAGCCAGCTGCAGGTCGTGCCCTACTACAACAAGCCCACCCAAGAGGGCCAGTTCCAGCATTTCAAGGCGATTGCCGAAGCCACGGGCGACCTGCCCATCGTGCTCTACAACGTGCCCGGCCGCTCGGTGGCCGATATGCAGCACGACACCGTGCTGCGCCTGGCCCAGGTGCCCGGCATCATCGGCATCAAGGAAGCCACAGGCAACATCGAACGCGCCCAGTGGCTCATCCGCGACCTGCCCAAGGGCTTTGCCGTGTATTCGGGCGATGACCCCACCGCTGTCGCCCTGATGCTGTGCGGCGGCCACGGCAACATCAGCGTGACCGCCAACGTGGCGCCCCGCCTGATGCACGAGCTGTGCGTTGCCGCACTGGCCGGCAATGCCCGGCGCGCCATGGAAATCCAGTTCCAGCTGATGCCGGTGCACAAAAACCTGTTCATCGAAGCCAACCCCATCCCCGTCAAATGGGCCATGGCCCGCATGGGTCTGTGCGCAGGCACCATGCGCCTGCCCATGACGCCCCTGAGCCAGGGCAACGAATCCACGGTCGAAGCAGCCCTGCGCGCCAGCGGCCTTCTGTAAGCCGCCCGTCCCCCGACACTTGAGACACTCTGAGGATTTCCGCGTGAATCACACCGCACGACTGGGCCTGCTGGGCCTTGCCATGGCCCTGTCCGCCTGCTCCGTCCTGGAAAGCGACAAGATCGACTACAAAAGCGCCACCCGGGGGGCCACGCTGGAAGTACCGCCCGACCTGACACAACTGTCGCGGGACAACCGCTACGCGGTGCCCGGCACGACCGTCTCTGCGGCCGCATTCCAGGCAGGCCAGAGCGCGAAAACATCGAACACATCCACCACGGCAGCCACCAAGATTGGCGATGTGCGCATCGAACGCAATGGCAGCCAGCGCTGGCTGGTGATCGACCGACCGGCCGACCAGCTGTGGGAACCCGTGCGTGAATACTGGCTGGAGAATGGTTTCAACCTGGTTGTCGATCAGGTCGACCTGGGCATTCTGGAAACCGACTGGGCAGAAAACCGCGCCAAGCTGCCGCAGGACGTGATCCGCGCCACCCTCGGCAAGGTTTTTGATTCACTGTATTCCACCGGGGAGCGTGACAAGTTCCGCACGCGCCTGGAGCGCAATGCCGCAGGCGGCACTGAAATCTATGTCACCCACCGCGGCATGGTAGAGGTGTACACCAGCGCCGCCAAGGACAGCACCGTCTGGCAGCCCCGCGCCGCCGATCCCGAACTCGAAACCGAATTCCTGCGCCGCCTCATGGTCAAGCTCGGTGTGAGCCAGGAACAATCCCAGGCAGTGGCGGCAGCGCCCGCACTGAAGGCCGCCACGGTGCGCATGGCCTCGGTCAACAACGTTCCCGTGGTGCAGATGGACGAGGGCTTTGATCGCGCATGGCGCCGGGTAGGCCTGGCCCTGGATCGCACCGGTTTCACCGTGGAAGACCGCAACCGCAATGATGGTCTGTACTTTGTGCGTTATGTCGCTCCAGGAACCGACAAAAAGGAGCCCGGCTTCTTCAGCAAGCTGCTGGGCGGCAGCGCTTCCGCAACACCACCGCTCAAGTACCAGGTGGTAGTGCGCAGCCAGGGTGACGCCACCACGGTTTCCGTGCTGAACGAGGCCGGCGCTCCCGAATCATCTGCCAACGCCGAGCGCATCCTGCGCGTGCTGGCAGACGACCTGAAATAAGAGCCTGACTGCCAATGCTGCGCTTTCGCAGCTTGGGTAGCGGCAGCTCAGGCAACGCCACCGTGGTGGAGGCCGGCGACGGATCACAGATTCGCCGCCTGCTGGTGGATTGCGGCTTCGGCATCCGGCAGCTGGCCACGCGGCTTGGCGCTGCGGGTCTGGGCATCGACCAGATCGATGCCATTTTCATCACGCACGAACATGCCGACCATGTGGGCTGCGCCAAAGCTTTGGCGTTGCGACACCGCATTCCCGTATGGATGAGCGACGGCACCCACGCGGCACTGGGTTGTCCAGACCTGGACGGACTGCTGCAGGTGGCCTACGACATGGTGCCGATCGACCTCGGTACCCTGTGCGCATTGCCCTTCACCGTGCCACACGATGCACGGGAACCGCTGCAATTGCGCTGCACCGATGGCGCCTCTCACCTGGGTCTGCTCACCGACCTGGGCCACGCCAGCAGCCATGTGCTGCAGCAACTGCAGGGTTGCCACGCACTTTTGCTGGAAGCCAACCATGATCCGGGCATGCTCGAGGCGTCCAGCTACCCCGCCTTTCTCAAGCGGCGCATCGGAGGCGAGCACGGGCATCTGGCCAACCATGCGGCCGCCAGTATCCTGACGGCCGTTCAGCACGCAGGCCTGAATCGGGTGGTGGCGGCCCACCTCAGCGCTCAGAACAACCAGCCCTGGCTGGCACAACAGGCGCTGGCGCAGGCGCTGGACTGGCCTGCTCAGGGTGTGGACGTTGCCTCGGCCGTCGCAGGCACTGAATGGATCGACGTCACGTTGTCCCGCTAAGCCCGCCCACCACCGTTGCGGGAATACCCTCCCAACACGGAGGCCATCCACAAAAAAAAGCCCCGCACCTGCAGAGGTCGGGGCTTGCGGCTTCAGAAACTCCAGCAAAAAGCTGGAAGCCTCTGAAATCGTTTCTGGCTTTACTTGGCAGCAGAAGCGGCGTTGGTGGCGGCAGTCGCAGCAGCATCCACAGCGGCCTTGGCATCGGATGCTGCAGTGGCGGCAGCGTCCACAGCGGTCTGGGCGCCAGTGGCGGCCGTGGCGGCAGCGTCAGCAGCAGCCTTGGCAGCGTCTGCAGGAGCAGCTGCGTCAGCGGCGGGAGCCGGCGCTTCCACGGGAGCTGGGGCAGGAGCAGCAGCGGGCTCTTCTTTCTTGCCACAAGCGGCAAGGGCAGCAGCAGCGATCAGGGTAGCCAGAACGAGGGATTTCTTCATTTCAATTTTCCTAAATAGACAGACAAAGAACCGGAATTGCCACCACGATCAGCTTCGATAGCCGTTGACGCGTTGGCGGAATGCATTCGCATGCGTTTCAGCGCAGTCGGTAATTATATTGGGGATTCGTCAATACTGACTAACACTGACTAAACGCAAGCAGTGCATTGAATCTTTCAGATACACATCAGTATTAACGCTACAAGCCCAAAGTGGTTGACGGAAAGCCAGGAGAACTTTTACTCCGCAGCCACTCATTGAGCGATTCACGCAGCAAAACGCGCCGATCCGGTTCGAACCCGCTGACCCCCACACAGTGCAAGGGATCAACCCGGTGCAGCACCCAGGCGGGAGACCACAAAGCACTGGGAAGGTCCAGCGGATCTGCCGACGGGCTGCGCCGGCAGGTAATGATGTGATCCCAGGTGCCGCGCCAGCGCACAAAGCGCGCATGCCGCCGAATCACCTCATCAAACGTACAGGCCAGCATGGTGAATCGCCGGCCACTGCGCGCCCACTGCTGCAGTGATTCGATCACGGCGAGCTCACCCAACGGCCAGTCGTGGAAATTGGCATCACTCACCACGATCTCCGTCCAGCCGTCGCGGGCAGCGGTAGCCAGGCCATTGCGCACCAACTGCATGAAGGCATCCCGACCGCTGAACCGCCCCGAAGGCAAGCCAGGCAGCAAAGGAGCTGAGGGCGCGGCGTCGGTCATGGGGTTTCCTGGGCCTCTTGACAGGCATGGGCCCAGCCGGCGTCGCACCAGGCAGACAACAGCTCCAGGGCATCGTCACTCGCACGCGCCAGATCGCGGCTTTGCAGCCGGCGCTGATCCGCCAGGCGCCGCATCAACGTGGCGTCACGGCCTGCCGCACGATAGCTTTCGCCATTGATGAAAACGTGGTGCGCGTCGTACATCATGCGGGTGCGCCGATCCAGCGCAACGCCCTCCAGCATCACCCCTGCGTCATTTGCCTCGAACCACACGCTGGGCTTGGGCTCGGTCAGGTATTCCCCCAGCGCCCGCTCCAGCACCAGTGGCTCGCTCAATGCACGTTGCAGGGCCTCGCGGGCAAAGTCGTGCAGCCGATCCGGGATGGCGGCAGGTCGCTCCACCGCTTCCTGGCCCGCGTCGCGGTACAACACGGGCGCATCCTGTTCGCCCGCATCCTCTGCCACCCGCATCAAGAGCTCCTGGGCCAGATCAGCCCGTGCTGGAGCCCTGAAACCGATCGAGTAGGTCATGCACTCCCCTTCAGCGATACCGTCATGGGCATACCGGGGCGGAAGGTACAGCATGTCCCCCGGCTCCAGCACAAACTCCTGCTCGGGCTCGAACTGCGCCAGCACTTTCAGCGGAATATCGTCTCGCAAGCTCAGGTCTTTCTGGCGACCAATGCGCCAGCGGCGGCGGCCATGGGCTTGCAGGAGAAATACATCGTAGCTATCGAAATGCGGGCCCACACCCCCGCCATCGCTGGCATAGCTGATCATGAGGTCATCCAGGCGCGCATCCGGCACAAAACGGAATTGCTGCATGAGGGCGTGCACCTGGTCATTGTGCAGATCGACACCCTGCACCAGCAAGGTCCAGTCAGGCTGCTGGAGGACAGGCAATGCCCGGCGCGAAAACGGTCCGTGGCGCAGCTTCCAGACATCCTTGACCTTTTGCACCAGCCGGGATTCCACACCCTCCTGTGCAGCCAGCGCAAAGAGACCGGCACGCAACACGGGCGGCTTGAATCCGGGGATGGCCTGGCGTACCAGCAAGGGCTTTTTCTGCCAGTGCCGGTGCATGAATTGCGCGGGGGTCAGGCCGCCAAGGAGGGCGAGGGGTTGCTGGATATCCATGAGTACCTGTCCGCCCCATGACAGGGCCATTGATCAAACTGCGACAATTCTCCTATGGAAATTACCCAACAATGCGTGGTCGCACTGACCTGGACCCTGAAAGACACCCTCGGCGAAGAACTCGACGTGCTCGATGAGCCTGTCGAATTCCTGGTGGGCGGCGATGACCTGTTGCAGCGGATTGAGGAAGCCCTGCAAGGCCACGGCCCTGGCGCAACGCTTGCGCTCCACCTCGAACCCGAGGATGCCTTTGGCGACTTCGACGATCAATTGCTGTTCCTGGAACCGCGCAACCTCTTCCCCCCCGAAATCGAAGAAGGCATGACATTCGACGGAAGCGCGCTGCCGGAAGGCGTCAACCCTTCTGCGCCCCGCAGCGGGCTCTACACCGTGACGGAAATCTATCCAGACCATGTGGTACTGGACGGAAACCACCCGCTTGCCGGTATTGCACTGCGGCTGCAACTCACGGTGCGGGGGGTGCGCGAAGCCACCGAAGACGAGATTGGCAAAGGCACTGCAGGTACCGGTTTCTTTCGCATTCAGCCCCAGGCGCCTGGCAACTCGCTGCTGCATTGAATGCCATGGCGGCCGGCTGCGGCCGTCATGGTGTGCCTGCTCTTTACAGCCGGGAAATCTGGCCGTTGTAGAGACGCACCCGGTCACCAGGGCGCAGGTCGCCCGGATGGCTCACGTCGTAGGAACGATACCCCCCCTGGTCGAGCTGAATCGAGATGCGGTAGCCCTGCACTTCTCCGCCACCGGCATCGCGGTTGCGCCCTTCGATGGCATTTCCTGCCAATGCGCCACCGACCGCGCCCACCGCTGTGGCGGCAGTGCGGCCCGAGCCCCCACCCACCTGGTTGCCCAGCACCCCGCCCACCACGGCGCCCAGCACGGCACCGACACCGGTGGTCTGCCCCTGGCTGCGCGCCTGCAGCACCTCAATGTTGGCCACACGTCCATACTCGGTGCCCATGGGCTGGTTCGAATAGACCGGCGCATGGCTCTGGTAACCCCCGGAGGAATATCCGCCCGAAGGGTATTGGGCTGGGTATTGCGACGGGTAAGGCTGCTGCGGCGCACAGGCGGCCAGCGCTCCCAGCAAAAGGGCAGAGCTTGCCAGCGTGGCGAAACGTGTGATCTTGCGCATAAGGGTTCTCCTTGAAATATTCCAGTGGTGGCGGGCCGTGGCGAAGCCCTTGCCCTTGGCCACCCGGTGAATCGATTGAAGCATGGACCCGAGGTTCCCCGGGACGGTGAAGTACGAACGCAAAGGTCGGCCTGGGGCTCTGCACCGCGTAGGAATGCGCCGACACACCGATGGTACAAAAACGGCCCCAGGGCCACCCTTCATCGCTCACCCCTTGCCGGTGGAGCCGTAGCCGCCCTCGCCGCGCGTGGTGGCCTCGAACTCGGTCACCACATTGAACCGCGCCTGCACCACGGGAACGATCACCAGCTGGGCCAACCGCTCCATGGGCTCCAGCGTGAAGGGCACCGTGCTGCGATTCCAGGCACTGACCATGAGCTGCCCCTGGTAATCGCTGTCGATCAGACCCACCAGATTGCCCAGAACGATGCCGTGCTTGTGCCCCAGCCCCGAGCGGGGCAGGATCAGCGCAGCGTAACCGGGGTCTCGGATGAACACGGCGATGCCCGTGGGCACCAGATGCCAGGCATTGGGGGCCAGCACCAGGGGCGCATCCAGGCAGGCCCGCAGGTCCAGGCCCGCACTGCCCGGCGTGGCATAGGCCGGCAATTGACTGGCCATGCGCGGATCGAGAATCTTGACGTCAATCTTCACTTCTTGCTTTCTGATGCGTAGTGGTGGAGTGCGGGAACATTCGGTGCCCGTCCGTGAGCGCTCGCCCCGCATGAGGGCCACAGTGCCGGCGGCGCGCGCCACGGCCTGCGCTTGCGGATTCACTCGGGAGGCAGGCGCCGGGCGATCTCGGCAATCAGCTGTTGGGCCAGTACACGCTTGGAGGCCCGGGGCAGCTCGCGATGCCCCTGTGCATCCACCAGCAGCAGGGCGTTGTCGTCCTGCCCGAAGGTGGCGGGGCCGATATTGCCCACCAGCAGCGGCACGCCCTTGCGCTGGCGCTTGGCCGTGGCGTGCTGCAGCAGATCGTGGCTTTCGGCCGCGAACCCGACGCAATACAGGTCGCCCACCAGCGCATGCTGCGACCTGGCCACGGTCGCCAGGATGTCGGCGTTTTCGACAAAACCCAGCACCGGCATCTGGCCCGAGCCATCCTTCTTGATCTTCTGGGTGGAGGGCATGGCAGGCCGCCAGTCGGCCACTGCCGCTGTCGCGATGAAAACGGAAGCAGCCTGCGCACGCTGTTCAACCGCTGCAAGCATTTCCTGCGCCGATTGCACGTCCACGCGGTGCACACCACGGGGCGTTGGCAGATGCACGGGCCCCGCCACCAAAGCGACCTCGGCACCCGCCTCCCGGGCGGCACGCGCAATGGCAAAACCCATCTTGCCACTCGACAGATTGGTAATGCCGCGCACCGGATCGATCGCTTCAAAGGTCGGGCCGGCCGTGATCAGCACCTTGCGACCGCGCAGCAGCTTGGGCGCAAAAAAGGCCACCAGCTCATCCAGCAGCTCCAGGGGTTCGAGCATGCGCCCGTCGCCCGTCTCGCCGCAGGCCTGGTCGCCATGGCCCACGCCCAGCACCACGGCGCCATCCTGCGCCACCTGGGCCAGGTTGCGCTGGGTGGCCGGGTGGGCCCACATCTCGCGGTTCATGGCGGGCGCCAGCAGCAGCGGCACGCGCCCCGTGGGTCGCGCCAGGCACAGCAGGCTCAGCAATTCATCGGCCCGCCCCTGTGCCAGGCGCGCCACGAAATCGGCACTGCACGGCGCAATCACAATGGCATCGGCCTCGCGGCTCAGGTTGATGTGGGGCATGTTGTTGGCCTCGCGCGTGTCCCACTGCGAACCATAGACCGGCCGCCCCGACAAGGCCTGCATGGTCACCGGCGTGATGAATTGTTCCGCCGCCTCGGTCATCACCACCTGCACGGTGGCCCCCTCCTTGATGAGCTGGCGGCACAAGTCAGCCGCCTTGTAGCAAGCCACGCCCCCGCTCAGACCCAGAACAATGTGTTTGCCAGCAAGCTCATTCATGGACGCGAATTTAGCAGACGGCAGAAGGCCCCGCCGCTGCCGCTTGCCGGGGGCCCATCTATAATCCCGATTTCCCACCACCAAAAAAGACATGACCAAATTTGTCTTCGTCACCGGCGGTGTGGTGTCTTCCCTCGGTAAGGGAATCGCCTCAGCCTCCCTTGCCGCGATCCTCGAATCGCGGGGACTCAAAGTCACCCTCATCAAGCTTGACCCCTACATCAACGTAGATCCGGGCACCATGTCGCCGTTCCAGCACGGCGAGGTTTTCGTGACCGACGACGGCGCGGAAACCGACCTCGATCTGGGCCACTACGAGCGTTTCATTGAAACGCGCATGAAGAAGTCCAACAACTTCACCACCGGCAAGATTTACCAGTCGGTGCTCGAAAAAGAGCGCCGTGGCGACTACCTGGGCAAGACCGTGCAGGTCATCCCGCATGTCACCAACGAAATCCAGGAATACATCAAGCGCGGTGCCGGCATTGGCACCGAGGATGCGGTGGACGTGGCCATTTGCGAAGTGGGTGGCACCGTGGGCGATATCGAATCGCTGCCGTTCCTTGAAGCCGTGCGCCAGTTGAGCCTCAAGCTGGGCCCCAACAACTCGGCTTTTGTGCACCTCACCTACCTGCCCTGGATTGCCGCGGCCGGCGAGCTCAAGACCAAGCCCACGCAGCACACCGTACAGGAGCTGCGCAAGATCGGCATCCAGCCCGACGCCCTGCTGTGCCGTGCACAGAAGCCGGTGCCCGAAGAAGAGCGCGAGAAGATTTCGCTGTTCACCAATGTGCCCGAATGGGGTGTGATCAGCATGTGGGATGTGGACACCATCTACAAGGTGCCCCGCATGCTGCACGAGCAGGGCCTTGATGGCCTGATCTGCGACAAGCTGCGCCTGAACACCCCGCCCACCAGCCTCAAGCGCTGGGACGAGCTGGTGTATGAAACCGAGCACCCCCGGGGCGAAGTCACCATCGCCATGGTGGGCAAATACGTGGATCTGTCGGACAGCTACAAGTCCGTCAACGAGGCGCTGCGCCACGCGGGCATGAAGAACCATGTGCGCGTGAAGATCGAGCACCTGGACTCGGAAACCATCGACCACGCCAACGCCGCTGCAAAACTGGCCAGGTACGACGCGATTCTGGTCCCCGGCGGCTTCGGCAGCCGCGGGGTGGAAGGCAAGATCAGCACCGCCCAGTTTGCCCGCGAGCACAAAGTGCCCTACCTGGGCATCTGCCTGGGGATGCAGGTGGCCACCATCGAATACGCGCGCCATGTGGCGGGTCTGGCGGGCGCCAACAGCACCGAGTTCGACCCCGCAACGCCCCACCCCGTGATCGCCCTGATCACCGAGTGGAAGGATGCGGACGGCACCATCAAGAAGCGCGACGAAAATTCGGACCTGGGCGGCACCATGCGTCTGGGCGCGCAAAGCTCCGACGTGTCGGCGAACACACTGGCCCACAGCATCTATGGCGACGTGGTGACCGAACGCCACCGCCACCGCTACGAAGCCAACGTGAACTACCTGGACCAGCTGCGCAAGGCGGGCCTGGTGATTTCGGCCCTGACGCAGCGCGAGCAGCTCACCGAAATCGTCGAGTTGCCCAGCGCTGTGCACCCCTGGTACATCGGCGTGCAGTTCCACCCCGAGTTCAAGTCCACACCCTGGAATGGCCACCCGCTGTTCAATGCCTTCATCGAGGCGGCCGTGGAACACCAGAAGCAAGCGTCGCAAGCCTGAGGGAAACTACCATGCAACTGTGCGGATTCGACGTCGGCCTCGACCAGCGCTTTTTCCTGATCGCGGGCACCTGCTCCATCGAAGGCCTGCAGATGTCGCTGGACGTTGCCGGCCAGCTCAAGGAGGCCTGCACTGCGCTAGGCATTCCCCTGATCTACAAGGGCTCGTTCGACAAGGCCAACCGCTCGTCTGGCACCAGCCAGCGCGGCGTGGGCCTGGATGCGGGCCTGAAGATCCTGGACGAGGTGCGCCGCCAGTTGCAGTTGCCCATCCTGACCGATGTGCACGACGCGTCCCAGGTGGCCGAAGTGGCCAGCGTGGTCGATGTGCTGCAAACGCCCGCCTTTCTGTGCCGCCAGACGGATTTCATCCGCGCCGTGGCACAAAGCGGCAAGCCGGTGAACATCAAGAAGGGCCAGTTCCTCGCGCCCTGGGACATGAAGAACGTCATCGACAAGGCCCGCGCGGCCGCGGCGGAAGTAGGCCTGTCCCCAGACCGCTTCCTGGCCTGCGAGCGCGGCGTGAGCTTTGGCTACAACAACCTCGTGGCCGACATGACCAGCCTGGCCGAGATGCGCAAGTCCGGCGCGCCGGTGGTATTTGACGTGACCCACTCGGTGCAAAAGCCCGGTGGCCTGGGCGCGGTCAGCGGCGGCGCCCGCGACATGGTGCCGGTGCTGGCCCGTGCCGGCGTGGCTGTGGGCGTGGCGGGCCTGTTCATGGAAACCCACCCCCGACCCGCCGAGGCCTGGTCGGACGGGCCGAACGCCGTGCCACTCAAGCACATGAGAGCCCTGCTGGAAACCCTGGTGGCGCTGGACGACGTGACCAAGCAGAGCGGGTTCCTGGAGAACCACTTCGACGCCTGATTGACAGTATATTTTTGGTAGCTGGAAGCGACTACCCCATAAGCGCTACAGGCCAAGAGGGTCTGAAAAATTTTAAACTTCCCATCCAAGGAAAACCATGAGTGCCATTGTTGACATCGTAGGCCGCGAAGTGCTGGACAGCCGCGGCAATCCCACCGTCGAATGCGACGTGCTGCTCGAATCGGGCGTGATGGGCCGTGCGGCCGTGCCCTCGGGCGCATCCACCGGTTCGCGCGAAGCCATCGAGCTGCGCGACGGCGACAAGAGCCGCTACCTGGGCAAGGGCGTGCTCAAGGCCGTAGAGCACATCAACACCGAAATCTCCGAGGCCGTGCTGGGCCTGGACGCTTCGGAACAAGGCTTTCTGGACAAGACCCTGATCGACCTCGACGGCACCGAGAACAAGAGCCGCCTGGGCGCCAACGCCATGCTGGCCGTGTCGATGGCGGTGGCCCGCGCTGCGGCCGAAGAATCGGGCCTGCCGCTGTACCGCTACCTGGGCGGCATGGGCAGCATGCAACTGCCCGTGCCCATGATGAACGTCATCAACGGCGGTGCACACGCCAACAACAGCCTGGATCTGCAGGAGTTCATGATCATCCCCGTGGGGGCACCGAGCTTTCGCGAGGCCGTGCGCTGGGGCGCCGAGGTGTTCCACGCACTGAAAAAGATCATCCACGACAAGGGCATGAGCACCGCGGTGGGCGACGAAGGTGGTTTTGCGCCATCGGTGGAAAACCACGAAGCGGCGATCCAGCTCATCCTGCAGGCCATCGAAGCCGCCGGCTACACGGCAGGCGAGCAGATCGCCCTGGGCCTCGATTGTGCGGCCAGCGAGTTCTACCAGGACGGCATGTATGTGCTCGAAGGTGAAGGCGGCCTGAAACTCACCGCCCAGCAATGGACCGACATGCTGGCATCGTGGTGCGACAAGTACCCCATCATCAGCATCGAAGACGGCATGCACGAAGGCGACTGGGACGGCTGGAAGATCCTGACCGAGCGCCTGGGCAAGAACGTGCAGCTGGTGGGCGACGACCTGTTCGTCACCAACACCAGGATCCTGAACGAAGGCATCGACAAGGGCATCGGCAATTCGATCCTCATCAAGATCAACCAGATCGGCACCCTGACCGAAACCTTTGCCGCCATCGAGATGGCCAAGCGCGCCGGCTACACCGCCGTGATCTCGCACCGCTCGGGTGAAACCGAAGACAGCACCATCGCCGACATCGCCGTGGGCACCAATGCCGGCCAGATCAAGACCGGCTCGCTGTCGCGCTCGGACCGCATCGCCAAGTACAACCAGCTGCTGCGCATCGAAGAAGACCTGGGTGAAATTGCCCACTACCCTGGCCGGGCTGCGTTCTACAACCTGCGCTGAAGCATGCCAAGCCCCTGGCTCCGCTGCGCTCGCCCCACAGCCCCCGGGCGCCCTGTGGCGCTGGGGCAGCGGCTGGGTGAAACGGATGGCACGCCCCCCCTTTCCGGGCGTACCATTTAAGCCATGGTGTCCCGTCTGGTTCCCGTTGTCCTGCTGGCCCTGCTGGCAGCCCTGCACGCCCAGCTCTGGCTGGGGCGGGGCAGCATTCCGCGCGTGCAGGAGATGCAGCGCCAGCTGGCCACGCAGACGGCCGCCAACGACCAGGCCCGCCAGGCGAATGAACGCCTGAACTCCGAGGTGCACGACCTCAAGGAGGGGCTGGACATGGTGGAAGAAAAGGCACGCAGCGAGCTGGGCATGGTCAAGCCCAACGAGGTCTACGTGCAATACACCCCCCGCTGAACCGCCAGGCCGTCATCGTGCCTGTGCCGCAGACCATTGCCCTGCTGGGAGCCCCCGGCAGCGGCACGGCCGAACTGGCCGAGGCCCTGAACCTCCGTCTCGCCGATTCCGCGCTCACGGCCCAGGCCATTGCACTGGCAGATGCCCCGCATCTGCCCGACGCGATGCGCCACCGCCTGCACAGCGCCGCCATCACCTTGCTGATGGGCCTGGACGCGCCCTGCACCGCACCCGAACAAGCGCGGCGCGAGGCTTTCGACGCACGCCTGCGCGCCCTGCTGACAAATGCGGCCGTGCGCTACCAGGTGGTGTACGGACAGGGGGCCCAACGCATCGACAATGCGTTGAACGCTATTGAAGCAATAGCAACAAAAGCACGATCAACAAGCGCAAGAAATCAGTTCGACGACAAACCCATGCGCCTGCGCGCCTGGGATTGCGAGAAATGCAGCGACCCCGACTGCGAGCACCGCCTGTTCAGCACCCTTGCCGGCCGGGGCACGGCCCAACGCGTTGCAGGGCTTACTGGATTCCGGGAGACACCGGAGGCTGGCTGACGGCCGGCGAGACAAAGATCTGCGCCGCATCCACCGCGTCGAAGCGGTACTGCTGCCCACAGAATTCGCAGCCCACCTCGACATCGTCGCGCTCGGCCAGAATGCTCTCGATCTCGTCCCGACCCAGGTTGCGCAGCATGTTGCCCACGCGTTCGCGGCTGCAACTGCACGCAAAGCGGGGCCCGGTTTCGCCCTGCTGCGGCTCGAAACGCAGCAGCTTTTCTTCCCAGAAGAGGCGGCGCAGGATGGTGTCCACATCCAGGGTCAGCAGTTCCTCGCGGGTCAGGCTCGATGCCAGGTGGGCAATGCGGTTGTAGTCCTCGTTGCGGCCGATCTGGTCTTCATTCTCGCGGTGCGTCAGGCCTGCCGCCAGGTTGCCCTCACCCTTGAGGGGCATGCGCTGGATCAGCAGGCCGGCCGCCACGGTGTCGTTGGCCGCCAGCACCAGCACGGTATCGAGTTGCTCGGATTGCAGCATGTAGTGCTGCAGCACATCCGACAGGCGCTCAAGCTTTTCATGCTGATCGCCATGCAATGGCACCACGCCCTGGTAGGGTTTCTGGCCCGGGTGGCGGTCCTTGGGGTCGAGCGTGATGGCGCAGCGCCCGCCGCCCGCCACATTGAGCATCTGGCTCAGGCGCGCGCCGTCGGCCACGGGGCCGTTGACCGTGGCGGTGGCACGCAGGCTCAGGTCGGACTGCACCTCGGCCACGGCCAGCTTGACCGGACCGTCGCCAAACACCTGCAGCACCAGTGCGCCGTTGAACTTGATGTTCGACTGCATCAGCACGCCAGCAGCGGCCATTTCGCCCAGCAGCTCGCGCACAGGCGCGGGATAGGGGCCGGTGGCGGTGTTGCTGGCGCGGCGCTGCAGGATGTCGGTCCAGGCCTCGGTCAGGCGCACCAGCATGCCGCGTACGGGCATGCCATCGAAAAGAAACTTGTGGAGTTCAGACACGCAGGGGATTCCCGGAGAAATAAATCGGCAGCGGCATTCAGCCGATTCGGTGCAGGCCGTTTTGAAAGCGGCGTGCGTTGTCCATGTAGTGCCGGGCACTCTGTCGCAAGCCCTCGATCTGCTCGGGGCTGAGTTCGCGCACGACTCGGGCAGGGCTGCCGATGATCATGGAACCATCCGGAAACTCCTTGCCCTCGGTCACCAGCGCGCCCGCGCCCACCAGGCAGTTCTTGCCGATCCTGGCGCCGTTGAGCACGATGGCGCCGATGCCGATCAGTGTTTCGTCGCCAATGGTGCAGCCGTGCAGCATGACCTGGTGGCCCACGGTCACGCGCTCACCCACCACCAGCGGCTTGCCGAAGTCGGCATGCAGCACGCTCGCATCCTGGATGTTGGAGCCCGCACCGATGGTGATGGCCTCCATATCGCCGCGCACCACGGTGCCAAACCACACGCTGGCGTCCTCGCCCAGCGTGACGTTGCCGATCACCTGCGCGCTGTCGGCCACCCAGGCCGAGTCCGCCACACGGGGAGCCGCGCCATCCAGTTCGTAAATCGCCATGCACCATACTCCGTAAAAATGGATCTGCCTGTTGGTGACAGAGCATGTGCTCTGGCCCGCAGTGCAGGGCCTAGAATTGTAAAGATGGAGCTTCGCCAACGTGCACTGCAGGTCTTGTGCCTCTCAGACCCAGAACAGAAAACGGCTGCAGCAATTGACCTTCATGCGCAAGCAGCTACGCTTTCAATAGCAGAACAAACCCCCACTGTCCCGGTGGATGCCAGCACCCTGCCCGGCCATCCCGAGCGCCCGGCATTGCTGCGTCACACCGAGGTCGCTCGCCGCTCCCCGGCCACGGCCGAAGGCCGCGCCGTTCTCATCCACGCCATCGCGCACATCGAGTTCAACGCCATCAACCTGGCCCTCGATGCAGTCTGGCGTTTTGACGGCATGCCGCAGGCCTATTACCGCGACTGGTTGCGCGTGGCGGCCGAAGAGGCCCGGCACTTTCGGCTGCTGCGCGACCACCTGAGCCGCCAGGGCCATGACTACGGCGATTTTCCGGCCCACCAGGGCCTGTGGACCATGTGCGAGAAGACCCGGCACGACATCGTGGCCCGCATGGCCCTGGTGCCGCGCACCATGGAAGCGCGCGGGCTCGATGCCACGCCGCAAATACAGCGCAAGCTGCGCCAGGTGGGCACGCCCGATGCCCTGGCAGCCGCCGGCATCCTCGACACCATCCTGCACGATGAGGTGGGCCACGTAGCCATTGGCAACCATTGGTACCGCTGGCTGTGCGCGCGCCAGGGGCTGGACCCCGAAACCCTGTACGGCGAGCTGGTGCGCCAGTACGAGGCGCCGCGGCCCAAGCCACCGTTCAACGAGGCCGCGCGCCGCAGCGCGGGCTTTACCGAAGCCGAATTGCGGTGGTTGCAGCAGGGCTGATCGAGGCACCCCGATCACCGATTCTTTCCGCCATCGCCAGAGGCCGCGTCTGTCCTCCTGCGCGGGCACCGAAGCGCTGGTGGGCAAGAAGCCCATCCTTGTCAATGGCCCCCACGAAAGCCTGACGGTGGCTACCCCGAACGGGTGGACCCCGACAAGGTCGTGCTCGCCCCCCTTGTGCCACACCGCTGGCGCCGAGGTGGCCATCGGTTCCAGGGGTACTGGTTCGCCCGCCCCGCGCTCATCGAAGCCGAACTGCTCCCGGCCTCGCAGGCCGGCATCATCCATCGCATCAACCTGGTGCACCACCAAGCCAGTACATCAACCTGGCCCATCTGCAGGCACTCGCCTGGGCGGACCAGCGCACGGAGTGATCTCCCGGGCAGCGGCCCCGGTCTAGAATGCCCCGGAACCTCTCCCGCAACCCCTGACCAGCGACACCCATGTCGAGCACCCACGAACAAGACATCCCGGAAGCCGCAGTCACCGCATCCGATGGCACAGAGAACGAAAATCTGGTCATCATCGCGCGCCAGGCCATCGTGGATGCCAACCGTGCGGTCTATGGCTACGAGCTGTTCGACCGCACCACGGCATCGAACTCCCACACCGCCGCCAGCGATGCCGCACTGCTGTTCAATGCCCTGTCGCATGCCGGCACCGAAGCCCTGGTCGGCAAGAAAACGGTGTTCATCAACTGCACGCATGAAAGCCTGGCAGGCGGTCATCTGGAGCTCATCCACCCCGACAAGGTGGTGCTGGAGGTTCCCCCGCTCGCCGACAGCGCCACGGCCGAGGACATCGAAGCCCGGGTTGCCACGCTGGACGCCCTGCGCACCCGCGGTTTCCGGCTGGCATTCGACCAGAACGTGCTCAAACGCAGCTACGTATCGTGGTTACCGCTGGCAGGCTTCATCAAGCTGGACATGCAGGCCTTCCAACCCGACCTGGCGGACCCGCTGGTCAAATTTGCCAGTCTCCACAGCCAGGCCACGCTGGTGGCGGAGAAAGTGGAAACCTCCGAGCAGTACCAGCTGATGGCGGACCTGGGCGTCCAGCTGTTCCAGGGCTACTGGTTCGCCAAGCCCTCGCTGGTCAAGGCCACCACCATCCGCCCCTCCCGGGCGACCATCATCCAGTTGATCAACCTGGTGCACAAACAGGCCAGCACCGCTGAAATTGAAGACCTGCTCAAGAAAGACCCCACGCTGTCTTTCAACCTGCTGCGCTTCATCAACGCCTCGGGTTTTGGCCTGTCGTGCGAGGTCACCTCGTTCCGCCACGCGGTCATGATCCTGGGGCTCAAAAAGCTGTTCCGCTGGGCCGCCTTGCTCATGACCACCTCGCGCGCGGGCGGCGCACCGCCAGCCATAGGAACCACGGCGGTAGTGCGGGGCCGGCTCATGGAACTGCTGGCGGCCGAACTGCTGACCCCCGAAGAATGCGACCACGCCTTCGTCGTGGGCGTTTTCTCGCTGCTCGATGTGATGCTGGGCGTGCCGCTCGAAAAAGCCCTCGCATCGGTGGCATTGCCAGAGCCCGTGACAGATGCGCTGCTGCATGGCACGGGCGTGTTTGCGCCGTTTCTTGAACTCACACAGGCCTGCGAAAGCGGCGACGAAGTGGCATTCGCCAAGGCGGCAGAGGCCCTGCACCTGTCCAACCGCCAGGTCAACTGGGCCCACCTGCAGGCCCTGACCTGGGCCGAGAGCCTGGGCGAAGAGTAATCCGGCGGCAGCGCCGCCCGGACGGAACCGCAGCGGCTTGAGCCCCGGGCTCAGTTGCCCTGGATGCCGGCACTGCGGATGATGCGGGCGTTGTTCTCGGATTCCAGCGCAATCTGGCGGGCAAACTCGGCCGCCGTTCCACCCGTTGGCACGTTGTCGGTGGCATCGAGCTTGTTGCGGATGTCGGGCTGCGCCAGCGCCTTGTTCAGTTCGGCATTGAGCCGGGCCAGCACGGCGGCAGGGGTCTGCGCCGGCGCATAGATGCCGAACAGCGACGACATGTTCGCGGCCGGCAACCCCAGCTCCGCCAGTGTGGGCACATCGGGCAGGCTGTCGAGCCGTGCCGGCGCGCCCACCGCCAGGGCCTTGAGCTTGCCCGACTTCACATGCTGCAGCACGGCCGGGCCGGCATTGGTGGAAAGCACCTCGAACTGCCCGCCGAGCGCATCGTTCATCTGCTGGCCACCCCCCTTGTAGGGCACGTGGGTGATCTGCACCTGGGCGCTGGCCATGATCTGCTCCAGCATGATGTGGCCCAGCGAGGCAGGGCCCGACGTGGTCCAGCGCATCTCGCCAGGTTTGGCGCGCGCGATGGCCAGCAGATCGCGGAAGTCGCGCGCCTTGCTGGCGGGCGTGCCCAGCAGCAGCACCGGCGAATACATCACGCTGACCACGGGGGCGATGTCCTTTTTCGGATCAAAGGGCGACTTGCCCAGGTGCGGGTTGAGCGCCAGCGGACTGATGGAAGCAAAGCCCAGGGTGTAGCCATCAGGGGCGGCCTTGGCCACCGCATCCACGCCAATGCTGCCGCTGGCACCGGCCTTGTTTTCAATCACCACCGGGGTGCCCAGCTGCGCCGCCAGCTTGTCCGCCAGTGCGCGCGCCACCGTGTCGCTCACCCCTCCCGCGGGGTAGGCCACCACGATGCGGATGGGTTTGGCGGGCCAGGCTGCCGCTTGCGATTGGGCGTGGCCCAGGGGCGCCAGGGCGCTCAGGCACAGGGAGGCCAGCAGGCGGCGACGGCTTTGGAATGGCATGGCGGGTCTTTCAGAAAGCGTGAAACCGTCGATTTTCGCGCAGGTCTCGGGGCTGCGCCCGCGCCCCCTTCACCCCCGCGGATGGTGGCGTTCGTGCAGCGCCTTCAGGCGCTCGCGCGCCACATGGGTGTAGATGGTGGTGGTGGAGATATCGACATGGCCCAGCAGCAGCTGCACCACGCGCAGGTCGGCCCCATGGTTGAGCAGATGGGCGGCAAAGGCATGGCGCAGCGTGTGCGGCGACAGCGGCACCGTGATGCCCGCCACCGCGGCCCATTTCTTGACGATCATCCAGAAACTCACGCGCGTCATGCCAGCGCCGCGCTGGGTGACAAACAGGTCCTCGGTCTGCTGGCCGCCCAGGATCACGCCGCGCGATTCCTGCAGGTAGCGCTCGATCCATAGCCGGGCCTCCTCGCCAAACGGCACCAGGCGTTCCTTGCTGCCCTTGCCCATCACCCGCAGCACGCCTTCATTCAGGCCGAGCTGAAAGGTCTTGAGCGTGACCAGCTCGGTCACGCGCAGGCCGCTGGCATACATCAGCTCCAGCATGGTGCGGTCGCGCAGGCCCAGCGGGGTGCCCACATCGGGGGCGTTCAGCAGGGCCTCGACCTGCGCCTGCGACAGGGTTTTGGGCACGCGCAGCGGCTGGCGCGCGGCCTCCAGCCGCACCGTGGGATCGGCGCTGATGCGCCGCTCGCGCAGCGCCCAGTGGAAATAGCGCCGCAGCACCGTCAGGCGCCGGTTGGCCGACGTCGCCCGTGTCTGCGCATGGCGCTCGGCAAAGTAGGCCTGCAGGTGGTGCTCGGCCGTGCCATCCAGCGCCAGCGCGGGCTGCTGCTGCGCCAGCCAGGTGGCATACAGCGTGAGATCGCGCCGGTAGGCCGCCAGCGTGTTGCGCGCCAGGCCGTCTTCCAGCCACAGGGCATCCACAAAGGTATCGATGGCGGTCAGGCTGGCGGCAAGCATGTAAAAACCTGTTCAAAATCTTTTCGGGGATCGCATTGGAGTGCAATCGGGATCAGTGGATGCTTCGGATGCGCCGCATGGGCTCGTGCCCATGCCAGCAGCCGGGGCGGCGTGCAATCGCCCGATTTCACTCCAACCCTGCGGGCAAGTGCCTTGCCGGGCGGTCTGCTGCGTTGCGGCGCTTGCCAATAGCCGCGCCATTGGCCGCGCACCGCGCCTTGCATCCCATCCCGGCAAGGTACTTGTGCGACCCCGAAAAGATCTTGAACAGATTCTAAAAACCATAGCACGTAAAAAAGCCGCCCGGGGTGCGGGCGGCTGCAGGCGGGGGCAAGCCGGGAGATTATTCCAGCGTGAGTTTCTGCCTGGCCACCACGTCCTTGTACACCGCGTACTCGGCCTTGATCTGCTCGCTGAACTGTTCCGGCGTGTTGCCCACGATGAGCGAGCCCGTGTCTTCAATGCGTTTTTTCACAGCCGGGTCTTCCAGCGCCTTGCGCACGGCGGCATGGATCTTGTCGACGATGTCCTTGGGCAGCCCCTTGGGGCCCACGATGCCGTAGTAGGCCATGCGGTTCACCGGCTCCAGGCCCAGTTCCTTGAAAGTGGGCACATTGGGCAAGGCCGCCACGCGCTGGGGTGCGGCCACCACGATGGGCACCAGGCGGTTCTCCTTGATGAAAGGCAGCGCCGAGGGCAGGTTGTCAAAGATCATGGGCACCTGGCCGGCCACGGTGTCGTTCAGTGCGGGGCCTGCACCGCGGTAGGGGATGTGGGTCACGAAGGTGCCCGAGAGGTTCTTGTACAGCTCCATCTGCAGGTGGCCGATGCCCCCCGTGCCCGACGAGGCATACGAGTATTTGCCAGGCGACTTCTTGACCTCGGCCACGAACGACTTGTAGTCCTTGGCCGCGAAGCTGGGATGCACCGCAATGATGTTGGGCGTGGCCGCGATGTTGATGATGGGCGTGAAATCGGTCAACGGGTTGTACGGCGTCTTGGGGTTGATGGCCGGGTTGGCCGCCGTGGTGGACACCGTGGCCACGCCGAGCGTGTAGCCATCGGGTGCCGACTTGGCCGTTTCATTGGCGCCCACGATGCCACCGCCGCCCGACTTGTTTTCCACGATCACGCTCTGGCCCAGTGCGCGGCCCAACGGGTCGGCAATGACGCGGGCGATGATGTCGGTGGTGCCACCGGGTGCAAACGGCACCTGCAGCTTGATGACCTTGTTGGGATAGCCCTGGGCCGCGGCGGTGCCAGCAGCGGCCGCGAGGGTGAGAGCGAGCCATTGACGACGATGCATTCAGTTCTCCTTTGTGAGGGTGACAGACCGGCCAATGGTATGCGCAATACGTGTACGCCTCGCCCATGGATTCCCCATGGGGGCTAACCCGCAGCCAACGGCCCCATCAGGTATTCTCGGCGCCGTGAATTACGCCCAGCTCCTTCTCCCCGACTTCACCCTCATCCTCTTTGGCTACCTGGTCTGCCGCTACACCGCCCTGAACCGTTCGGTCTGGCAGCCGGTGGAGAGCCTGGTGTATTACCTGCTGTTTCCGGTGCTGCTGTTCCAGTCCATCGTGAAAAGCCCGGTGGACGTTCGGGCAGCGTCGGGCCTGATCGGCGCGGGGGTGCTGTCGGGCCTGGCCGGCATTGCACTGGCCTACAGCCTGCCGCACTGGCCCTGGCTCGGCAAGCGGCTGGACGCCCGTGACCATGCGGCCAGCGCCCAGGTGGCGTTCCGCTTCAATTCCTTCATCGGCCTGGCGCTGGCCGAGCGGCTGGCCGGCGCGCAAGGCCTGCTGATGATTGCCGTGCTGATCGGTGTCTGCGTGCCCCTGTTCAACGTGGCCGCCGTGTGGCCTATGGCACGCCAAGGCCAGCACGGCTTTGCGCGCGAGCTGCTGCGCAACCCGCTCATCGTCGCTACCGCATCGGGGCTGGTGGCCAACCTGCTGGGCTTTCGCGTCCCCGTGTGGCTGGAACCCACCGTGAGCCGCATCAGCGCCGCCTCGCTGGCGTTGGGGCTGATGGCGGCGGGCGCAGGCATGCAGTTCGGCCTGCTCACGCGCAGCAAGATGCTGAGCACCGCCGTGCTGTCCATCCGCCACCTGGCGCAGCCGCTCATTGCCTTCGGCATGGCGCGCCTGTTCGAGCTCAACCCGGTGCAGACCACCGTGCTGCTGGCTTTTTCGGCCCTGCCCACCGCGTCCACCTGCTACGTGCTGGCGGCGCGCATGGGCTACAACGGGCCCTATGTGGCGGGTCTGGTGACGCTTTCGACCCTGCTGGGCATGGTCAGCCTGCCGTTTGCGCTGGGGTTTTTGCGATGAATGCCCAGGCATGCACAGCCGACGCATACGGCCCCCGCCCCCGCACGCCGGCGCGCTGCCAACCACTGCGCTCGGGCCAGGGAATGCCCCCGTTTTGATAGCTGCCAGCGCTTACGCTACAAGCGCCAGTGGCACTTTTCATTCAGGCCCCAGCGCCCAAGCCACATGCTCGCGCACCAGCGCGCTGGCGTCCTCGGCGCGCGACTGCAGCGCCGCACGCAAGGCCTCGTCGCCCGTGGCGTGCAGCGCGTTGCCCAGCGCCACGGCCACGTTGCGCAGCCAGCGCTCATGGCCGATGCGGCGGATGGGGCCGCCCTCTGTCATGCGCAAAAAGGTCGCTTCGTCCCAGGCAAACAGGTGCACCAGCTGCTGGCCGGCCAGGCCTTTGCGCTCGTCAAAATCCGGCAGGCGGCTGACCTGCGCGAATTTGTTCCACGGGCAGATCAGCTGGCAGTCGTCGCAACCATAGATGCGGTTGCCCATCAGCGGGCGCAGCTCCACAGGGATCGGCCCCGCATGCTCGATGGTGAGGTACGAGATGCAGCGCCGCGCATCCAGCCGGTGCGGCGCGATGATGGCCTGCGTGGGGCACACATCGATACAGGCGCTGCAGCTGCCACAGTGCGCGGTGACAGGCTCGCTCGGTGGCAGGGCCATGTCCACGTAGATCTCGCCCAGAAAAAACATCGAACCCGCCTCGCGGTTGAGCACCAGCGTGTGCTTGCCGCGCCAGCCCTGGCCGCTGCGGGAGGCCAGTTCGGCCTCCAGCACCGGCGCCGAATCGGTGAACACGCGGTGGCCGAAAGGGCCTATGGCCTCGGCAATGCGGTCGCTGAGCTTTTGCAGGCGCGCACGCAGCACCTTGTGGTAGTCGCGCCCCCGGGCATACACCGACACAATGCCCTCTTGCGGGCGCGAAAGGCGGGCCAGCTCTACGGCCTGCCAGCCCTCGGGCGTCTGCATGAGCATGTCACGCGGCAGGTAGTCCATGCGCGCGGTGATCACGCTCACGGTGCCCGGCACCAGTTCGGCCGGGCGTGCGCGCTTGAGGCCGTGCGCCGCCATGTAATGCATGTCGCCATGGAACCCTTGCGCCAGCCATTGCATCAACCCGGTCTCGGACGCAGACAAATCCACACCCGCCACGCCAATTTGGGAAAATCCAAGTTCGCGGGCCCAATCCCGCAATTGAGGAACGAGTTGACTGTTGCACCACATATCGGCCGGATTGTAGAAACTGCCACCGCCAAGGCTCCCGCCCCTACCCCGTGCGTGCTGACCTGGCACAGCGAAGACGACACGGCGGCGTTTGCCCGCGCCCTGGCCGCACAGCCCCTGCTGGCCAATGCCTTCCTCACGCTGCATGGCGACCTGGGCGCCGGCAAGACCACCCTGGTGCGCCACCTGCTGCGCGCCCTGGGCGTGCAGGGGCGCATCAAGAGCCCCACCTACGCCGTGGTCGAGCCGCATGAAGCGCCGGGCCTGGCGATCTGGCACTTTGACTTCTACCGCTTTGACGACCCGCGCGAATGGGAAGACGCGGGTTTCCGGGATATTTTTGCCAGCCCGGGCCTCAAGCTGGCAGAATGGCCAGAGAAGGCTGCAGAACTTACCCCGCCTGCGGACCTTGCTATACACATTGAAGCAATTGACGACACCGAAAGGAAAGTCACGCTGCAGGCCCCCACCCCCCTGGGCCGCAGCCTGCTGCAAGGAATGACCGCATGACCCCTGCCCCCGGCCAGCCACGGCCTGCAAAGCCTTCCGTCCCATCGCGCCGCACCGTGCTGCAGGCCGGCAGCCTGGTGCTGCTGCTGGGCGCGCAGCAGATCGCGCGGGGCGCCACCATCGTGGCGGTGCGCGTGTGGCCCGCGCCCGAGTATTCGCGCGTCACCATCGAATCCGATGGGCAGCTGACCACCAAGCAGTTGTTCGTCACCACCCCGCCCCGCCTGGCGGTGGACATCGAAGGCATCGACCTCAGCCCCGAACTGCGCGAACTGGTGGCCAAGGTCAAGGCCGACGACCCCAACATTGCCGGCATCCGCGTGGGCCAGAACACGCCAGGGGTGGTGCGCCTGGTGATCGATCTCAAGCAGGCCGCCATGCCCCAGGTCTTCACGCTGACGCCCGTGGCCGCCTACGGCCACCGGCTGGTGCTGGACCTGTACCCCGCACAGCCCGTGGACCCGCTGGAAGCCCTGATTGCCGAGCGCCTGCGTGATGCACCTGCGGCCCCGGCTGTGGCCACAGCGCCCGCTGGCACCCGGGCCGGCGCGGCGCCACACGCCACCGCCTCGCCCTCTGCCGAGACAGACCCCCTGGGCGAGCTGATGACCCAGCGCGCCACGCGTGCGCTGCCACCCGAAGCGCCCCCGGCCGTGGTCACCGCCACAGCCCCCGCCCCGGCACAGCCCACCACACCGCCGGCACGCAGCACCGGCAGCTCCCGGGCCAGCACCCAGCAGACCGACCGCATCATCATCGTGGCGCTGGACCCCGGCCATGGCGGCGAAGACCCGGGCGCCATCGGCCCGGCCGGCACCCGCGAGAAAGACGTGGTGCTGCGCGTGGCCCACCTGCTGCGCGACCGCATCAACGCCACCACCGTGGGCGGCAACCCCATGCGCGCCTACCTCACGCGCGATGGCGACTACTTCGTGCCGCTGGGCACCCGTGTCGAGAAAGCGCGGCGCGTGCAGGCCGACCTGTTTGTCAGCATCCACGCCGATGCCTTCACCACGCCCGCGGCGCGCGGTGCCAGCGTGTTTGCACTGAGCCAGGGCGGCGCCTCCAGCACCGCCGCGCGCTGGCTGGCGAACAAGGAAAACCAGGCCGATCTGGTGGGTGGCCTGAACGTACAGTCGAAAGACCAGCATGTGCAGCGCGCCCTGCTGGACATGAGCACCACGGCGCAGATCAACGACAGCCTCAAGCTGGGCACCGTGCTGCTGGGCGAAATCGGCAACGTGGGCAAGCTGCACAAACCGCGCGTGGAGCAGGCGGGCTTTGCCGTGCTCAAGGCCCCCGACATTCCGAGCGTGCTGGTCGAAACTGCCTTCATCAGCAACCCCGAGGAAGAAGCGCGCCTGCGCAGCAGCGCCTACCAGGTGCAGCTGGCGGATGCGCTGATGCGCGGCATCACGCGCTATTTCGCCAAGAACCCGCCGCTGGCGCGCAGCCGGTCGGTTTAGAGTCGATCCATTCATCCGACTGCACAGGAGACACCCCATGGCACTTCCCCACACCCCTTCTGGCCAGGTCGTCAGTGTCCTTCCGCTCGGCGACCGCCTGGCACAGGCCACCTCCAGCGCCATCCTCAAGGCCGGCCAGCTGGAAGTCATGCGCATGGTGCTGCTTGCCGGCAAAAGCATGCGCGAGCACCACACCCCCGGTGAAGCGACCGTGCAGTGCCTGGAAGGCACGGTGGAGTTCAAGGCCGGCGGCGACACGCACCTGCTGCGCGCGGGCGATCTGGTGCACCTGCAGCCACGGGCCCTGCACGCCCTGACGGCCGTCGAAGACGCCTCGCTGCTGGTCACCCTCTGCCTGGCGCCGGGCTGAGCACTGGCGCGCGCCCGGCGCAGACCGGAGCTGGGCCAGCCCACCAGCCCCCAGTGGCTCCCCTGTCCTACACCGTCCGGTCGGGGCGTCCTACAGCGCAGCACCCCCTGGCGTGCGATAGTGGGATCGCGGCCCCGCGGTGGCCCTGATGGCCTTGCCGCCACGGTCTTTCCACAGCACTTTCAAGGATTCCCGCCATGAAAATCCGTTTCGCTCTCGCCACCTCTGTCTGCGCTGCCACCCTGGCCCTGGGTGGATGCGCCTCCAACCCCACCAATGCCCAGATCGGTACCGGCGTAGGTGCCGTGGTCGGGGGCGTTGCCGGCAACGCCGTGCTGGGCGGCACACTGGGCACCGTAGGCGGTGCCGCCGCTGGTGCCCTGATCGGCAATGAACTCGGCAAGGACCGCGACCAGTCCAAGCCCCGCCGCTGATTCAGCGCCCCAAACAACAAGGGCCTGGCGCGGAACACATCCGCGCCAGGCCCTTGTTTTTTTGCCCCCCTCAGACCGCGTTGGCCTTGCGGCCCGCACGCCAGGCGCCAAAGATGGCCATCAAGCCGGGAATGAAGATCATGGCCCAGATGATCTTGTCCAGGTTCTCCTTCACCCAGGCAAAGTTGCCAAAGAAATAGCCTGCGGAGCAGATCCCCAGCACCCAGAGCAGGGCGCCACCGACATTGAAGGCAGTGAACTTGGCCCGCCCCATCTGTGCCACGCCGGCCACGAACGGAGCAAACGTACGAATGAACGGCATGAAGCGTGCAATCACGATGGTGATGCCACCATAGCGTTCGTAAAAATCATGGGCCTGGTTGAACGCCCGCCGGTTGAACCAGCGCGAGTCTTCCCACTGGAACACCTTGGGACCAAAGTAACGGCCAATCGAATAATTGCACTGGTCGCCCAGGATGGCCGCGGCGATCAGCACGGCACTGGCGAGCGGAAAGCTCATCATCCCCGCCCCGCACAGCGCGCCCACGATGAACAGCAGCGAGTCGCCCGGCAGAAACGGCATGACCACCACGCCGGTTTCCACAAACACGATCAGGAACAGCAGGGCATACACCCAGGCCCCATAGCTGGCGACAAAGGCTTCGAGGTATTTGTCGACATGCAGGATGAAGTCGATCAGAAAAGTCACTAATTCCATGGAGGTTCCGGCAACACAAAGGCAGCGCGCATTATCCCCATCGGCCCCTAGCGCCCCATCCGATGCCCCTGCGCGGCCGCCCTAAAATCACCCGGTGAACGACACCACCCTCTCCCCACCGCCCCGCCGCCCCATCCGCGATCTGCCCGACGAACTCATCAGCCAGATCGCCGCTGGCGAAGTGGTAGAGCGCCCGGCCTCCGTGGTGCGCGAACTGGTGGACAACGCACTCGACTCGGGTGCCACGCAGATCACCGTGCGCCTGCTGGCTGGCGGCGTGCGGCTGATCGCCGTGGAAGACGACGGCTGCGGCATTCCGCAGGAAGAGCTGCCCATTGCCCTGCGCCGCCACGCCACCAGCAAGATCACCAGCCTGAGCGACCTCGAAACCGTGGCCACCATGGGCTTTCGGGGCGAGGCGCTGGCCGCCATCGGCTCGGTGTCCGAAATGGCGCTGCTGTCGCGCCCCGCGCACCAGCCGGGCGCCTTTTTGCTCGATGCCCGCAGCGGCGAGCTGCGCCCGGCGGCGCGCGGCACCGGCACCACGGTCGAGGTGAAAGAGCTGTTTTTCTCCACCCCCGCGCGCCGCAAGTTCCTGAAGGCCGATGCCACCGAGCTGGCCCACTGCATCGAATCGGTGCGCCGCCACGCGCTGGCGCGGCCCGATGTGGGTTTTGCCATCTGGCACGAGGGCAAGCTGGTGGAGCAGTGGCGCGCCACCTTCGTGCCGGGCGACGCCAACCTGCAGGACGCCCTGGCGCGCCGCCTGGCCGATGTGCTGGGCGAAGACTTCGTGGCGCAGTCGGTGGCCGTGCAGCACCGCGTGGGACCTGTCACCGTCACGGGCCGCGCAGGCCTGCCCGATGCCGCCCGCTCGCGCGCCGACCAGCAGTACTGCTATGTCAACGGCCGCTTCGTGCGCGACAAGGTGCTCACGCACGCCGCGCGCAGCGCCTACGAAGACGTGCTGCATGGCCACAAGCAGCCGGTGTATGCGCTGTATGTGGAGATCGACCCGGCCCGTGTGGATGTGAACGTGCACCCCACCAAGATCGAGGTGCGCTTTCGTGACAGCCGCGAAGTGCACCAGGCCGTGCGCCACGCGGTCGAAAACGCGCTGGCCGCCCCGCGCGCCGCCGCGCTGGCCGCCGGGGCATCGCCCCCCCCCGAAACGGCTGCCATCCCCGGCGGCGCCGAGGACTTCAAGCCAGAACAGCCGCTAGCGCAGATTTGGCAAGCGCAAGCCGCTATCCAATTTGAAGAACGTGGCCACCATGTAGCCGACCTGCAGGCCCTGTGGGGGCCGAAAAAGGACAGCGCGGGTGCCGTGCCGGCCGGGCCCACCGCACCACGGGTGGACTGGATGGCCAGCAGCAGCAGTGTGCAGACGGACACCATGCCACCACCCCCGGCGCCCATTCCCCTCAACCCACGCAACAGCGACCAAGCCATCTGGCCGCTGGGCAAGGCCGTGGCCCAGCTCCACGGCGTGTACATCCTGGCCGAGAACGCGCAAGGCATGGTGGTGGTGGACATGCATGCCGCCCACGAGCGCATCGTCTACGAGCGCCTCAAGGCCCAGGTGGACAGCGGCGCCCGCATTGCCAGCCAGCCGCTGCTGATTCCTGCCACGTTTGCCGCCACCCCCGAAGAGGTGGCCACCGCCGAGGCGTCGGCCGAGGTGCTGGCCACGCTGGGACTGGAGGTGGTGCCCTTCTCCCCCAAGACCCTGGCCGTGCGCGCCGTGCCCACCACGCTGGCCACGGCGTCCGGGTTTGGCGACCCGGTGGAGCTGGCCCGCAGCGTGCTGGCCGAACTGGCCGCGCACGACGCCAGCACCGTGGTGCAACGCGCGCGCAATGAAATCCTGGGCACCATGGCCTGCCACGGCGCCGTGCGCGCCAACCGCAAGCTCACCCTCGACGAGATGAACGCCTTGCTGCGGCAGATGGAGACCACCGACCGGTCGGACCAGTGCAACCACGGGCGCCCCACCTGGCGGCAGCTGTCGATGCGCGAGTTGGACGCGCTGTTCCTGCGCGGCCGATAACCGCTCCACGGGCCGGCAAAGGTCAGAAAAGAAAATCGGCCCCGAAGGGCCAACAGAGCGATCAAGCGAAGCGCTGCCCTCGCGCCGGCACGGCCGAACGCCAGCGCTCCCGCGCAAGGGCCGCCCCGCCGCGCTGGGAGCGTCCCCCTTTGGGGGATGGCGCGCAGCGCCTCAGGGGGCTTCAATTCCCCCGCGCGGCCTTGGCGTGGTCCGGGAAATCACTGAACACACCATCCACGCCCAGGTCGAAGAACAGCTGGTATTCGGCCTTGGGGTCTCCCTTGAAGTCCGACGCCAAGCGCTTGGCCTCGCTGCGGAAGGTGTAGGCATGCACGAACAAGCCGGCGGCGTGGGCGTCCTTGACCACGCTGGTGGGCGCCATCATCACGCGGTCGCGGTCGTCGATCCTGCCGTCGCCGTTGAGGTCATCGGGCTTGCCGTCGTTGTTGGCGTCCACCTGCCTGGAAGGAATGAGGTAGGGCTTCCAGGGACCCACGCCGTCGGCATAGGTCTTTACCTCCTTCAGCCCTGCGGGGGTGAGCAGGCTGGCGAAGGTGCGGGCATCACCCGCCACGGCAAAGTCGTAAGGCTTGTCATAGGGCGCTGTCAGATCCATGCTGCCGTTGGCGTTGACGTCATTGGCATCCACCAGTTGCACCAGGCGGACCTGCGTCTTGGTGCGCAGGTATCGGAGGTTGGACACCTCGAACGACTGCACGATCACGGGCGACGCCTTGGTGGTGTAGCCGTATTTGGCCAGCGTGGCCAGCAGGCGGTCTTCAAGCTTCAGGCCCAGGTTGACGTGGTAGGTGGGATGCTTGGTTTCGGGGTACACGCCCACCGTGCGGCCGGCCTTGGTGCCTTCGCTCCTGGCGAGGTCCAGCACTTCATCGAGCGTGGGGATCTGGTACTTGCCGTTGAACGACTGGTCGCGGTCGGCCATGGGCTGGATGGCGCGCAGGGTCTTGATTTCTGCCAGGGTGAAGTCCGAGGCAAACCAGCCCTCCTCTTCCACGCCGTCGACCACTTTCTTGGTCTTGCGGCTGGCAAATTCGGCGCGGGTGGACACGTCGGTGGTGCCGGTGATGTTGGGCTCGTGGCGGGCGATGAGCACACCATCCTGGGTGGCGACCAGATCGGGCTCGATGAAATCGGCCCCCATCTCGATGGCCTTCCGGTAGCTTTCGAGCGTGTGGTCCGGCAGGTAGCCGCTGGCGCCGCGGTGCCCGATCACCAGGGGCCGCTCGCCGCTGAGCGTCGGGTAGTTCGGCCCATCGCTGCCACCGCATGCCACCAGCGCAGTGGCTGTTATCAGGACAAGGAGCCCGACTTTTGCAATGGGTTGTTGACGCATCTCTTCCGCCCCTCTGGTGTGTATTGAAAACGGTCCACTATGGTGCGAAAGGGTGACAAACGCATGACATGCCAATGCACCAAAATCGATCGCCAGAACGCACCAAAAACCGGCAGACCCCACCCAAAATGCCCCATCACGGTGCAACGCCATGCATGAGTGCATGTCTTTTTGACATAATTCGGTGCTGCAACGCCGCATATTTCGTTTTTTGCACAGAAAGTCCTTTCCATGAAGTACGAGTCCGTAGACAGCTTCCTCGCGCAGGTCGCACAGCGCAACCCTGGCCAACCTGAATTTCTGCAAGCTGTCACAGAAGTCATGGAAAGCCTGTGGCCCTTCATCGAAAAGCACCCCCGCTACGCCGAGCACGGCCTGCTGGAACGGCTGGTGGAACCCGAGCGGGTGGTGATGTTCCGCGTGTCGTGGGTGGACGACCATGGCAGCGTGCAGGTCAACCGCGGCTACCGCATCCAGCACAGCATGGCGATTGGCCCCTACAAAGGCGGCCTGCGCTTCCACCCCTCGGTGAACCTGTCGGTGCTCAAGTTCCTGGGGTTCGAGCAAACCTTCAAGAACGCGCTGACCACGCTGCCCATGGGCGGCGGCAAGGGCGGCTCCGATTTCGACCCCAAGGGCAAGAGCCCTGGCGAAGTGATGCGCTTTTGCCAGGCCTTTGTGTCGGAACTGTTCCGCCATGTCGGCGCCGACACCGACGTACCGGCCGGTGACATCGGCGTGGGCGGCCGCGAAGTGGGCTACATGGCCGGCATGTACAAGAAGCTCAGCAACCGTGCGGACTGCGTGTTCACGGGCAAGGGCCTGTCGTTCGGCGGCTCGCTGATCCGCCCCGAGGCCACCGGCTACGGCACGGTGTACTTTGCACAAGAGATGCTCAAGACCCGCGGCCAATCGTTTGACGGCAAGACCGTGTCGGTATCCGGCTCGGGCAATGTGGCGCAGTACGCAGTGGAAAAGGCCATGGCCCTGGGCGCCAAGGTGCTGACGGTGTCCGACTCCAGCGGCACGGTGTACGACAAGGATGGTTTCACGGCCGAAAAACTGGCCATCCTGATGGAAGTGAAGAACCACAAATACGGCCGCGTCAACGACTACGCCCAGCTGGTGGGCGCCGAGTTCCAGGCCGGCAAGACGCCATGGCACATCGCCGTGGACGTGGCCCTGCCCTGCGCCACGCAAAACGAGCTCAACGCCGACGATGCCGCCGCCTTGATCAGGAACGGCGTGCTGTGCGTGGCCGAAGGCGCCAACATGCCTTCCACCATCGAAGCGGCCAAGGCGTTTGAAGCCGCTGGCGTGCTGTACGCACCGGGCAAGGCATCGAATGCCGGTGGCGTGGCCACGTCGGGCCTGGAGATGAGCCAGAACGCGGCCCGCCTGAGCTGGCCCGCCGAAGAAGTGGACGCCCGCCTGCTGCAGATCATGCAGGGCATCCATGCCGCCTGCCTGAAATACGGGCAGCGCGCCGATGGCTCGGTCAGCTACATCGACGGTGCCAACATCGCCGGCTTTGTGAAGGTGGCCGACGCCATGCTGGCACAGGGAGTGGTGTAATCCGCAACGCGGATTCGCACACCGGGATCAGGGGGGCATTCGCCCCCTTTTTTGCGCCGCGCGCTCCAGCGGATATGCTCGCCGGGGCATACAAATTGCCACATTTAGCGGAATTCACCGTGGAAATCTTCAGCTTCCTGAACGCCCTGGTCGAGAACGGCGGCTCTGACCTCTTCTTCAGCGTGGGCGCTCCCGTCAATCTCAAGGTCGAAGGCGTCACCCATCCGCTGACGATGCCCGCCCTGTTGCCGGGGCAGGTCAAGCAGCTGGCTTATTCGGTGATGAACGAAAAGCAGATCAGCGAGTTCGAGGCCAGGATGGAAATGAACCTGTCCATTTCGGCCGAAAACCTGGGGCGCTTTCGGGTGAACGTGTTCGTGCAGCGCGGCGAGACCGGCATGGTGATTCGCTATATCAAGAGCAAGATCCCGCCCCTGGCGGCGCTGGGGCTGCCACCCATTCTTGAAAAGCTGGTACTGCGCAAGCGCGGTCTGGTGCTGGTGACCGGCGCCACGGGCTCGGGCAAATCGACCACGCTGGCGTCGATGATCAACTACCGCAACGAGAACGTGACCGGCCACATCCTCACCATCGAGGACCCGCTGGAGTTTCTGCATGTCCACAAGCGCTCGGTGGTGGACCAGCGCGAGGTAGGCATTGACACCCTGTCGTACGAAGAGGCGCTCAAGAATGCGCTGCGCGAGGCTCCCGATGTGATCATGATCGGCGAGATCCGCGACCGCAACACCATGAAGCAGGCCATTACCTATGCCGAAACCGGCCACCTGTGCCTGTCCACGCTGCACGCCAACAATGCCAACCAGGCGATGGAACGGGTCATCAACTTCTTCCCCGAAGACGCGCACCACCAGTTGCTCATCGACCTGAGCATGAACCTGGCGGGCGTGGTGTCGCAGCGGCTGATTCCGGGCCTGCACGACAAGCTGGTCCCGGCGGTCGAGGTGATGCTCAACTCGCCCTACATCGCCGACCTGATCGCCAAGGGCGAATTCACGGGCATCAAGGAGACCATGGGGCGCAGCACCGAAATCGGCATGTGCACCTTTGACCAGGCGCTGTACGCGCTCTATACCGAGGGCCGGATTTCACTGGAGGAAGCGCTGCACAATGCCGATTCGCGCACCGATCTGGCGCTGCGCGTGCGGCTGGCCGCCGGCGTCCGCGCGGTGGATGCCGGCGATCTCGCGATCGACACCTCCTCGCCCATGCAGTCGGCGTCCAGGCTGTCCTGAGCACCTTCACAGGCGGTTGTGCCGGGGGCTGGCAAGGCATTTTGCGGCCCTGCATCTGCTACCCTCCAGTGCATGTCTGACGCTTCCACCGCCCCGGCACGCACGGGCGCTGCGACCATGCCGGCCGGGCTGGTCATTGGCCTGCTGGCGCTGCTGCTGGGCCTGCAGCCGATCACCACCGATCTGTATCTGCCTGCGCTGCCCACGCTCAAGGCGCAGCTCCTGGCCAGCATGGCCCAATCCCAGCTCACACTCACGGCCCTGCTGCTGGCGTTTGGCTGCTCGCAGCTGGCGTGGGGGCCGCTGTCGGACCGCTGGGGGCGCCGCCCCATTCTGCTGGCGGGGCTGTTGGCCTATGTGCTGGCCGCGCTGGGCTGCGCCCTGTCGCAATCGATGGAAACGCTGATCTTCTGGCGCACCGTGCAGGGCGCCGCCATGGGTGCCGGCGTGATGGGCGCACGCGCCGTGGTGCGCGACCTGTATGCGCCGGTGCAAGGCGCGCACGCCATGTCCCGCGCGCTCACGGGCCTGGGCACCATTGCCTGCCTGAGTCCGCCCCTGGGCAGCCTGCTGGCGGACCACCTGGGCTGGCGCGCCACGATGGCCGCGCTGGGCTGCTTTGGCGGCCTGGCGCTGCTGCTGGTCCTGCTACGCTTTGAGGAAACCCTGGCCCGACCCAACCCGCTGGCGCTGCGCCCTGCGCACCTGCTGCGCACCTGGGGGCAGATCCTGCGCCACCCCACGTTTCTGGCTTTTTCGGCCACCACCACCTTCACCTACGCGGGACTGTTCACCTACCTGGCAGCCTCATCGTTCACCTTCATCCAGGTGCTGGGCTGGAGCCCCGCCGCCTACGGCCTGCTGCTGTCGTGCAACGCGGCGATGTACATCAGCGGCACGGTGCTGTGCCGGCGCCTGCTGGTGCGCTGGGGGCTGCGCCGCAGCATGGCGCTGGCCGGACTGCTGAGTGCCACGGGCGGCACGCTGATGGGCATCTGCGCCCTCGCCGGCGTGCAAAGCGGCTGGGCCTATGCCCTGCCCTTCCTGCTGTACCAGATCGCGCATGGCATCCACATGCCCTGCAGCCAGAGCGGCGCCGTGGGCCCCTTTCCGCAAGCCGCCGGCACGGCCGCTGCACTGAACGGCTTTGTCATGATGCTGGTGGCGTTTGGCGTGGGCCACTGGCTGGGCCAGCGCATGGACGGCACGGTGCTGCCGCTCGCCCTGGGCGTGTGGTTCTGGGGCCTGTGTGCCGCCCTCGCAGCCTGGACGCTGGTGCAGAAATTCGGGGAGCCGGCCAAGCCATGAGCAGCCCACTACCCGCCATCGCCATCGCCGGCCCCACGGCCTCGGGCAAGACGGCCGGCGCCCTGGCGCTGGCCGCCGTGCTGGCGCCACGCCTGCCGGTCGAGATCATCAGCGTGGATTCGGCCCTGGTGTACCGGGGCATGGACATCGGCACGGCCAAGCCCACGCGCGCCGAGCTCGCCGCCGTGCCGCACCACCTGATCGACATCCGCGACCCGCTGCAGGCCTACAGTGCCGCCGAGTTCGTGCAGGACGCCCAGCGGCTGACCGCCGAAATCCGCACACGCGGCGCCCTGCCGCTGCTGGTGGGTGGCACCATGCTGTACTTCAAGGCGCTGTTCGACGGCATTGATGACATGCCTCCGGCCGACCCCGTGGTGCGCGCCCGGCTGGAGGCCCAGGCCGCCGAACAAGGCTGGCCGGCCCTGCACGCCGAACTGGCCCGCGTGGATCCCACCACCGCCGCCCGCCTGGCGCCCGCCGACAGCCAGCGCATCCAGCGCGCACTGGAGGTGTGGCATGTCTCCGGCCAGCCCCTTTCGCACTTTCACACGACAAAAAAGAGAGCAGACAGCGCACAACCCACAAGCGCTACAGCCCTTTTCTCACTGGAACCCGACGACCGCGTCTGGCTGCACGAGCGCATCGCACTGCGTTTTGACGCCATGCTGGAGGAAGGTTTCGTGGAAGAAGTACGCCAGTTGCGTGCCCGCGGCGACCTGCACCCCGACCTGCCCTCGATGCGCTGCGTGGGCTACCGCCAGGCCTGGGAAGCGCTCGATGCCCAGGCCGCGGCCGGCCCCGGGGCACCGCTCGACCTGGCCGGCCTGCGCGAACGCGGCATCGCCGCCACCCGCCAGCTGGCCAAGCGCCAGATCACCTGGCTGCGCAGCATGCCGCAGCGCCAATCCATCGCCTGCGACCAGCCCGACGCCACCGCGCGCCTGGTGCAGGCCGTGCTGCAGCGCCTGGAGATTCCTGCGCCATGAGCGGTCCGCTGCAGGTCGAAGCCCTGGCCAAACACTACAGCGGCACGCCGGTGTTTGCCAACGTGCAGTTCACCGTGCAGCCGGGCGAATTCGTGGCCATCGTGGGCGACTCGGGGGTGGGCAAGTCCACCCTGCTCAACTGCCTGGCGGGGCTGGACCGGTGGGACGCGGGGCGCATCGTGCATGGCGGCACCGACCTGGCGCCACTGGATGAAACGCAGCGCGCCCTGTGGCGACGCGCCCATGTGGGGTTTGTATTCCAGGCCTTCCATGTGTTGCCGCACCTCGATGTGGCGCAGAACGTGGCCTTGCCGCTCCTGTTGCTGGGCCGCGCCGACCCGGCGCGGGTGCAGCACATGCTGGCGGCCGTGGGCTTGGCGGGCCTGGGTGAGCGCCTGCCGCAGCAACTGAGCGGCGGCCAACTGCAGCGCGTGGCCATTGCCCGCGCCCTGGTGCACCGCCCGGCCCTGCTGCTGGCCGACGAGCCCACCGGCAACCTCGACCCCGGCACCGCCGCGCGCGTGCTGGACCTGCTGCTGGCACAAACGCGCGAACATGGCGCCTCGCTGGTGCTGGTCACGCACTCGGACGCCGCCGCAGCGCGCGCCGACCGGGTGCTGCGGCTCACGGCGGGCGGCATCGCCGGCTGAGCCAGACTTATTCGATGTTGAGCCGCTGTGCGCTGCCGCCCTGCTTCTTGGGCAGCGTGAGCGTCAGCACGCCGTTGTCGTATTTGGCCTTGGCCTGCGTGGCATCCACATCCACGGGCAGCTGAAAGCTGCGCGCCACCGAGCCAAAATAGCGCTCGGAGCGCAGCACCTTCTCGCCCTCGGTCTTCTGGTCGTGCTGGCGCACCTCGGCGCGCAGGCTGACCACATTGCCATCGATCGCGACGTGGATGTCCTCCTTGGGCACACCCGGCACCTCGGCCTGCACGGTGTAGCCACCATCGGTTTCCTTCACGTCCACCTTGATCTGCGCCGGCGAGGGCACGCCGTCGCCATGCAATGGGCGCACATAGAAACCGGGGGCGACGTCCTTGAAAAAGTCATCGAACAAACTGCCACGGGTAACCAGAGAATTCATGGTGAAGCTCCTGAACGTAAGGGTTGGACAACCGGGCCGGCAAGGGAGCACCAGCCCTTGGAGCCTGCGCGGCAGAAGGCGTCGATAGCGAAAATGGGCCCCAGCGAGCACAGTTTTTGCCGGATTCGCAGACCCATGGCCCAGCCATGGGTCAAGAAGCCGGTGAAAAATGGACCGCTGCGGCACATTTGCAGCCGACGCCCCTTCTGCCGCGCAGGCTCCTGATACGAAGATACGAACCGCCCGGCTCCATTTCAAGGGCTGCGGCCATCACGTTTGATCTGCCTCAAGGGCCTGCCCGGCTGGCGCTGCGCCGTCACAATCGGGTCATGCTTGCACTGCTTCGCACCTTCTCCTGGCAGGAGTTGCGCCACCACCCCTGGCGCAGCGCCGCAGCGGTGGCGGCCGTGACGCTGGGCGTGGCGCTGGCCTTTGCCGTGCATGTGATCAACAGCTCGGCCCTCGACGAGTTCGCGCAGGCCGTGCGCGCCGTCAGCGGTCAGCCCGATCTGGAGTTGCGCGCCATGCAGGGCCCGCTGCCCGAAGCACTCTATGGGGAGGTGGCGACCCTCTCGCAGGTGGTGCGCGCCAGCCCATGGCTGGAGCTTTCCACGCTGGCCCAGGTGGATAAACCCGTCGCCGCACCCACGCCTGCACCGGCCCGCGTGGTGCTGCGGGTGCTGGGCGCGGATGCGCTGCTGCTGCCGGCCGTGGCGCCCGCGCTCATGCCCCGCGCCTTTGCCGGCAGCGAGCGGCTGGCCATGCTGGCGCCGGCCACGGTGTTTCTCAACGCTGCGGCCTTGCAGGCGCTGGGCCTGGCGAGTGACGGCAGTGGCGCGGCACCGCTGCGGCTGCAGGCCGGCACGCAGGGATCGCACATGGTGCGCGTGGCCGGTACGGTGGCAGCGGGTGGCGCGCCCCTGGCCGTGATGGACATCGGCGCGGCGCAAGACCTGTGGGGCCAGGCGGGTCACCTGACCCGCATCGATCTGCAGCTGCAAGCGGGCACCGACCGCACAGCCTTCCGGCAGCGGCTGCAATCTCTGCCAGGCTGGCCCGCCAACGCCATGCTGGCCGAGCCGGGTGACGCGGTGCAGCGCATCGGCAGCCTGTCGCGCGCCTACCGCGTCAACCTCACGGTGCTGGCGCTGGTGGCGCTGTTCACGGGGGCGTTTCTGGTGTTCTCGGTGCTGGCCCTCAGCGTGGCGCAGCGTGCTCCGCAGTTCGCGTTGCTGGCGGTGCTGGGTGCCACGCCGCGCCAGCGCCTGGCCCTGGTGCTGGCCGAGTCGGCCCTGCTGGGGCTGGTGGGCAGTGCCGCCGGCATCGCGCTGGGAACGGCGCTGGCGGCCACCACCTTGCAACTGCTGGGGGGTGACCTGGGAGGCGGCTACTTTGCCGGGGTGCAGCCGGCACTGCAATGGAGCGGCCCGGCCGCGCTGCTGTATGGCGCACTCGGTGTAGCGGCCGCCCTGGTGGGTGGCTGGTGGCCCGCCCAGGCGGCACGCCACCTGCCGCCGGCACAAACCCTCAAGGGCCTGGGCGCCGCGGCCGGCCCGGGTTCGGGCGCCACGGTCGGTGTTGTTTTGATCGCTGCAGGCGCTTTACTGGCAAGCGCTCCACCCGTATTTGGCATTGCATTGGCCGCCTACATCGCCATTGGCCTGCTGCTGGTGGGCGGCATTGCGCTGCTGCCCTGGGGCATGGACTGGCTGCTGCAACGCCTGCGCCCATGGGGGGCCGGCCACCTGCTGCTGGTGCTGCCCCTGGAGCGCGCACGCCGCATGCGCGGCGCGGCCGCCATCGCCGTGGGGGGCGTGGTGGCCAGCCTGAGCCTGGCCGTGGCGCTGACGGTGATGGTGGCCAGCTTTCGCGGATCGGTCACCGAATGGCTCGATGCGGTGCTGCCATCGCCGCTGTATGTGCGCTCGGCCCTGAGCGCGGCGGGGGGTGAGGCGGCCCTGCTGCCGCCCGGATTCGACCAGGCCGTGGCGCGGCTGCCCGGCGTGGCCCGCGTGCAACCCCAGCGCGCCAGCCCGCTGCAACTGGACGCCGCACGCCCCGCCCTCACGCTGCTGAGCCGCCCGCTGGGCAGCGAACCGGCGCGCACGCTGCCCCTGGTGGGCGCGGCGCTGCCCGTGCCCGAGGGCCGGATGGGGGTTTACATCAGCGAGGCGGTGGTGGACCTGTATGGCCTGCGGCCCGGCATGGAGTGGCCCGCACTTTCAAAGGCTTTCAGCCCTCTGGCACCGGACGGAAAAGCGCAAGCAGCTCTATTTTTCATCGCAGGCGTCTGGCGCGACTATGCCCGCCAGTCGGGCGCCGTGGCCATGGATCGCGCCGACTACCTGCGCCTGACGGGCGACGCACGTACCAACGACCTGGCACTGTGGCCGCGCGATGGCACAGACCTGGCGCAACTGCAGCAGGCGATCCGCGCGCTGGTGGCCGATTCCGGCGCGGAAACAGGTGCGGGTGCGGCCGGGCTGGAGTTTGTCTCGGCCGGCGCCCTCCGCGAGCGTTCGCTGCGCATTTTCGACCGCAGCTTCGCCGTCACCTACTGGCTGCAGGCCGTGGCCATTGGCATCGGCCTGTTCGGCGTGGCGGCCAGCTTCAGCGCGCAGGTGCTGGCCCGGCGCAAGGAGTTCGGCCTGCTGGCCCACCTGGGACTGACGCGCCGGCAGATCCTGGCCGTGGTGGCCGGCGAGGGGGCGGCGTGGACTGGCGTCGGCGCGGCCGTGGGCCTGCTGCTGGGCCTGGCCGTGGCCCTGGTGCTGGTGCATGTGGTCAATCCCCAGAGCTTTCACTGGACGATGGAGCTGCGCGTGCCGGCCGCCCGATTGCTCGCCCTGTGCGCCGCCGTGGTGGCCTCGGGCACCCTCACCGCCTGGCTGGCGGGCCGGACGGCAGCGGGGCAGGATGCGGTGCTGGCGGTCAAGGAAGACTGGTAGCCGCAGCGCGGGGTTGCCGCGCATGCAGCGCAGGCGCTGGGACACAATCCACGCCATGCCTGTGCAAGACTTGGCTATCGAAACCACCGCGCTGACCCGCACCACCGCCCACCAGTACCTGAAGCCCCGCTACCCTGAAACGCCCACCACACCTGCCCATGCCTTTCACCGCAATGCGCTTCCCCATGGCTGCCTGCACCCGCCGACAGTGGCTGGCGCTGACCCTGGCTGCGGGCGCTGCAAGCACACAGGCGCTGCCCGCGCGGGCCCTGCAGTTTCCCCGCGACCATGGCAGCCACCCGGACCTGCACACCGAATGGTGGTACCTCACGGGCCATGCGCGAGCCGCAGGCCGGTTGTGGGGGTTTCAGGTGACGTTCTTTCGTTCCCGCGTGGACGCCACGCAGGGCCTGGATTCGGCCTTTGCGGCCAAGCAGCTGCTGTTCGCCCACGCGGCGCTGACCGATATGCAAGGCCAGCGCCTGCACCACGACCAGCGCATTGCCCGCACCGGCTTTGGCGTAGCCCAGGCCAGCGAGGCCGACACGGCCGTCAGGCTGCACGGCTGGTCGCTGGTGCGAACCGCCCTGCCCGCCGGTGCTGCGCCGGCGGCTGGAAGCCGGTATGCCGCGCGGATCGAAGGCGACGGCTTTGGCCTGGAGCTGCAGTGCGATAGCACGCAGCCACCGCTGCTGCAGGGCCGGCAAGGCCTGTCGCGCAAAGGCCCCGAAGCCACCCAGGCCAGCTATTACTACAGCCAGCCGCAGCTGGCGGTGAGCGGCGCCATCGTGCTCAACGGTCGGCGCATGGCCATTGAAAACAGCACCACCGGCAGCGCCACCCACCGCGCCTGGCTGGACCATGAATGGAGCGACGCCCTGATGCACCCCGACGCCGTGGGCTGGGACTGGATCGGCATGAACCTCTTCGATGGCAGTGCGCTCACCGCGTTTCGCCTGCGGCGCGCCGATGGTTCGGCACTGTGGTCGGGGGGCTCGCTGCGCCCGGCCGGGCAGCCCACCCAGGTGTTTGCCGACAACAGCGTGGCCTTTGTGGCGCAACGCCACTGGAACAGCCCGCACAGCGGCGCCCGCTACCCGGTGCAGTGGCGGGTCGATACCCCTGCCGGCCCACTGGGCGTGCGGGCGCTGCTGGACAACCAGGAACTCGACAGCAGCGGCTCCACCGGCGCGATTTACTGGGAGGGCCTGTCCGAGTTGCGCAATGCGGCGGGCGCGGTGATCGGCCAGGGCTATCTGGAGATGACGGGATACAAAAAGCCGCTGCGCCTGTGACGCAGCGGCTTTCGCAAAGCCCGCGCGAAAAGAGCAACGGGAGACTCAGCCCTTGCTACCGGCCTTGCGGCGGCCCAGCCAGGCAATGATTTCACCCATGATGCCGCGGCGGAACGACAGCACGCAGATCACAAAAATCAGGCCCGTCACCATGGTGACCGACTCACCCAGGGTGTTGAACCACTCCACGCTGGTCAGCGTGGCCAGGAAATGGCCGATTTCGCCCAGCTTGTTCTCCAGCAGCACCACCACGGCGGATCCCACGATGGGGCCGGACAGCGTGCCCAGGCCACCCACCAGGGTCATGAGCACGACGTGGCCCGATGCCGTCCAGTGCACATCGCTCAGTGTGGCAAAGCCCAGCACCAGGGTCTTGAGCGAGCCGGCCAGCCCGGACAGCGCGGCCGACAGCACGAACGCCAGCAGCTTGAAGCGGTTGGTGTCATAGCCCAGCGAAATGGCACGTGGCTCGTTCTCCTTGATCGCCTTGAGCACCTGGCCATAGGGTGAATGCACCGTGCGCACGATGAGCAGGAATGCAGCCACCACCACCACCAGCACCACGTAGTACATGGTCATGTCGTTCTGCAGATCGATCAGGCCAAACAGCTTGCCGCGCGGCACCCCCTGCAGGCCATCCTCACCACCGGTGAAAGGCATCTGCAGGCAGATGAAGAACAGCATCTGCGCCAGCGCCAGCGTGATCATCGTGGAATAGATGCCTGCGCGGCGGATGGCGAAGAAGCCCACGATCAGACCCAGCACCGCGCCGCTGGCCGTGCCCAGCAGCAGGCCGACTTCGGGGGTGAAGCCCCACACTTTCATGGACTGGCCCGCCACATAGGCCGAGCCCCCCAGAAAGGCGGCATGGCCGAAGGACAGCATGCCGGTGTAGCCGAGCAGCAGGTTGAAGGCCGAGGCAAACAGTGCAAAGCACATCAGCTTCATCACGAACACCGGGTAGGCACCGAGCAAGGGTGCCACCAGCAGGCCGACGAACAACAGGCCGTAGCCGACAGCGGTAAGATTCTTGGAATTCATGGGTGCAGCCCCTTATTTTTCTTTGCCGAACAGGCCGGCGGGGCGAATCAGGAGAACGATGACCATGATGACGAACACCACGGTCGAGGATGCTTCGGGATAGAACACCTTGGTGAATCCTTCGACGACGCCAAGACCCAGCCCGGTGAGGATGGAGCCCATGATGGAGCCCATGCCACCGATCACCACCACGGCAAACACCACGATGATGAGGTTCTGTCCCATCAGTGGCGACACCTGGTACACCGGTGCGGCCAGCACACCGGCAAAGGCGGCCAGCGCGGCCCCGAAGGCATAGGTCAGCGTGATCATCAAGGGCACGTTCACGCCGAAGGCTTCCACCAGGCGCGGGTTTTCCGTGCCCGCACGCAGGTAGGCGCCCAGCTTGGTCTTCTCGATCACGTACCAGGTGGCCAGGCACACCACGATCGACACCACCACCACCCAGGCGCGGTAGTTGGGCAGCATCATGAAGCCCAGGTTGGTCGCGCCTTCGAGCAGCTCAGGCGTGTCGTAACCCAGGCCCGAGACGCCATAGATCGAGCGAAAGAAACCCTCGATCAGCAGCGTCAGGCCCAGTGTGAGCAGCAAGCCATACAGATGGTCCAGCTTGTAGATCCAGCGCAGCAGCAGCCGCTCGATCAGCACCCCGAACACCCCCACCACCAGCGGCGCCAGCACCAGCATCAACCAGTAGTTGATGCCAAAGTAGTTCATGGCCATCCAGGTAATCACAGCCCCCAGCATGAACAGCGCACCGTGCGCAAAATTGATGACGTTGAGCAGGCCGAAAATCACGGCCAGCCCGAGGCTGAGGATTGCGTAAAACGAGCCATTGACCAGCCCCAAAAGGAGCTGGCTCAAGAGACCCGGCAATGAGACACCAAAAATTTCCATGGCAGGCGGCGGCAGGTGGGAGGAGGTTCAGGTTAGCGGGTTATTTCCAGAGCGCGCACTTGCTGTCGGCCTTGGCGGTGAACACCTGGTCACCCGGGATTTTCTTGATGATGTTCAGGTAGTCCCAGGGCTTCTTGGAGTCGGCCAGGGCCTTCACCTGCACCAGGTACATCTCGTGAACCATGCGGCCATCAGGACGAATCACCCCCCCCTTGGCGTAGAAGTCGTTGATGGGCGTCTTCTTCATGTATTCCATGACCTTGTCCGCGTCCGTGCTCTTGACCGCTGCCACAGCCTTCAGGTAAGTGGTGGTGGCAGAGTAATCAGCGGCCTGAACGTCGGTGGGCATGCGCTTCATCTTGGCAAAGTAGCGGTCAGCAAACTTGCGCGACTCGTCGTCCTTGTCCCAGTACCAGCTCGTGGTGTGCAGCAGGCCTTCGGTGTTCTTCAGGCCCAGGCTGTGGATATCGCTGAGGAAAACCAGCAAGCCGGCCGTCTTCATGCTCTTGTTGATACCGAATTCCTTGGCGGCCTTGATGGAATTGATGGTGTCGCCACCGGCGTTGGCCAGGCCCAGGATCTGGGCCTTGGAGTTTTGCGCCTGCAGCAGGAACGACGAGAAGTCGGAGGCATTCAGGGGATGGCGCACTGCACCTGCGACCGTGCCGCCCTTGGCCTTGACCACGGCACTGGTGTCGGACTCAAGCGAGTGGCCAAACGCATAGTCAGCCGTCAGAAAGAACCAGCTCTTGCCGCCGCCGTCCACGACGGCACCACCCGTGCCCTTGGCCAGAGCCACGGTATCGTAGGCGTAGTGCACGGTGTAGGGAGTGCATTGCTCGTTGGTCAATGCGGAGCTGCCAGCGCCGCTGTTGAAATAGACGCGCTTTTTCTCCTGGGCCACCTTGGCGGTTGCGAGAGCGGTGCCGGAGTTGGTGCCACCGAAGACCATGGTGACGCCTTGCGTGTCGATCCATTCACGGGCTTTCGAGGCGGCAATGTCGGCCTTGTTCTGGTGGTCGGCAGTGAGCAGCTCGATCGGCTGCCCCAGCACCTTGCCACCGAAGTCGTCGATGGCCATCTGGATGGCGGTTGCGCCGCCCTTGCCTTCCACGTCCGAATACAGGCTGGACATGTCGGTGATGAAACCGATCTTGACTTTCTCCTGTGCATGGACGGCCGAAGTGGCCAGACCGGCTGCGCCCAGCATCAGTGCCAATGCTTTGAGTTTGCTTTTCATGGATGTCTCCTGTTGTGGTGAGAAGGGTTGCGAAAAACGGGACGTAGCGGGCTGGCCGCTCAGACACCGAGAAGATCGTTGAGCACCGGCATTTTTTCTTCCAGCTCGCTGGCACCGAACTTCTCGACGATGCGGCCGTGCTCCATGACATAAAAGCGGTCGGCCAGTGGCGCGGCAAAGCGGAAATTCTGCTCGACCATGACCACGGTGTAGCCGCGCTCGCGCAGCGTGATGATCATGCGGGCCAGGGCCTGCACGATGACGGGCGCCAGGCCTTCGGAGATTTCGTCCAGCAGCAGCAACTTGGCACCGGTGCGCAAAATGCGTGCGACCGCCAGCATCTGCTGCTCACCACCCGACAGGCGGGTGCCCTGGCTGTTGCGGCGTTCGGCCAGGTTGGGGAACATGGCATAAATTTCGTCGATCGGCATGCCCTGCGTGCCCGTCTTGAGGACGGGCGGCAGCAGCAGGTTTTCTTCGCACGACAGGCTGGAGAAAATGCCCCGCTCTTCGGGGCAATAACCCACACCCAGATGCGCGATGCGGTGCGTGGGCATGCCAATGGTTTCCACGCCGTTGATCTTGACCGAGCCCTTGCGTGCGCCGGTCAGTCCCATGACGGCCCGCATGGTGGTCGTACGCCCGGCGCCATTGCGCCCGAGCAAGGTCACCACCTCGCCGGGCTGCACCACGATGTCCACACCGTGCAGCACATGCGACTCGCCGTACCAGGCTTCGAGGTTGCGGATTTCGAGCGCGGGGGTATTGGAAGCAGTGGTCGCCATTTCAGTGGGCTCCCTGCAGTTGGCCGTCGGTCGTGCCCATGTAGGCTTCCATCACTTGGGGGTTGTTCGATACTTCGGCGTAAGGTCCCTCAGCCAGCACGGCGCCACGCTGCAGCACCGTGATGCAGTCGGCAATGGTGGACACCACCTTCATGTTGTGCTCCACCATCAGGATGGTGCGGCCAGCCGACACTTTCTTGATGAGTTGCGTCACCCGGTCCACGTCCTCGTGGCCCATGCCCTGCGTGGGCTCGTCGAGCAGCATGAGCTCGGGCTCCATGGCCAGCGTGGTGGCAATTTCCAGGGCGCGCTTGCGGCCGTAGGGGAGATTCACCGTGAGCTCGTCGGCCAGGTCCTCCAGACCCACCTCGGTGAGCAGTTCCATGGCGCGGGCATCGAGCTGGCGCAGGCTGCGCTCGCTGCGCCAGAAGTGAAAGGCCGTGCCCAGCTTGCGCTGCAGCCCGATGCGCACATTTTCCAGCAGCGTCAGGTGCGGGAACACCGCCGAGATCTGGAACGAGCGGATCACGCCACGGCGTGCGATCTCTGCGGGCTTTTCATGGGTGATGTCCTGACCATTGAATCGGATCAGACCCGAGGTCGGCTCCAGAAATTTGGTCAGCAAGTTGAAGCAGGTGGTCTTGCCGGCACCATTGGGCCCGATCAGGGCGTGGATGGAGCCGCGGCGCACCGACAGGGTCACATTGCTGACCGCGGTGAAGCCCTTGAACTCTTTGGTCAGGCTTTGGGTTTCAAGAATGACGTCGCTCATTGCGCCTTGATCGCTCCATGGGGATGCTGAGGAAAGAGCCTTGCCACAAGGTCTCCGTGGGTTCTTATGTTGCATCGCATCGTAAGTCCCGACATGGGGATGCAGATACTGGGACAAATGCCTATGTATAAATGCCTACGCCCTGCGTGCCCCCCGCCTCGGGGCCTGTCCGAATTTCTGTGTGTGAGGCTCATTGAACCTTCACCGATTTCGTGAAGCTGGTTGACTATCTTACGTGCTCGATTTCGTGAACCG